>NZNL01000087.1 GCA_002694855.1 Gammaproteobacteria bacterium
CGAATAACGGATAAGTTCAATAAAGATTTCCCTGAACTCACACTTATTCATGGTAGCGGCATACTTTTATTCGCTCGCATGGATGAGCTGGTTACCATAGAGTTGCTCCAAGGCTATTGTCTGAGCCTATTGCTAATCACCATGAGTTTGATGGTCGGGTTACGTAGTGCCTACTTTGGTATATTGAGCGTTTTACCCAATCTATTGCCGGCTACTATCGTCTTTGGCATCTGGGCACTATTTGTCGGGCAGTTGGATCCTTTTGTGATGATGTTGTTCAGTATCAGTATTGGTCTGGTAGTAGACGATACGGTGCATATTTTGAGCCATTATTTAGAAGGTCGTCGTAATGGCTCCGGTAAGACCCATTCCATAAACCAAGCCATCCGAGTGGCGGGCCCTGCGTTAACCATCACAACACTAGTTCTGGCACTGGGGGTTACTATACTCATTGGTGCGAACACCATTTATTTTCAACAGGCAGCAAAACTGCTGGTACCAATCGTAGTTTTAGCCCTGATACTGGATTTATTATATCTACCGACGATCTTGAAACGCTTCGATAAAAAGCTAAACCCCATTTGATAGTGGCCTCCAGAGGCCTAAAGCAACAACTTTAGTTCCTTTGACCAAAAGATTGGTAGCCAATTAACGCTACAATAAATAATCTATTGACGAAGGTATTCCATAAGAACAACATTCAAGGAACCTTCTTGGGATTCCTAATTTTTTTGGTGGAGGAACACAATGACTTATAACAAGAAAACATTGAACAGAAGAGATTTCAATAAGACCAGCGCTGTCGCCTTGATGGCGGCAACACTTGGTACACTAGGAGCAAACAAGATGGCATCAGCCCAAACCCCAGCCAGCCAGCTGGAATCTACCTACCTTATGGAACTAGCCCTGGATGTAGCAGACCAGCTAGATGCAGGTCACACAAGAATCGCGCCTGTCACCGGCGGCTCCTTCTCTGGTCCTCGCGTGAAAGGAACCGTGCGCGATGGGGGCGCGGACTGGATCACCCAGGTATCCGGACACAGTAGCCTGGATGTGCGTATTACGCTGGACACCGACGATGGTGCCGTTATTTATATGACCTACAAAGGTGTCGTCGCACGCAATGACAATGGCCTGTACTGGCGAGTAACACCGGTGTTTAATACCGCCTCTGAGAAATATGATTGGCTAAACCATATCGTTTGTGTCGGCAAGAGCAAGCAGATCGAGGGTAAAGTTGCTTACGATATTTTCGAAATTTTATAGAGGCAAACATAGAGGTTGCTTTTAGGCTTTATCAACAAATTTTTTAGCATCATCTAGATAGATATCGGCCAGCTTATAATCAGTTCTGGGCAATAAAAAACCCGACCGTTTTTCACAAACGATCGGGTTCCTTGTATTCGTTAACTGGTTAGTTTGTTTCTTAACTAGTCCTCACCGCCCTGATCAATATTCTTCCAGTTAACAACGCCAAAAAACATCTCATCCCAACTTTCATTGCCCCAGTCTACGTTACGATCTGGGTTCGGATTACTTGGGTTCTGTGAAGAATTATCCCATGCCGCTACAACTGTAATCTTCGTTCCGCCGGGGACAAATTTTGGCTCCTCATACGTATAGCTGAGCTGCCAATTATAGTTGTATTTGGCGACATTAATTAGTTCTTCCGTAGAACCGTCTGGATAGTCAGCGAAGAAACGCATCCTCTTCCCACGAAAATGCATGTGAGGTAGAAAACTATGTATGTGCGCATCCTCCCTGATGACTATATTGGCGGTTTGCTCAAAAGCCGGATCATGCGCGGGGATAGTTGTCCAAGTATTTGGGAATACACAAGCGCAGTTCCCTGACATTCGTTCTTCCGGTACTTCACCCTCCGGATAGAACCAAACTCCTACCTGACTTCTGTCCACTGTTTCACGACCATTAGGCGTGTAGTGCATGTTCAACCTAAGAAGTGAACCAGCCTTAAGTAACCCACCCGTATTAGGAGGAGCTAAATCCGGAGTATCTCCTGGGATGTAGGCAGTAATATCAGCTTTGTCAGGACTACTGCTACCGAGAAAACGACGCTGCTGCCCAATTTCTTCAGGAAACTGCAGATCGTTAACTGTATGGTGAAGTACCGATCGGTCCCCGGCAATAATCTGACTGCCTCGTACCCAACGGTCCGTTGGAATATCAAATAACACTTCTGTGTTCACGAAAACCCCATTCCCAGTAGCAGGAACCGTAGTAGCCGGGATATCGAGAACAATATCGGGCTCACCAAAAGCCCACTTGGATTCAGACCAGGTAAGCTCAGCAAGGAGATCTGCTTCTCCGTCTATGGGAGCGCCAGCGTCCACCCAAGCTATGATGTTGCGAATATCCTGATCATCAACCAGTCGGTCATTAATGAATTCACCAATGTGACCATCGATTTGGCCCGGAGGCATGCGACGCGTCATCAACACTTCACGAATCATGGGAGACCAGCCCTGAACCATAGTGTGGCTATCCATGGCAAACGGCGCCACTCCACCGTCTCGATGGCAAGTTGCGCATTGCTCTGCTATTACTGGTGCCACATCTTCCGAATAAGAAACAGCCAATTTTTGTGGATATGTCACAACTTCGCCAGAAAACGCGACTAGTGAATTGCTTATTTCATCACCGGCCAGGATTTCTTTGATAGCCTGCTCTGCGCTAGACACAGGTCCTTTGTACAAAACAGTGAATTTCTTTGGATCAAAAAGAAGGACTTCGCCGACCTGAGATATACCCAACGCTTCTGAAATAACTTGGGCATCATCCATAAGGACAGGAATATCAACCCCATATTCCTCTACCTGAACCTTAACCGCCTCGCGGTTAAGATTGCCCATTGGGTTGATCATCATGAATTCGATGCCCTGGCTGCTATAGTCAGAATTTAGCGAATCAAAGTCATTTAGTGCGCCAGCGACAGCATCACTGCCATTGGCCTGAACGAGCAATGCTATGGCTGCATGGTCATCGTACCAGCTCATGCTATGGTGATAACCTTCTTGGTCCAGCAGTGAAAAATCCCCCACTCTTTCTTGCGCACTGCCGAAAACAGGAACAAGCAACAAGGAAATACAAAAAATGCTTACTTTCTTCACGCGACTCTCCTTAATCCTTAATTCTATGTATCTATTCTCTGTAGGCCTCATTTTACAAAGCCTGCCGACAAATCAGGGTACCCAGAACAGATAGCCTAATCAGAACTAAATTCTTGATTTCCAAGCCTACGAGCTAATGCCTGGGCAGTCAATAATTACTGAATCGGCCTACCGCAAAGATACCTTGGCTTAACTCAATGATATTACGAATCTATCTGACTATCGGCATCTCGTAATAATGCCCGCAATTTGGGGTAAATCGCTGGGTTGGCAATCAACAGATTGCGGTCATAAAACTGTGGATCGGCACCATCGGGAACTAATCCGAAATGCCCACATTCTGCTCCCGCCTCAAGAGCAATTAGACGCGCCGCTGCAAAATCCCATACGCTGAGGCTTTCATAGTAACCATCTAGACGTCCACACGCTACCCAACAGATGTCTAGTGCAGCTGANCCATTCCGGCGAATGTCAGCACAAGTTTTNAGCACNNCTTCGATTCNCCTTATCATGATATTAAGCTCNGATTTNTCGTANGGGAAACCTGTCGCAATGATAGCCCTGGACAGTTCTTTTTCCTCGGCCACGCGAATCGATTCTCCGTTAAGAAATGCCCCTTTGCCTTTCTCACCTACCCACATTTCATTGGTAAAAGGATTAAATACGACACCGATTCTTATCTGTTTATCTTCAGAATAGGCAATCGACACAGCTGAGTGATTATGCCCGTGTGCATAATTCACAGTGCCATCAATGGGATCCACGATCCANACTGGCGCGTCCAGTGTTTCTAGNTTACCTAGGTCNGGCGATGATTCTTCTGATAATAATAAGTGATCGGGAAATGTTTNCGCGATGCCNTTGCGAATGAGTTGGTCGGCTTCAAGATCAGCATTAGTTACCATCTCCAACCCATNTTTGAATTCGCGTTTCACGCTCTCAATGTTGCGATAATGGACGATGAGCTGCCCGGCTTCCCGGGCAAGATTAATGGCAAAGGATCTGAGGTCAGTCATAGCTTGCTAATGATGGTTAAAGAAAAAGATTATACAAGCTTCAGGCACGCAGACGCATCACAGTCCCACCTAAGTGGCCGATAATTTGAACATTATGATGGTCGCAAACCTANCATTGAAATACTCTTTATTTGCGGTTTTTGCCACATTGGCGAACCTTCTGACCCAGGAAATTTTCCTTCATTTGTATGTCGGGGTTTCTNCTTTAATTATTGCGATGGCCGCTGGCACAGTCGTAGGCTGGGTAAGCAAGTACCTGTTGGATAAGCATTATATCTTCACCTTTGAAACCAGCTCCCAACGCGAAAACCTGCTCAAGTTTTTGACTTACGGTCTAACCGGAATACTAACCACTTCAATTTTNTGGGGTTTCGAACTAGTTTTTGACTACCTCTTCGACACTAAACTGGCTCGTTACCTCGGTGCCGTCATCGGATTGTCCATCGGATATGTAGTAAAGTATCANCTAGACAAACGCTACGTTTTTTTGGAACAGGAATCTTGATGGAATTGAATGGCTGGGGACGCTTTCCGCGGGTCAATGCGAAAGTACTGGAACCCATCAACTCGGATGCGTTACAGNAAATACTTTGTCGAAAGGAATCCAATCTGTTNTGCATTCCGCGTGGGGCCGGAAAAAGTTATGGTGACAGCGCACTGGCAGAGAANGTAGTCAGCACTCGGTTTTTAGACAATTTTATCGCAGTGGATGAATTCAATACCAAAATCCAGTGTGGCGCCGGCATCACTCTCGATCAAATACTAAAAATGTGCATTCCTAGAGGTTGGTTCCTCCCAGTCTTGCCGGGCACCAAGTTTGTCACGGTTGGAGGAGCTATCGCAGCAGATATACATGGCAAGAATCATCATTGCGACGGCTCTTTCTGCGACCATGTACACGAGTTAACGCTGGCTATTGCTTCTGGGGAGATTCTTCGNTGTAGCCNCANTGATAACAGCGAGCTCTTTCACGCAACCTGCGGCGGCATGGGTCTGACCGGCGTGATCCTTGATGCTACCCTACGNTTTGATACGGTTAGAAGCGTCCTAATTAACCGGAGATCACTTCCAGCTAGAAATCTCGAGCACTGCTTTGAACTGATCGAAGAACACAACGACAAAAAGTATTCCGTGGCNTGGCTGGATTGTCTGTCTGCAGGTAAATCTCTGGGAAGATCCGTGCTGCACGTAGGCGAGCATACTGAGGAAGGCGACTTGAAATATAGGAGCCGGCGAGGACCTNCGGTNCCTTTCAGCACTCCCTCGTTTCTGCTGAANAAGTCTACGATGCGCGTTTTTAATAGCTTTCTCTACAATATNTATAAAAANAGTAGCGAAANCTCCACGATAAACTACGATGCCTATTTCTTCCCGCTAGACAACATTGGCAACTGGAATCGCCTTTATGGAGCGAGGGGATTTCTACAATANCAGTTCGTTCTGCCGGATAGTATTGCACTCGAAGGACTGACTGAAATACTCAAAAGAGTGTCTCGGGCGGGAAAGGGATCGTTCCTTGCAGTACTGAAAAGATTTGGGGGAGCAAATAGAAATCTATTGTCATTCCCGATAGAAGGATACACCTTGACCTTAGACTTCAAGCAGGAAAAAACTTTGTTCCCTCTATTAGATGAATTGGACTCAGTTGTCATTGATTATGGAGGCCGCCTCTATCTAGCCAAAGATGCTCGAATGAGTGAGGAAACATTTAAGGCNGGCTATCCNGANTGGGAGGAGTTTCGAAAAATTAAAGACCGCATCGATCCTTCAACCGTTTTTACATCGTTACAGTCCCGGCGAATAGGATTAACCTGACACCCATGTATACAATGCAAATTACCTAGAGCGGGACCCGTGCCTCGGTCTAAACCGAGAGCAATATGAATCGGCATGAAAGTACTTGTCATAGGCGCCACCTCCGCGATCGCAAAAGCGACAGCTCGACTGTATGCGGACCGCAACGCGGAACTGTTTATCATCGGACGCAACGAAGAACGCTTGCAAGAATTAATGTGCGATCTGCAAATACGAAGCACCGGTCCCGTCGGACGGCGGGTACTCGACGTAACCAAGCAGAAGGAACACGAGGACGCCATTGAACAAGCCTATGATTTTCTGCAACACATCGATGTTGCTCTAATCTGCCACGGTTCACTGCCGGATCAGGAAGCTTGTGAATTAGATTACGAAATAGCAGAAAAGGAAATCACCATAAACGGNCTCAGCGTGGTTTCCCTTCTTACTTTGTTGGCCAGAAAATTGAAAGATCAGCGACATGGAATCCTAGCNGTGATTACCTCGGTGGCAGGTGATCGAGGNCGGCAACCTAATTTCGTCTATGGTGCNGCCAAGTCCATGGTTTCGACATACTTGCAGGGCTTACGCGGCAAATTACATCCTTTTAATGTTCACGTAGTTGATATTCGCCCGGGCCTCGTGGATTCCCCTATGACAGCACACTTCAAGAAAGGCCTGCTCTGGACGGCCCCGGAATTAGTAGCAACCAAAATAGTCAACAGTATCGACAGTAAGAGCCACACGGTTTATGTGCCAAGCTACTGGCGCATCATAATGGCGGTCTTGCGCTCTATCCCAGAATTACTGTTTAAGCGTATCAAGTTCTAGTGACACATTTTGACTCCAGCCTCCCTCTGTTCGTCGACCTCGANGGCACTCTGCTCAAGTCTGATATAACACTTGAGTCTATGCTTTTACTCATAAGAAAAAACTTTATTTATTTGTTGTTAATTCCGGTCTGGCTTGTACGTGGTCGTCCNTACCTTAAGCAACAAGTCGCCCAACGCATCGATATGCAACTGGATCATTTACCTGTCAACCAGGAGTTTTACTGCTTTCTTAAGCAAGAAAAAGATANAGGTCGGCCTATNACNCTTATTTCCGCCTCAAACCAAAANCTAGTCAGCAANGTCGGTAGTCATTTCCAATTGTTCGATGACACCTTTGGCACCTGCGACCATGTCAATCTNAAAGCNGAGAATAAACTGAAGAAAATNAGGGAGCTAAATAAGGGCGCTTTTGCCTATGCCGGAAATTCCAGNGCTGACTTGCCAATCTGGAGTCATGCGCAAGAGGTGGTCATGGTTAATTGCCANGAGTCGATGGCGCGAAGACTACATGAAGACAACGCCACAGTGCTNCGNTTCGATACCCCCGCTCCAATACCGCANAAATTATGGCAGGCCATGCGACCACACCAATGGCTCAAGAACCTTCTGCTATTCGTGCCGCTATTACTAGCACATCGCATCAACGAACCAATTTTTTTATTTCAGGCAACAGTTGGATTTCTTAGTTTCAGTCTCTGTGCCTCTGGTGTCTACCTGCTCAATGACATGCTGGACTTGAATAGCGACCGCCAACACCACAGCAAACACAGGCGCCCCTTTGCCTCAGGGGAGTTACCGCTATCGGTTGGCTTCCTGGCGGTGCCTGCGCTCCTTTTGTCCGCATTCGCGGTAGGNTATCTGCTTCCCAGGAGTTTCCTAGAAATACTTCTNCTGTACTGGGTTTTTACTTCTTTTTATAGCTTCTTTTTGAAAANNCTCTTTTTAATCGACGTGGTTACCCTAGCTATTCTCTACACAATGCGGATAGTGGCGGGCGCTGCCGCNGTTTCGATAAGTACCACTATCTTTTTAATCGCATTTTCCCTGTTCCTGTTTTTGGGACTAGGCATGATGAAACGTGTTACAGAANTGGTTAATCTNGAAAANTCTAACAAGACGGANACAGAAGGTCGTGCTTATTCCGAAAAGCATANCGGGCTACTCTCGNTAATCGGCGGCNGTTCCAGNNTTTTTGCCGTGTTAACCTTCGCGCTTTACACTNCAGCCCCCGACACNACACGTCTCTACAGCTCACCAANTGTCCTCTGGTTAATCTGCCCNCTGTTGTTCTANTTGTTAGTACGCATTTGGAAACAGTCTCGTGAAGGCAAACTNGATGAAGACCNGGTTTTATTTGCTATCACTGACCGAGTTAGCCAGTTGATCTCACTANTCTGTGCTCTATTGCTCTGGCTCGCCACCTAGAAAGGTAAAGCTATTNCNNCGCCTGATTGCGCACTCAAGTGCACAGCCTCCGTGAATTCCATGTACTGCAACCCGGTTTCAAATCTCGCCATAGCGATTTCTTCCCGCCCGAGAATGGCGTTGATGAATTCTTCTTCAACCCTATAGACCGCTTGCTCCTGCATAGGATTTGCCATAGGTGACAATTCCGTCTCTCCTNTCCTGCCTCCAAACACATTTAGTGAACTGTCCACGAAGATTGTTCCTTCGCTTCCGTGTATCCAAGTTTGATTACCTGAAGATAAACCGGCTGTTTCACTGAACCGCATATGCACTTGGGCTCCGTTATCTAGTTCGTAAAGTACATCCAAGTGATCTGGCAGGTTAACANCTATCGAGTTGTCACCGGCATCGCGCCGGCTTGGGACATGGGTTTTTGTTTGTGCCATTACTCTGTCACCAGGGCCGAACCACCGCATCATCGATTCATAGGTTGAACCGAGNTTTAACACGTTAAGACCGCTATATTCGCTGTTATGGCGCCAATCCAGCTCACCATTGTAGTCAGCAAATGAGCGTTGGAGGCGCTGCACTTCTACCGATAGCACCTCACCGACAAAGTCCTCTGCCAGCAGCTTTTTCAGAATATTGTCGATTACATAGCTTGTCGACGTCGGAACCAACTGTGAAATGAGACCGGGATAGCGACGCGAAGCGACCAGCATCTGCCTCGCCTCTTCCGCATCATTAGCCATACGGGCCTGACAAAGTACGTGTTTATCGCTTTCCAATGCAGCGACCGTTAATTCACGGTGCATATAAGGCCAGGTCCCGATAAGAACAGCATCAATCTCGTCATCATCTAGCAATTGTTCCCAGTCAGAATAAGCCTTGGAGATTCCGAACTCATCGGCCACAGCTTGACTCGATGCCAGACTTCGGTTGGCAACGGCAACCACTTCGCATGCTGGAATACGTTTAAAGCCCGGTATCTGAACAGCACGCACGTTAGAACCAGCACCGATTATACCTATACGAATTCGACCGCTGCCCGAAGACGTTGATTCACGTTGTTGGGCTGTCACGCTACCTGGCACCATAGCGGCAACGACGGGTATCGCCGCAGTGGAAAGAAATTCCCTTCGATTTAATCTTGAGCGATTGTTCTTGTTGTTNTCNTTGTTTTTGTTCATGCGATTCATCCCGTTTTTATCTTCTAATGATGAAACTGTCAGCAATAGGGTTCCACTTACTGGGCCTGCCAATTCTAGTAATAACCATGTCCTTCTGCACATGGCTAACCAATAGATTTTTGAATTCTTCAACCTCGTGGAAATTAGGATCCAACCACTTGGCTACCAGTTCCTCATCCTCGAAATCCAGCATAAGTGGCATCGAATTGGGGTGGATCTNCTTCCATTGCGGAAGCAACGGCGGCAACGTGATAATCGAAGCCGAGTAAACGGCTTCTCCGGTTTCGCGGTTAAAATACTCCTTATATAGGCCACCAAAGGCAATGGCAGAGTTCTGCAATTCAATCTTATGATAGGTCTTTTTGTCTCCTAGCCCTTCTATAAAAGCACTGGCCGGGATGATGCAGCGTGATTCACGGTACGGGAGGTAGGAAATCGATCTCTTCTGCAACAACTTATCGTATCTGGAATTAAAAGTGGCGTACTTATAGTCCGGTTTGAGAGTTTCATGATTCAGCAATAACCACCAGATAGCATCCGACACCTGGCGCGCTCCGCTAACGTTGTGCACGATGGCAATGGTGCTACCGGGAGCAATGTCGCGATTTTCATGTTGGGGGAATAGGCTGATACCCAGTGTCTTGCAGAGCCACTGAATTTCTGGACTATCGNTCAGGTTAAAGCGTCCACACACGTTTTTTACTATAGATGGGCTTCAATGATAGAGTGGGACTTTAGAATTCAAAAGGCCAACCTACAAAACTAAAGGTGTTCCCATGTTACGGTTTTACAGCCCTATTGTCTTTCTTCTTTTGTTTGTTTCNGGATCGCCCTCACTACTAGCTCAGCCAGCCGATCAGCCTCAGGAACAGGCTTGCAAAGCGCTACTCTATGCCCGAAACCTTACTATCANTTCCGCTGGNATCCGGTCCAACCCGCTANCAGAAGAGTCCTACTGCTACGTGCGGGGCATCATAGCTCCGGCAATTCATTTCCATGCCCAGTTGCCTTGGCCCGAAAACTGGAACGGCCGATTTCTACAATGGGGAGACGGNGGCAAGGACGGTGATTTAGACTATGCCAATCATCGCGTTGCTGAAGGCTATGCCGTAACCAACAGCAACATGGGCCATGATAACAGCGTCGAGTCTGGTGCATCATTCGCATGGAACAATCGCCAAGCAGAGATCGATTTTGGCTATAGGGCCGTTCACCTGACGGTGATGGCCGGTAAGTATCTGGTCAATCAATTCTACAACCAGGCGCCTGAATATTCTTATTTCGAAGGCTGCTCCCAAGGAGGGCGTCAAGGCTTGATGGAAGCACAGCGCTTTCCCAATGATTTCGATGGTATTGTTGCTGGCGCTCCTGCTTTTGCGTATCAGGCTCTGAATGCAGCGGGTATATGGAACCT
>NZNL01000088.1 GCA_002694855.1 Gammaproteobacteria bacterium
AACCTCCTGAGCTAAGATCAGCACCCTATCCCGTGATAGTGTTCACTGGGATAACCAATCACGGCGCCCACTTCGGTGGGCGTCTTTTGTTGTGACTGCCGGTCGAGTCATGTCAAGCAGCCAGCCGGTGATTTAATCAAATACAATTTTCGGAAAATACATCGACACAACCCAATTGGGCTGGTCAACGATTTCGCTTATCCGGAGGTCTGCACACACACTGCAGAGCATATAGGCTTCAACGGCCGAGACACCCTGCTGCGAGCTCAATAAATCGATCATCCCACTCACGGCATCCCGGGCCCCCTGCATCAGGTCAACGCCAATTCCTGTTGTGACCTGGTAACCCTTTTGGTCAAAGTGCCTGGATACTGGACCTTCAGTTTCGTATCGCGGAAATGCCAAAGGCGTCTGTTTAATCAGTTCGAAGCTCAGGCCCACAGACATCGGACTCTCGATTGCAGTGCCACAAACTTCTCCGTCACCCTGGGCCGCATGGGTGTCACCAATAGAGAACAAAGCACCTGCCACTTCTACCGGCAGATACAACACACTGCCAGCGCAGAGATCACGAATGTCCATGTTGCCTCCGACTCGACGCGGCGGCATAACACTGTGCAGCCCATCAGCCGCCGGTGCTACGCCAATCGTTCCACAAAACGGTTTCAACGGAACACGACCGCCTGGACCATATGCCGAGGGAGACAGGGCATTCGGATCATAGCGCCAGGTGTGTAGCGCAGGCTCCGCAAACTGATCGGCCAGCAAACCAAATCCCGGGATGACGGCCGTCCAGCCCCAACCAGAGGGAACGAAATGATCGATGGTCACTTTGAGAATATCCCCCGGTTCAGCACCGTCGACCCGGATCGGACCAGTGACAGGATTGACCATCTCAAAGTCGAGTGCCGTTACATCTTCCACCGTCGAATTGACTGTCAGTTGACCACCAGATGAGTCAACCGTATCGATTTCCATCGAGTCACCCGGTGCCACTGTCATCACTGGCTGGAGTGAATTGTCCCAACCAAAATGGTGGTGATTGGAATGAATGGTATGAGTCGCTGCCACAGTAAGCCCCCTCTAATAAACTTAGTTGTATTCTTCAGATATATTAGAGAGTACACTAGTTCGCTGACAATAAGATCTTCGCGAACGACGCCTAATGCTTACCCACAATAACAAACTTAGATGTGGGGTGAAAGATTAAATCAACACGACCACCGGGAGGATAACCTGAGTGGGCCAGNNACTGCTGGAAGTGAACAACCTTTCGGTTGAGTTTTCAACACCCATGGGTGTGGTGAAAGCTGTGGCTAACGTATCCTGGTCCCTAGAACGGGGTGAAATTCTAGCCATCGTTGGTGAATCCGGNAGTGGCAAATCAGTTACCGCCTTATCTATCCTGCAACTGATCACGACACCGCCAGGTCGTATCGTCAGTGGAGAAGTACTTTTCAATAATCAGGACCTTCTGCAACTCTCCGAAGACAGTATTAGATATATTCGAGGGCGCAAGATAAGCATGGTATTTCAGGAACCAATGACATCACTCAATCCNGTTCTGTCAATTGGTCGGCAAATAACCGAACAGATGAAACTACATCTTGGTCTTAATACAAACGAAGCAAACCAACGTGCNNTTGAGCTATTAAAGCGAGTCGGTATTTCTGAAGCCGAGGACAGACTCCACCAATATCCTCATCACTTCAGCGGTGGGATGCGCCAAAGAGTCATGATTGCCATGGCGTTGAGTTGCGACCCNGAAGTCATAATTGCAGATGAACCCACGACTGCGCTTGATGTCACTATCCANGCGCAGATTCTTCAACTAATGCAGACATTATGCCGAGAAATGAATGTGGGGTTAGTTCTTATCACCCACAACTTGGGCGTCGTCGCACGCTATGCCGATCGTGTGAACGTCATGTATGCTGGACGGATAGTAGAGAATGCGGATGCTGAGATTATTTATGCTAATCCTAGGCACCCTTATACATACGGCTTGTTGAAGTCAGTACCANGATTAGATTCACCACGTGGCTCACCCCTCACCCCAATTCCAGGAAATCCTCCGGACTTAGTCGATCTTCCAGAGGGCTGTGCGTTTCAGCCACGCTGCCATATCAGTCAATCAGATTGTCTTAATTCTGTACCAGCGTTNATCTCAGCAGGACGAGCTCACACNGTTGCTTGTCTCTATGGCAACGAAAGACTTAAAGAATCCACNGCATGACCGAACANTCTCCAAACGAATACTCTGCTTCAACTGCACTTATTAAAGTGGAGAACCTAAAGAAAACATTCGCTGGATCCCGAGGGNTTTTCTCTAGAACTCGTATAGGTGATGTTAAAGCTGTACAAGATGTGTCGTTTCAGATATCCCGAGGTGAGACGCTTGGGNTGGTCGGAGAATCAGGCTGCGGNAAGTCGACCATTGGCCGATGCATCCTCAAACTAGAAGAGCCAACCAGTGGTGCTGTACATTTTGACGGTNNNCGCATTGACACGTTANACCCCNCTGGATTAAGAGATTANCGAAGGCGCGCGCAGGCTGTTTTCCAGGACCCCTTTAGNTCTCTAAANCCCCGCATGACCGTAGAACANATCGTTGGTGAACCTTTGCTGGTACACGGTGTTGAAAAAGATGCGCGGAAACGCCGCCAGAGTACAGCCAAAATACTGGACCTCTGTGGCTTACCCAAACGAATTCTGGACAGCTATCCCCACGAGATGAGCGGCGGCCAGCGTCAGCGAACAGGAATTGCACGCGCTCTAATGCTGAGCCCAGATTTTATTCTGTGCGATGAGGCCGTTTCTGCTCTTGATGTGTCGATNCAGGCACAAATTATCAAACTACTCGAAGANCTGCGAGATGAACTCGCGCTGACCTACCTTTTCATCGCACATGATCTGAGTGTTNTCCGACACATCTCTCATCGNGTTGCAGTNATGTACCTGGGCCGATTAGTTGAACTTGCTGAANCTGATGANCTTTTTGANAATCCAAAACANCCATACACGCAAGCTTTGCTATCAGCCGTGCCAATTCCAGATCCCGCTGTCGAACGCACACGACGTCTGGAAATAATTNAGGGGGAAATTCCAAGTCCGGTTAACCCACCTAGTGGCTGCGTATTTCATCCGCGTTGTCCCCTCGCCGATGATACATGTCGCATNGGAGTACCAGACACAATAGATCTTGGTGCAGGGCATCTTGTGGCCTGCAAAAAGATAGACCAGCCTGAGCTACATTGATGCTTTGCGCTGGTATTTTTTTGAACCATAAATAAAGGAGGAAACAATGTCCAGCAAGAAATTTATNAACGATCCTCATGCGTTGTTGCAGAAGGAACTTGGAGACGCTTACGACTTTGACCGTGCTGANCCGATGGCNGGCCTAACGGCAGCCGACATGTCAGGCAACAANCTGACGCGTCGAACAGTTCTTAGACTCATGGCAGCATCAGGAACNCTCTCCGTNGCTAGCCTGTTACCTGGAATATTNACACCTGGTACAGCACAAGCTTCAGGCCCTTCCGGTGGTACGCTCCGNTGCGGCTGGGCGGGCACACCAGAACTNCCNACTCTGGACCCNGCCCAGATCAATATGGTACTGCTGTTTCAAGTCTCGTCGAATGTACTCAGTGGTCTAACGCATATCGATGCNGATCTTGTCTCCCGTGGTGATCTCGCCGANAGTTGGGAGGTGACTGCTGGAGGTACCGATTATGTTTTCAAGCTCAGGCAAGGNGTCACTTTTCATAATGGAGACCCGTTTACAGCCGACGATGTTCTCTANACTTACAACCGTTCGAAAAATCCAGANAANTCCATTCATTCANGNGTACTAAATAATGTCGAGTCCGTAGAAAAAATCGATGCCCACACCGTCCGATTCAAACTCGGNAAACCACAGGCCTCCTTTCTNACAAAGACTCTGGAACGTGCCAGTGGCCGCGCNATGACAATNGTCAGTNGCAACGCNATCGAAAGCATGGGTACTGCTCAATATGGCCTGACACCTGTTGGCACCGGTCCGTTTAAGGTTACAGAACATACCCTCGGTCAAGGCGTCGTACTGGAAAAGTTTCAAGATTATTATGACCCCGAACGACCCAAACTTGACAANGTCATCATNACACCTNTNAACGAGGCTGAACCTCTGGCTGCAGCCCTTGAAGCCGGTGACATTCAGCTGATCGGTGGCAACCCNGTCGCACCCGANCTGGTTGATCGATTNGTNGANAATCCTGATATNGTAGTTAATGANATTGCCGGACCCGGCTTCCAGTCGGTNTGGATGAACCCCTGGCGTGATCCCTTTAAGGTCCCCGACTTCAGCAAGCCNGTCTCCGAATTGATGAAAGAGAAAGGCTTTAAAGTCAGATTAGCGATTGCCAAAGGTCTGGATCGGGAACGCTACATCAGGCAAGCACAGTTCGGACGTGCTATCCCTGCTTACGGCACGATCAATCCGGCAATGGGATACTATTTTGACAAGACCCTGCCGGAAACTAGTGGACAAAAATACGACCTGGAAGAAGCCAGGCAATTGCTTGCTGACGCTGGCTACCCAGATGGGAAGGGTTTTCCGGAACTACATTTGATCTGCACAGCAACCGCGAAGCGTGAGGTCACTGTTATCGCAAACATTCTGAAGAAAAATCTCAATATCACGGTTAAGCCAGCGGTCAAAGACTGGCCAGTTCTTCTCGAGCACTTTCAAAAAATGGACTTTGATATGCTCAGAGTTGGTAGTGGTGGAGATTATGATCCAGATGATGGGATCGTCGACTGGATGCAAACCTCTTCCAAGTTCAATGGCCGGAAACGAGATAAGGAAAAGATGCCTTTTGGCTTTTTCTCAGATCCAGAGGTCGACGCTTTGATTACTGAGCAAAGTGCAATGGCAGACATCGAAAAGCGGCGTGAGTTAATACACAAAATAGATCGATTAACGTCAGACAAGGTAGCATCAGTATTTCTTTATCATCCAATGGATATATTGGTTCATCACAAGTCGGTTAATTTTCCGGCAGTCAGCCGTATACCAGGTCTAGTCGATCTGGACCGGACCACTATTTCGTAATCCTTTGAATTGTGGGGCTCTCTAAGGAGAGCCTCACATTTTCAACTAATCGGGCCGTTTCAACACAGTGCTGCGTTATCTATTCCGTCGCCTGATTGGGGCTATTTTTGTCATGTGGGTAGTCGCCATGTTGGTATTTTTTATGATGCGAATTGTGCCTGGAGACCCATTTGAGGCAATGCTCTTTGATACCGGTGACCCAGCCGCGGCTCAAGAACTGAGAAAAAAATTTGGCCTTGACCAGCCTGCATATATTCAGTACTTCACATGGCAGTGGAACATACTCCATGGAGAGTTTGGCTTCTCAATTTACGGCAGCCATCAGCCCGTTGGACGACTTATCGCGGAAGCGCTGCCAAGAACTTTGTCGCTTGCCGCACTCTCTTTCTTTCTCGCAATCTTGATTGCAGTGCCGGCGGGCATTATCGCTGCAACCCGACGCAACACTGGGGCCGACTATGCCGTCACTATTTTTGCCTTTATAGGGCTTTCAATGCCTGAATTCTGGGTTGCCATTCTACTGATTATATTTTTCGCAGCCAACCTGCATTGGTTGCCCGCAATTGGCTACGTACCCCTTGCCGAAGGTTTTTGGCCATGGTTTTCCCATCTCATCCTGCCAGCTATCGCTGTTGGAACTGGGTTTTCAGCCATCATCGCCCGAATGATCCGTTCCGCAATGATCGAAGTGTTAAAAACAGACTACATGCGACTCGCAAAATCAAAAGGATTATCCCGCCAGGTTCTAACAATGTATCACGCGTTTCCAAACGCACTTATTCCCGTGGTTACTGTAGTGGGCATTGCATTCGCTCTGCTAATGGCTGGCGCAGTTGTAGTAGAAAATGTATTTGCTATCAAAGGCCTCGGGAGACTATTAATCCAAGGAATTCTTAATCGAGACTATCCGTTAGTGCAAGGTACCATTTTGGTGGTATCGGGTATCTTCGTATTCAGTAACTTACTTGTAGACCTGCTGTACACAATCATCGATCCAAGAATTCGATACGAGAAATGAGTAATTCCACCATTGCTTCATCGGCATCGGTAATGCCTGGGCGACAGGGGTTCGCTCAACTTAGAACGTTAGTGTGGAGGGACAAAAAAGCCTTGGTTGGTTCTGTCGTTTTGACAATTTTCCTTATATCAGCAATTTTTGGCAACGTAATTTCTCCCTACGACCCTAGCGACATGGCGTTTGACATGATGGAGCCACCCAGCTGGTCACACCCGTTGGGTACTGACGATTTAGGGCGAGATCTACTGAGCCGCATCATCGTTGGTACTCAGGTGTCCCTTTTTGTCGGAATATCGACAGTGGTTATAGCGCTTATTGCTGGGCTTATTCTAGGAGTACTTGCTGGATATCTAGGAGGTTGGGTAGACCATGTCATTATGCGATACATCGATTTACAGTGGGCATTCCCAAATTTCATAATTGCCGTTTATCTTGTCGCAGTATTTGGCACGGGGTTATCCAACGTCATCGTGGCAATTTCTCTCGCTTTTGTAGACGATTTTGCCCGGATTGCGCGAGGCATGGTGCTATCAATCAAAGAAGAACAATACGTTGCAGCCGCTCGCACCGTGGGTGTATCGGACATACGGATCATGTGGCGCCATATCCTTCCTAATGCAGCAGCACCGATTATTGTTCAAGCGACCGTTAGTATTTCATATGCAATACTCGGCGAGGCTAGTCTTTCTTTTCTGGGCCTGGGGGTTGACGCATCTACACCGACCTGGGGTCTGATCCTTGCTGACGGCCGAAGCTTTATTTCCCGCGCCTGGTGGTTAGGAATTTTCCCAGGATTGGCCATCATGCTGACAGTTTTGTCGATCAATTTCCTCGGCGACACACTACGAGATTTCCTAGATGTACGAGAATCAACAGTGGTCGACTGACTGTGGATTTCGACCTAGAAAGCGCAGACATTACAACGATTGCTCGCGCATTGTCGGATAGGGTTTTGTCTTCTGTGGAATTGACCGAAGCCTATATCTCAAGAATTGAACACCTCGATCCTCACATCAACGCGGTATTACACCATAACCCAACCGCACTCGAGACTGCTCAGCAGTCTGACCACGATCGGACAAAAGGACTGGTCCGCGGACCTCTCCATGGTATACCGATCATGATCAAAGACAATCTGGATACTGGCGATTCCATGCCGACTACGGCAGGGTCCCTGGCACTTAAAGATCACTACCAGTCAAATGATGCGGATGTAGTGCGTAATTTGCGTGATGCAGGGGTTGTACTACTGGGAAAAACAAATCTTAGTGAGTGGGCAAATTTCCGATCTACTCGATCCTCGAGCGGCTGGAGCAGTCTCGGCGGTCAGACACGAAACCCCTATGCGCTCGACCGCTCCCCTGGCGGATCAAGTTCCGGATCAGGTGCTGCCGTCGCTGCAAGTCTGTGTGCAGGGGCTATAGGAACGGAGACGGATGGTTCAATTGTCGGTCCGTCCGCTATGAACGGTCTGGTCGGTATCAAGCCTACTGTCGGCTTAGTCAGCACACAAGGTATTATCCCAATTTCAAGCAGCCAGGATACAGCTGGTCCGATTACAAAAACGGTCACCGATGCAGCAATAATTCTGGGCGCTATAACATCTTCCTCGCAAAGTGCGACTTCTGCGGACTATACCCCTTACCTTAATCCAGCCGGTCTTAAACACAAGCGAATCGGGAGCTGGAGATCATTCTTAGTCGAAACCGATGGCGTTGCCACCGTATTTGATGATGCGATTAGTGTAATTCGGTCTGCGGGTGCCGAAGTCGTTGAGCTAAATACCTTGCCATCACAACATGCGGTTCGAGAAAATGAAATGACTGTAATGTCCGCGGAATTCAAACACGGACTGAATGCTTACCTATCTGCTTTACCTCCATATTTTCCAAATAATCTAACTGAACTGATTGCCTTCAACCGAGAGCGTTCGCGAGAAGTGATGGCTTATTTCCAGCAAGAACTACTGGAAAGATCGGACTCATCATGTTCTATCTACGATCAGGAATATCGATCGGCTAGAAGCAAGTCAATACAACTGGTACGTACAAATGGAATGGACCCACATTTATCCCAGAAAAAACTTGACGCAATTCTTGTACCAACAACTTCCACTCCTTGGAAGATCGACTTGGTAAATGGTGACAATCGCAATGGATCAAGTGCCTATCTGGCCGCCGTTTCAGGTTATCCGAGCATTACCGTCCCAGCTGGCCATGTTCATGGGCTACCGGTTGGCGTCTCGTTTATCACACGGCCTTGGCAAGAACCTGTACTGATCGAGATTGCCTATGCTTTCGAACTCTTAACCCAAGCACGTCGACCACCAAATTTTAAAATGACCATCCAAACGTAAGCGTGGAGTAAGCAAATGTCACTATTTACCACTCGGCCGGAAATTGTTGGAACATTCGGGGTTGTCACATCGACCCATTGGTTAGCGAGCAGTGTGGGCATGCGAATGCTGGAACTGGGAGGCAATGCATTCGATGCCGCGGTTGCTACCGGATTTACATTGCAAGTGGTCGAGCCACATCTAAATGGACCCGGCGGTGAAGTACCTATCATCATAAGCGCAGCCAACTCAGATGAGGTGCAGGTGATCTGCGGACAAGGAGTTGCACCGATGGCCGCCAACGTGAGTTACTTCAAAAATCTTGGATTGTCCCTGATGCCAGGTACCGGGCTTCTACCTGCTGTCGTCCCTGGAGCTTTCGATGCCTGGATGATCATGCTGCGAGACTACGGTACTTTTGATCTTGAAACCGTTCTGGAACCGGCGATTGGCTATGCTCAATCAGGCTACCCGCTCGTGCCTGCGATCAGTAATGTCATCGATCAGATGCAGGAACTATTTTCCAGTCATTGGACCAGTTCCGGTCAAATTTATCTGACTCACGGCGTGCCCAAAGCTGGCGCACTATTTTGCAACACTGACCTTGCTAAGACTTATCGTCGTCTCGTATCTGACTCAAAAAGCGCCGGTGGAAGTCGTGAACACAAAATTGAAGCAGCGCGAAATAGCTGGTACAGAGGATTTATCGCGGAGGCAATCGATAAATTCTGCTCGACAACCAAAGTCTTGGATACTACTGGACAGCACC
>NZNL01000059.1 GCA_002694855.1 Gammaproteobacteria bacterium
TCAAAAGCACCGTATTTGCGCATGTATTCCAAGGGGGAAAGATTTTCATCCTGTGCCGATTCGGGTAGTCCGGGAACATTCTCGAAAATGTATTGATAATATTCATCAATGTTGATCTTTTCACCCTGTCTATACGGTGACTTGAAATGATCTCTTATACCCAGCGATTCATCGGGGTCTATCTTCCAAGACAGCTCGATCCAAAATTCATCCTCCTCCCATACTTCTCCGGGGTTCACCTCATGAGTGAACTTAACTTCTCTTCCATCCCGTCTGGCATACTCCCTCAAAACCGGCTGTCGGAAAGCGATCCAGACAGCCGAATGTGTTTCGTAGGAGTTTAGATCATGGCGCTCGCTGGCGTGGCCCATGGGCAGAACATAATCGGCCCAATAGGCAGTCTCGTTCCAAGTGGGTGTCAGGGCAACATGACATTTGATTTTGGACTCATCCCGTAATGCCTCGATCCAGCTAAATCCGTCCGGGTAGGTCCAAACAGGATTAAACACCCGTGTGAAGTAAACATCCAGTTCCCCCCTGCCGTCTTTGAGGAAATGTGGAAGTAAAAAACTCAGTTCATGATGTGCCAGAGGATATTCCATAGGGTATTGGAGTTCATTCCAGAACTTTTGTGCCGGCGGTGTATCAAAAAATGTCGGTTTGAACTTGTTCCAACCGCTAGGCGATGTACCTCCCTCCGTTCCCACACTCCCCGTAAGAACGTTGAGAAAATGGAGACAACGGGCCACTTGCCAGCCACCTAAATTACCGCTTCCCGCTGAACGCCAGTTGTGCGTTGCCAGTCGGGTACCCGCTTCAGAAATGTGACGAGCAGACTCAACAATTTTTTCTACCTCTACTCCAGCTTCTTGAGCGGCGAACTGTGGCGTGAATTCGGCATATTCCTCCTTTATCCGATTAATGAAATTGTCGAACGTGACCGCATCTCCGGGATGGACCTTCTGAAGATAGTCGTGCCAATTCACCCATGTTTCCATGAATTGTCTATCATATTGCCCTTTATCAAGGATAATCTTCGCCATAGCCAGCAAAACAGCCGCTTCCGATCCGGGATATGTCGGCAGCCAAATATCGGCCATGCTGGCTGTGTTAGAGAGGCGCGGATCCATCACGATAAGTTTTGCTCCGTTCATCATCCCTTCAATAATTCTCTGGGCATGGGGATTAAAATAGTGGCCCGTTTCAAGGTGGGAACTAATAAGTAAAATGGCTTTAGCATTAGCGTGATCAGGAGACGGCCGGTCAAAAAAGTGCCAAAGAGCGTACCCTATCCGAGCGCCGGCTGAGCAAATGTTTGTGTGTGAATTGTGACCGTCCACACCCCAGGCCTGAATTACGCGTTCGGCATAACCCTCGTGTCCTGGGCGACCTACATGATAAACAACGGAATTGTGACGCTTTGCCTTCAGGGAATTGTGAATTCGCCCAGCAATGTCGTCCAAGGCAACTTTCCATGGTACTTGCTCCCACTGACCAGCCCCTCTTTTCCCTTTCCTTTTCAAAGGATAAAGAATGCGCTCTTCATCGTTGATTTGGTTAATGGTTGCAGGACCTTTGGCGCAGGTGCGCCCTCGGCTGGCTGGGTGATGGGGGTTTCCCTCAAATTTACGGACATTACCTGACTCCTTGTCCACGTAAGCCAGCATACCGCAGGCGGATTCGCAGTTAAAACAGGTGGTGGGAACAATAGAATAATTTTTCTTTTCCCGACGAGGCCAGGCACCAGCGTCATATTCCGTCCAGTCATGCCACTGTTCCGGTGGCGGATATTTTGAAAAATCACCCTCAGAAACATGTAAGTCGCCCAAATTTGGTTCAATGGTCTCTATAATGCCCAGCGATTCGCAAGCCTTTTCTATTAGCGATTTTTTCAGACTGGTTGTCATAGGTTAACTCAAAGCTATCAGTTGCGGAACTCTAATCCAGATATGTTCCGTTACAAGAATCCCAGCAAGAAGTACCAGCACAACAATCTGAATCGGAATGATCGTCACACCAACAAATAAAAGTATCAGAGGGATGACTCTGGTAAGCCCGATTGATGTCCAGAAGGGTACTGCATACCGTCCACGAAGGATCATCTGAGCGGCGGTCCGAGCGTCATCAGTCAGTCTTGAAGTAGTAAGCTCTTCGGCGAAAATACCGAGGTTAAGAAGAAGCAATCCCGCCATAAATAAAGCAAGTCCCGTTGAAATCTCGCCCGTTAACAGTGCAACACCGGCTCCGCCGGCCAGAAGGGCGTGTATAACCATCTGATAAGGAGCCATATGAGACTGCCAGAAATCTCGCCCCTTGGCCTGGGCGAAAAGGAAGGCGGTATAAACAGCAGAAAAAAGAGCCANGGCCGCACCTACCCANNCAAGCCAGGCGAGGTTCATAAGGTTCAGATAACTGTTCAAAATAAGCAGTGTTAGCACNCCTCCGAAGCCCACAAGGCCGTAGGCCCCTTTCACCAGCCAAGAGGTCCATTGAGGCCGTAGAATGACATAAAGAAACCGCCTTGGCTGGTCCAAATCCTTAANCAGCAGGACGGTGGTAAGCAGCAAAAATATGAGTGAACCCCAAAGGGAGTTTATTTCGGCAGCTGGAGAAAATGTTGCCCACCCCATGAGTTTGGAGAAAAAAGTCATAAAGAAAAGTCCGCTGGATATGGCCTTTGTCCAGACATAAGCTGAAACTTCCCATCCCCACAAAATACCTTTACTGGGNCTGTCATAGACCCGGCGCGCNTCACCNGATTTAAGTGTTTCAACAATTTCGTCNGGGGAGTTGCCGTTCTCTCTTTTTGCACCCGCCTCCATAGCGAGCTGGATGAGCAGATCTTTGGGATCTTTTTCGTTGGTCTTCTGTTCAGCAAANTGGGAAAAATGACCTACACCTTTATACTGTTCACTCCANAGGTATTGGTCGTCAGGCTTCGCCGAACTAGGATCCAAAGAAGCTTTGTCACCATCGATATAATAAACTTTTGGTTTTGTCCCCTTCTCCGCTTTCCGGACTGTAACAGGCTCATTCTTCACCAGCTGGGAAATGTTGGATTCTTCATTTNCCAAATCACCGAAGACAATGGCTTCNTCCGGACAGACCACCACACAGGATGGCTCCAAACCCACNTCNATTCTATGTGCACAAAAATTACACTTTTCCGCCACGTGGTCATCTGGGTCAATATATAGAGCGTCATAAGGNCATGCCTGCATGCACGACTTACAGGCGATACACCGCTGAGTATCGAAATCGACAATGCCATTATCCCTATAATAAAGCGCGCCGGTAGGACAAATCTCTACGCAGGGTGCTTCCTCACAATGGTTGCAGCGNAAAACAGAAAAAAGACGCTGAGTATCNGGGAAAGACCCCTTTTCCACATACTTTACCCAGGTCCTGTTCACACCGATAGGTACCTCATGTTCGGACTTGCAGGCTACAGTNCAGGCGTGGCANCCAATGCATTTCCGGTTATCAATAAGAAAACCGAGATTCATCCCGCCAACTCCAAAACAGAGNTTTCTATACGTTTCGCTAATTTTTTGAGTTTAATAATCTGCCAGCGGGTCATATCGGGAAACCCTGCGGGGATTTGAAAAAGGGGTGCCGGTGAAAAGACTCGTCCNTTTACCACGGCAATTTGCCAGGGGTAAAAAGACGTTTTCTTTCTTTCCTCCTGATCCAATATTTCTGCAATTTCACTTTCCTGAGGAATTTGAACACCAAACAGTGTGGCATCCTTCCGCATGACATCAAACCTGTATAATTTTTCCAACACTTCGGAGCTCTTTAAACTTTCTTCCACAAACTTAACAGCATCGGAATGTTGCTCAAACTGCCCAAGTTCAATCATTTCATCGCGGGAAGGGTAACGTCCAGAATGCCGATAAGTTTTAAGCTTTTCCAATGTGAGTGGCTCTGTTGCTCCGAAAGGGCGCATGAATTTTCCTCTCAGCTTTGGTAACAAACGGGGCAGGTCTGCTTTAAATTCCCCAATGGCTTTGCCCACTTTTTCAAAATCATCTCGCAAATAAATATTCCCCCAATAATCAATATTGGGAACAGAGAGATAAACCATATCTCCCTTCATATCCAAAGCAAGGTGTAAAGCTCCGAGAAATAGTCCATAGTCGCCGCCATTCCGAGCAGCTTTTTTGAGATGTTTCGTTGTAATAATAAACATGTATCTGCTGGAATCATCAACCGGCCTGTATTTGCCCAGTATTTCCACATCATTCATAAAGAATTTTTGTATAATAGCTTCTTCCGTACCATCGAAGTTTTTTCCTGTTTCTCCAATTAGGATGTAAGGCTGAAGGTATTCGGCCTGGACCGGAACAGGAAAAGTCGGAGTTAGAAAAAATAGATTAAAGGATAAAGCTAAGTAAGAAAACTGTTCAAACGCTATCATAGTGGCTCGCAGCACATTCATTTTTACCAAGATCCATAATATCTGCTTCTTCCATTGTTACATTCATGAGCCCACGGTTGACTTGCTTAATATCATTATAAACTTCGGGTGTATCGCGCATATTATCGAAAATGAACTGAGCAAACTCATTTTCTGAAGTAAGGGAGAAAATTGGATTATTTTCCCTCAATTTTTCCAGTGGTGCCGAAAAACAAAGATTCTCATCGGTCTCTTGCCAGGTGACATAATGAGCCGGTAAAACTGAGGCGTCACCTGGAAGTTCGGCATATTGGTAAATAATTGTTTTGTACAAATCGTATACCCACTCCTCCACTTTCCCTGCTAGATCAGGTCGACCAGCAGAAATAATGAACAACGTATCCCCGGTTATAAGATATTTTCCATCAATGAGGTAGGTCAAGCTACCTTCAGTATGACCTGGTGTATGATAAACATCCATTTCTGGTCCGAAATCACAAAGAGTGACTTTTTCCAGATGATCCAACGTAACATAATTGAAAGGAGAATCAGGAAAGTCAAGTTTATGGACAAGCATTTCGACGTCGCTATTAGAGCATATTTCAATTCCTCCTGAAAGGTGGTCTGCATGGGCATGTGTCTCCAACACTTGGGTGATGGTGGCATTTTCTGACCGGGCAAACTCTCTATAGAAATCGATATTGCGTGAGGGATCCAAAACCGCCATCTGACCACTATTGACAATTCCATAACTGAGGCAAGCCTTGCCAGGACGTATGAACTGGTATAGACTGTAGTCGTCGCTTACAGGATTAATTCTTACGGGAACCAGCAAGTCTCCCCAAGTTTTGATACCCCCTGAAAGATAACTGACATCACCAAAACCGTTGGCGGAAAGGATATCACCCACATACTTAGCCGAACCTTCTTTTGCACACACAATTTTTATCGGTTTATCTTTTGGAATCTTACCCAGGGTAGATTTTTCATCTTCAATAAAATCAATATAGGGAACGTTTGACATCTCAAAGGAATATGGGCTCTCCACTTGGAAACGAATGAAATCATCTTCGTTCCTTACGTCAAGAAGGCGGAAATCAGTTTTGTTAACTAAATCCCTGTACAAGTCTTCAGCGGAGTAGACGCCTAGGCCAGCCATCAAATAAAAAGCTGGATATCCGCCTCAGAGGCNAATTCGAGAAANGTGGCCGCCCCGCCAATATCCACACCATCAANAAAATCATCCTTGGAAAAACCGAACACATCCATGGTCATCTGGCATCCGATTAGTTTCACATCCGACTCAATACAGATTGCACGTAACTCCTCTATGGTGGCTACACCCTTATTCTTGAAAGTCTTTTTCATCAANGAGGTAGCTACGGTCTCAAATCCTGGCATATTNCCCATCAGCAGGTTCGGCATAGGCCATTCAAAATTCTGAAAACCTTGTGGTCCAAAAGGCATTTTCATAGGCATGGCCGGATTTGTATGCGGTGCTACTTTTGCCTCAATATCCTTCTTCAATAGTGTCAAACCGTAAAAAGTGAAGAACACCGCCACCTCCATCTCCATAGCGGCTGCTGTAGAGGCCAAGATAAACGGAGGATAGGCCCAATCCAACGTTCCCTTCGATGCAATCAATGCCATTCTTTTGTCCTGTCCATTTTTTTCAGTCACAATTATGGCCTCCTATTTTCTGTCTAGTCCCAAAATACTTTTAAGATTTTCGTATATAAAAAATGTATTCGCCATTATCTGAGATTGATTCCATAAGTTCGTGCTTTGTACGTTTAGTAAAAGCTTGAACGTCATTTATCGATCCTGGATCGGTGGCTATCATCTTTAGAATTTGACCCCCGGCCATACCATCAATTGCTTTCTTCGTTTTGAGAATAGGTAATGGGCAGTTAAGACCTTTACAATCAAGTTCATGGTCTTCGTGAAGCTCACTCATGTTTTGTCCTCCAATGTTTCACATTCAAAAAAATCGAGTTCCCATTCCCCTGTTTCAAATTTCATCTGGCATTCAGAAACACACTCAAGTATATCATTGGTTTTTGTATTTTTCTATTGAAGAAATGTCTCACTTTATCTCCGCCACAGCAGGTATTTTGATCGGAGGCCAGAGTAGCCGGTTTGGTTCACCTAAATGGAAAGTTAAAATGGGTGGTATAACCGTCCTTAACCGGCTTTGGAAGGCCTGCAACCGCTTTGAAAATAGAATCGTCATTGGCAAAGAACAGCCGGATGATTTGGGAAAGCAGTTCCTAAAAGACGAGCTTGAAAGGCAGGCTCCCATTATCGGACTCCACACCCTTTTGAAAAACAGCGCTCACGAATGGAATCTGCTGCTCTCCTGCGATCTGCCCCTTATTACAGCCAGTCTCCTTGAAAAAATCTGGGAGAACCGGGACAGTGAAAAAGATATCATAGTTCCCGAGTCTGATGCCCACCTTCAAGTGACCTGCGCCTTTTATCACCGTAGACTTGCTGATACCGTTGAGGCTTTCATTTCGAATGGCCAACTCAGCCTTTATCAATTTGTCGAAACCGTAGAATGCAATAAGGTGTCTATGCCTGAGAAACAATTTTTCAATATGAATGCTCCGAAAGATTTAGACACCGCTGAAAAACTGCTGAGAAATGAGTGAGATGAAAAAAATTCTTGTGAAGGTAAAACCTAACGCTCGGGAGAACAGCCTAAGACAGTTCCAGGATGGCACCTGGATTGCGGAAGTGAAAGCACCGCCCAAAGACGGCAAGGCCAACAGAGCCGTGATTGAGCTGATCGCCAAACAGTTTAAAGTGACAAAGTCCCGGGTCTCCATCAAGAGCGGCAAATCCGGGCGAATCAAATTGATTCAGCTGAATATCTGAAAAACCTTTTTGCCGTGGTGATTTACATCAAATAGGAGATACGCTTTATGAATACCAGGACTATTGTATTTCGCAAGACAATATCTGTAGCTGCGCTGCTGTTGCTTATGGGATGCTCAGGAACGGTCCCAACCACTTTCCAGCACAATTTTAATGAAAGACCAACACCGTGGACGCATAATCGGTTTGACAATGCGGAGGATAAGTTCACTTTTGCCATATTTTCAGATCTGAACGGTGGTGAGCGTGAGAAGGTGTTCGAAGTTGCGGTGGCACAGCTTTCTCTTTTGCGTCCTGAATTGATCCTCAGTGTAGGAGACCTCATCGATGGGGGAACTGAAAACAGGGAAACATTACGACAGGAATGGGAATCCTTCGATGTAAGGGCCTCCCGAGCCGTCGCTCCCGTTTTTAAAGTAGGTGGCAATCACGATCTGACAAACCTGACCATGCGAGATGTCTGGATGGAGCGGTACGGTGCCCGGTATTATCACTTTATCTACAAAAATGTCCTGTTCCTTGCCCTGGACAGCGAAGACTATTTTGATGACCGGATGCTGGAGATTTATGAAGCCCGCGCTGAATATATAGAATTGCGCGACAGCATGGAACCGGAACAAGTAAAAGAAATGAAATACATGAAAATGCCTGAAAGAACTACCGGTGAGATGGGAAAAGAACAGTCCGACTATTTCCTAAAAGTTATTGCCGAGCACCCAAATGTAGATTGGACATTTCTGTTCATGCATAAACCCATCTGGCTTAAGGAAAATGACCCCGAATTTGCCGCCATCGAATCAGCACTTTCCAACCGTCCCTATACCATGTTCAACGGTCATTTCCACAGTTATTCACACACGATAAAGAACGGGCGGGACTACATCATGCTGGGGACAACAGGGGGTAGTCAGAATGCCGGCAATGAAATGTCCTTTGATCA
>NZNL01000089.1 GCA_002694855.1 Gammaproteobacteria bacterium
GCATGCCAGCCTAATGTCTTCTATCACACCACCGGAAACCTTGATTGCTGCAGCAACATTTACCAAAGCGAAATCCCAGACATTTCGGTCTGCCACTTTTTCAAAATAGAACTCAGCGTTTGCCCAAGTATTCGGTATCCTGACAGCAGTCAGTATCTCGCCGTCGTTCAGAACGGTCATGTGGACAATATCTCGATCGGGACCGATAAAGTAATCTTGGGCCGGAATCAGTCGTTGGCCGCTAGAACTGGACACCACCATAGTAGCTTCTAAAGCCACCAAGGCCGGTGCCGTATCAGACGGACTCACTGCCACACAGCGGCTTGCGCCGAACAGAGAATGTTCGCGGTTGAGTCCTTCTGGAGAGTCGGCATAGCAGATATTACCGCCAGCACGGTAGCAATCCAGGCCCCGGCGATAGTACCAGCACCGGGCATCCTGATTCAGGTTGCCACCAAGAGTACCGACGTTGCGAATCTGCGGACTAGCAACTTTACTGGCGGCCTCAGCTAGCAAACTGTAACGGGATTGCACCAATGGATTGTTGGCAATCTCGGTAATCGTGGTTACTGCGCCAATTTCGATACCATCGCCGATTTCCTTGATACCCTTCCAGGCATCGATCTGCGTTAGTTCGATCATGGCAGCAGGAGTTTTATTACGGTCTTTCAACCAACCGTACGTATCCTGACCACCACCGAGTAGCCAACCATCGCTACCTAATTCGTTCGCCAAATCCAGTGCGTTTGCTTCATCAGTTGGCTGATAAAGCTCAATATCGGGCATTACGTCATGTGAAGTAGCTACCATATCAACCTCGGAAATTGTTCTGAGCAAGAGGCGTCCATTCTTCTGACGTTCCTGCTAAATGGTTAATGATCATGTCTGTAGTTACCGGAGCGGCGTTAAAGATGTGNCCNCCTAACGCGTCCGAAATCGCAGCATTCAGNGCAGCACATACAGCCCCCTGGGTAGGCTCACCGANTCCACGTGCGCCCACCGGATTCTCGGGATCGGGCAGATCCACCCAGCCAGTTTGAACCTTAACCGGCGTGTCGAGATAGGTTGGCACTTTGCTCTGCCAATAACCAGTACTCGCTGGAAGGCCGTTCTGCGGGTCATACAGGTGACGCTCGAGCATAGAAAGCCCGACTCCCCAAACAACTCCCCCGACCAATTGGTTCTTCAGCCCCTGCGGATGCATTACCGTACCGCATTCACCCACACTGACTATGTCCTTGATTTCGATTTTACCAGTTTCGGTATCGAGTTCGATCTCAAGAGCCGTAACAGTNAAACCGGGAGGATTACCGGAATGAGCCGGGTCGTGGTAGACACCCATGAAACCNGAGCCCGCTAATCGGGACACAGCAATCTGAGTCCACTCGGCGAGGTCTTCAGGNAGTTCCGCTTCGCCTGTGTATTTGCCACCCAGCTCCATTGCCCGTTGCGCCACTTCAGCAAAGCTGTACCCAACAGATTCATCCGCAATCTGGTGTACACGCTCGTTGGATACATCGTAGTCATCCGGGCTACCGCCTAGATCATTAGCAGCAATCTCTTTCATCTTCGCCAGCAGATCTTGTGCCGCACCCCAGCAGGTCCGCGTATTGGTAAAGATGGAGTTGCTGCCATCCTGCGGTGAAGTGATCGGCAGGTGTAGATCGGTGCGACCAGTAACGATATCGCAACTTTCCCACGGCATCTTCAGTGCTTCAGCTGCTGCTCTTGAGGTTGACGCGTAAGAATAAGTTCCCAGGTTTCCGACACCGTTATGAATCTTCAGGCGACCGTCGGCGCCCATCATAACAATACCATCCATACCACTGCGGCCAGCGTTGTGATAACCCTGNCCTATTCCAAGACCAGTCACCTTGCTGCCATTGCGTTGACGGCGACGCGATTGACGTCCTTCCCAGTCAAACAGTTGCGCTGTTTGCTCAAGCGCTTCTGGCATGTAGGCACTGGTAAATGGCTGACGCTGGATACCCCCAACATCGCCATTTTGCGGCGTGTTGATCTTNCGAATTTCCAGNCTGNCGATGCCTAACTCATCTGCTGCCTTGTCAAGAATCGGCGAAACGATTGCCGCAATCTGGTTCTCACCCGGGCCACGCTGGGCACCGCGGTGAGCCGTGTTACTGCCAATGGAAACACCTCGCAGACGCACTGCCTCAGCCTGATAAACTATGCTCACGGCATTTGTTGCAGAGAACGCATCGCCACCCCCGCCTTTACCGCCATTATCGGATACGATCCAGAGGTCAGCTGCCGACATCGTGCCATCTTCCTTGAAACCAAGCTTGATCCAGCCCTGGAATCCCTGTCGGGCACCACCAATTGTGAACTCTTCCTCNCGCGTGATTCGCATCATCACCGGTCGATTAATTTTCTGAGACAGCTTGGCCGGGACTCCGTAAATCGGAACACTNCCAGCTCGAGCCCGCTGTCCAAAACCGCCACCGGTTGCCGCGTTAACGAAGACCAAGTCTTCTTTNGCAACGCCGATAACCCCAGCAATGCCATCCGCAAAAGCGGTTAGACTCTGGGATCCGCCGTGTAAATAAAGCTTGCCATCTTCCCAGTAGGCCAATGCACTTCGTGGCTCCATGGACATGTGGGGATAACCGGCAGTAGTAAACGTATTTTCATAAACAAAGGCTGCATCAGCGAATGATGCTTCCAGGTCTCCATAGGAAAGCTCGGTCGGTGCCTCGGCTGTGGGTTCGTTGCCTGCGCGAAAACTGGCGACCTGATCAGCCGTCCANTTCTCCTGGATAAAACCCTGACGGAAGACGAAGGTATTACCGCCGTTATAAGCGTCGGGGCCTCCGTCCGCCAAGCTGTCCAGCGGATCAATNACGTGNNNCAACCTTTCAAAAGTNACCGCGATTGAAGCAATAGCAGTCTCCGCTGTTTTTTCATCAACGGCAGCGACCGCTAAGATTGGCTCGCCAACCAGCGTGGGCTCATTTGTGAGAATTTTGAGCCCGGTGCTTTGTGGTTCACCATCAGGATAGACGTCATCCGCGGTGAGAATGCCATAAACGCCGTCCATCGCCAGTGCCTCGGAAGCGTCGATATCCAATACCCTACCGTGTGGGATGGGGCTTGTTAATAATCGTGCATAGACCATCCCCTCGCGGGTGTAATCTTCTGCATACTTAATCCGACCAGTGACCTTGCCCGACACATCTGGTGGAATAAAATCTTTTCCAATATGCATATATGCCATGATAGTTATCCTATTTCAGCGGCGCGCATGACGCCGTCCAGGTAAGAGTCATAAGAACCGCACCGACAGATATTGCCTGACAGGCCGTGTCGCGCTTCTTCTCGGGTTGGGTTGGGGTTGGCACGTAATAAACCTACTGCAGCCATTACCTGCCCGGGGGTGCAATAACCACACTGTGGAGAAAGTTGCTCCACAAAGCCCTGCTGTACCGGATGCAAGTCGCCGTTTGGTGATTCAAGACCTTCAACAGTCTCTATTCGGCCGTTTTTCATAGAATGAGTTAATACCGAACAGGCATAAGTTGCGATATCGTCGACCAGCACTGTGCAGGCTCCACACTCGCCCCGGTTACATCCTAACTTGGTTCCAGTCAGGCCAAGCTTNTAGCGAAGAGTCGACGCCAGGGTTTCCTGAGGAGCGACATCAACACTGCGGAGTTGGCCATTTACATTGATTCGAATGAGACGTTCTACATAGCCGGCTGGACGGCCCTGGCCATTGGCTGCATACCACATGCCTGTTGTGGTAGTAGCCGCAGCACCAGAGGCTACTACCCCTTTTATGAAGCGTCTACGGGTCAGTTTTGATTTCACGGGTTACATTCGCCTCCGTTTATAAGGAAAGGAATTCTGTCTAAAATATTGATTCTTTTGTTGTTATATCGCTCTCTAATACAAATGAGAATTGTTTGCATTTGTATTTTTTTGCTGTACAATAATACTCCTGCTAGAGTAAATCACCTTCTGGTTTTTAGCAAGCTAGCCGTTGGCTTGTATGGCTTGNTTTCTGGTCCTTTCAGCCAGTTTCGTTCGGGTTNCCGTTTAGACTAATTGGTAGNNGATGNCTATCCCGAATAACCTTAATCGATTTTCTGGTTACAAAACCTATTTCAGATATTCGCGGGTAGATTTTATATCTTCTTCCGACGCCGTAATTTTAAACATTCCGCGACACTCATAACTATATTTGTACCATCAAGTTCGTGCAGACGATTTNACTATTATTGTGAACGTAATCGTCAAACCTTTAACAAGAAGCTGCTTAAAATCNGCCACCGAGCAAGCCCGTTAATCGGCGGGAACCCCCGTAAACCTTGACATATTCTGCCGTGNTGTTATTTTGACCGGCCCTCTCCATNGCTCTGATAAGCNACGAATAATGAANGGGAAACTGACTAAANCGCNACGTCCTNCCAGGCGGAATCCAATAGNGTTATGCCTACNGNCCCNAGNGGCGCAGCCATCACNGGATGGGGAATCATNGGCGGAATGAGAGCCCTATCTTGCGAAGAGCAAAGAGACTTAACTTGTTATGAGCGAACAGCAAAAGCGTCCACTGAAGTTCGGCTATCCTGAGAAAACAGGACTATACGATCCTGCACAAGAAAAAGATTCTTGTGGTGTAGGCTTTGTCGCAAATATCAAGGGCGTACCTAGNCGTCAGATTATGCTGGACGCCTACCATATAAATTCGCGCATGGAACATAGAGGTGGCTGTGGTTTTGAAGCCAATACTGGTGACGGCGCGGGCATTTTGATCGCGACCCCGCATAGCTTTTTCCAGAAGATTGCCGAGGAGGAGTTAAATTCTGAACTGCCGCCAGCCGGACAGTATGCCGTGGGGAACATCTTNCTTCCTGTCGAAAAAGGAGAAAGAGAAACCTGTCGCCGGGTGATTAACGAGATCATTGCGGAGGAAAACCAGCTGCTCGTTGGGTGGCGAGAAGTACCTTTGGATCCCGANGGCGCNGGNGTCGGTCCAGCGGCCCGTATGGCTCANCCGCAGATCGAGCAACTCTTTATTGNTGCAGCCGAAGGGCTGGAGCAAGATCAGTTTGAACGCAAGCTTTACGTTATTCGCAAGCGCTTTACCCATCGGCTGCGCAACGATGAGTCANTAGCAGAACGCAAGCAANTTTTTGCCTGNAGTCTCTCTACCAAGGTCATTGTCTATAAAGGGATGCTGACCCCAGGACAATTATTCCCTTTCTATCACGACCTGACCAACCACGCTTTCGAAACTCATNTGGCGATGGTGCATTCGCGATTCAGNACTAACACCTTCCCATCCTGGGACCGAGCACAGCCAAATCGTTTCATGAGTCACAACGGCGAAATCAATACGCTGATGGGTAATGTTAACTCCATGGCNGCACGNCAGGGAAAGCTGGCAACCGATGTATTCGGTGATCGCTTAAAAGATATCTTTCCAGTTATCGATGCAGATTGTTCCGATTCCGGCAGCTTCGATGCGGTATTGGAATTCCTACTACTGTCAGGTCGCTCACTGGCCGAAGCAACCATGATGATGATTCCTGAAGCTTGGCAGTCGGATATCAATATGGGCCATGAAAAGAAAGATTTCTACGAGTATCACTCGGCCCTTATGGAGCCCTGGGATGGCCCTGCCTCGATCGTGTTCTCGGACGGGCACTATATCGGAGCAGTGCTGGACCGAAATGGTTTGCGTCCCAGCCGCTACTACGTTACCCACGATAACAAGTGCATCATGGCTTCCGAAGTAGGCGTGCTTGANGTCGACCCGGCAAATGTGAAACTCAAAGGTCGACTTCAACCCGGCAAGATGTTCTTGTTGGATTTTGAAGAGGGCCGCCTTATTCCCGACGAAGAGCTCAAACAAAACATAAGCAACAAACGCCCCTACGGGGAATGGCTGGCCCAGCAAAAAGTTATGCTGCAGGACATCACCAGCATCAGCGAGGCGCACTCACTTGATGCGGAAGACACACTCCAGCGCATGCAGGCATTTGGTTACACCACCGAGACAATGCAATTCATGCTGATCCCGCTGGTGACTGAAGCACGTGATCCATTGGGCTCGATGGGTAATGANTCTGCTCTGGCATGTCTTTCNGACAAGCCACGTATGATTTACGACTACTTCAAGCAATTGTTCGCCCAGGTAACAAACCCGGCCATCGATTCCATCCGGGAAGAAGTTGTGATGTCACTCACCTGTTTCATCGGGCCAGAAGGCAATCTTNTCGAGACTACGCCAGAACAAGCGCACCGTCTCAGCATCGATCACCCAATCCTTTCGAACCAGCAATTAACCAACATCCAGCACATGGATTGCCAAGGCATGCGTTCCCGGGTCATTGATATAAGTTACAACGCGGTGGAAGANAATGGTTACCTCAACACCATCGATCGTATTTGCGAAGAAGCTACCCAAGCTATCACCGAGGGATTTTCTTTCATTATTCTTTCCGACCGGTTNATGTCCAAATCACATATTCCGCTGAGNGCACTGATTGCTTGCGGCGCGGTGCATCATCACCTAGTGCGAAACGAACAACGCACCCAGATCGGTATCATAGTGGAAACCGGTGAAGCACGGGAGGTTCACCATCACTGTCTGCTTGCGGGTTACGGCGCGGACGCTATCAACCCTTATCTGGCCTTTGAAGCTCTGTGGCAGGCTAATAAAGAAAAGCTGTTAGGTGAAATGTACNNTNGNGAGGATGCTCTTGTTGCAGGTTACAANAAAGGAATTGCCAAGGGCATGCTTAAGGTCATGGCCAAGATGGGCATCTCCACCCTTCAGTCCTATAAAGGGGCGCAGATCTTCGAAGCAGTGGGTCTGGCTGGAGAAATTATTGACAAATGTTTTTGCGGCACGGCAAGCCGAGTGCAAGGTGTAAACTTTGATGTCCTGATCGATGAATCCCATCGCCGTCATACAATTGGGTACCCTGCCAAGGAAGGCGACGTGATTTCTGTTCTAAACAATCCCGGTGATTTTCATTGGCGCTCTGGCGGNGATTTACACATGTGGAACCCCNACACGATTTTTAANCTGCAGATAGCAGCCCGCAACAATAATNTTGAAGCCTACTCGGAGTTCGCGCGATACGCCAACGAGGAGGCNACACGCCGATGTGCCTTTAGAGGCCTCCTGAAATTCCGCACCGATGTCAACGAGTCAATCCCCCTCGATAAAGTCGAACCTGCCAGTGAAATCGTCAAACGCTTCGCAACTGGTGCGATGAGTTTNGGNTCTATCTCCCAAGAGATTCACGAGTCCCTGGCAATTGCAATGAATCGTTTGGGCGGGAAGTCCAATACAGGAGAGGGNGGCGAAGACTCGGCCCGGTTCAACCCCCTTCCAAACGGTGACTCCAAACGCTCAGCTATCAAGCANGTGGCTTCAGGGCGCTTTGGTGTGACAGCATGGTATCTGACCAATGCTGATGAACTGCAGATTAAGATCGCCCAGGGCGCGAAACCAGGTGAGGGTGGTGAGCTACCTGGTCGNAAAGTGGATGAACAAATAGCGCGTATCCGNCATTCCACCCCGGGCGTTGGTTTGATCAGCCCTCCGCCACACCATGACATTTATTCTATTGAGGATATAGCTCANCTTATCCANGACTTAAAAAATGCCAATCGCGAGGCACGTATAAGCGTAAAATTGGTATCCGAGATCGGCGTCGGNACCATCGCGGCCGGGGTAACCAAGGCTAAGACCGATCACCTGGTTATAGCTGGACACGACGGNGGCACGGGAGCNTCACCACTGACGTCTATCAAACATGCCGGACTGCCCTGGGAGCTCGGCATCGCCGAAACCCACCAGACGCTTGTTATGAACAACCTGCGGTCNCGCGTTGCNTTGCAAACCGACGGTCAATTGAAGACTGGGCGCGACATTGCCATTGCGGCGTTACTGGGAGCCGAAGAATTCGGTTTCTCAACCGCTCCTCTTATCACGCAAGGCTGCATCATGATGCGCAAGTGCCATTTGAACACCTGNCCTGTAGGTGTGGCCACCCAAGATCCTGANTTNAGAAAGAAATTCAAAGGCAAGCCAGAACACNTAGTGAACTACATGTTCATGGTGGCTGAGGAACTTCGAGGGATTATGGCCCGNATCGGCGTTAGCACAGTCAATGAAATGATCGGNCGCGTGGACCTGCTNGACACCGACCATGCAATTGATCACTGGAAAGCAAAAGGCCTCGATCTTAGTGCTATTCTCGAACCGGCCCAGGTAGTATTCGAAGGCACCGAGTTCTATTGCGTACGCCAGCAGGACCACGGACTCGATAAGGCTCTGGATAACGAACTTATTCGCTTGGCTGCACCGGCTCTAGAGAAGGGTGAAAAAGTATTTATCGAACACGAGATCATCAACACCAACCGCGTCGTCGGCACTATGCTTTCCAACGAAGTATGCAAAAAATGGAAAGCCGAGATGCTGCCCGAAGACACTATCAACATAAAATTTAACGGATCAGCTGGACAGAGTTTTGGAGCCTGGTTGGCAAAGGGTATTACCATGACCGTAGAGGGAGATGCCAATGACTACGTGGGCAAAGGACTGTCCGGTGGAAAGATCGTAATCTACCCGCCAAAAGAAAGCACCTTCCAGGCAGAAGAAAACATTATCGCCGGGAACGTCATTCTCTATGGAGCCACAAGTGGCGAGGCCTATATCCGGGGTATCGCAGCAGAGCGCTTTGCAGTGCGCAACAGCGGCGCTAGTGCTGTCATCGAAGGCATCGGCGATCATGGCTGTGAATACATGACCGGTGGGTGCGTGGTTGTACTCGGCAAGACCGGTCGAAACTTCGGCGCAGGAATGAGTGGCGGTACTGCCTATGTCTGGGACCCAGATGGTAGCTTCCCTTGCCGGTGCAACATGGAATCNTTTGAACTCGAACCGGTCTCTTCAGCCGTAGATATTTTGGAGCTTAAACAACTCATAAAAAATCACGCAGAATACACAAACTCGCCGGTTGCCCGAAAAGTGCTAGAGGACTGGGAAAACTCACTCTCNCAGTTCGTGAAAGTGATGCCTACCGATTACAAGCGNGTGCTGGCCGAACGGGCCACTGCATCCGCTGCCTGATTGTCGGCGGTTTTACAAACCAGGAATTCAAATGGGAAAGCCAACAGGATTTAAGGAATTTGAGCGCGAAACCGAGCCCTATCGAAATGCGATGGAGCGGTTGCTGGATTTCGACGAAATATACACCGATCATCGCGAGGAGCATTTGACTAAACAAGGAGCCCGGTGCATGGACTGCGGCGTCCCTTTTTGTCAATCCGCCGATGGCTGTCCCGTCTATAACCTCATTCCAGAATGGAATGATCTGGTTTACCACGGGCATTGGAAGGACGCACTGGACCGCCTGCATAAGACCAACAACTTTCCCGAGTTCACTGGCCGCGTGTGTCCTGCTCCTTGCGAAGGCGCCTGTGTACTTGCCATTCACGAACCAGCGGTTACCATCAAGAATATCGAATGTGCAATTGCCGACAAGGGCTTTGAAGAAGGCTGGGTTGTTGCTAATCCTCCACAATTTCGAAGCGGAAAGACTGTCGCGATAATAGGNTCNGGGCCGGCTGGACTCGCTGCCGCTGCCCAACTGAACAAANCAGGCCACGAAGCCACCGTGTTCGAGCGAGACGATCGCGTGGGCGGCTTATTGATGTACGGTATTCCTAACATGAAACTTGACAAGACTATTGTAGATCGCCGAGTAAACCTGCTACGGGAAGAAGGTGTGCATTTCATGGTAAATGCCGACGTCGGCGGCGATAGTGACAACGCTGTTCCGGTAGAGCAATTACTAAACAACTTTGATGCACTGTTATTGGCCACCGGAGCTACCAGNCCTCGGGACTTGCAGATTCCCGGTCGCGAAGGCGATGGCGTGCATTTTGCCATGGAGTTTCTTTTGAAGAACACCAAGAGCTTGCTGGATTCACACCTAGAAGACGGTAATTACATCAGCGCCAAGGACAANAACGTGATCGTAATCGGGGGCGGTGATACTGGCACTGACTGCATCGGNACATCTCTTAGACATGACTGCAAGTCGCTAGTTAACTTTGAAATCATGCCAAAACCNCCANCTGATCGAGTGCCTNACAATCCCTGGCCTACCTGGCCGACAATTTTCCGCGTCGATTATGGGCACGAAGAAGCTGCTACCCGTNACGGGCAGGATCCGCGTGTCTATTCGATCTCCGGNAAGGAATTCGTAAGAGATGATGAAGNCAAGCTANTGGGAATAAATACCTTCGAAGTCGACAANAACTTTAAAGAGATACCTGGCACTATCCAGTTCTGGNAGGCTGATCTGATCTTCATCTCTATGGGNTTNCTTGGCCCCGAGCATTATGTCAGCGAACCANTGAAACTGAACCTCGACTCACGCTCCAACTATATGGCCGATTACCAGGATTTCCGAACATCTCACCAGAAAATCTTCGCTGCCGGAGATTGCCGTAGTGGTCAGTCACTGGTAGTCCGCGCTATTGACGAGGGACGATTAGTAGCTGACGAGATCGATAAGTTTCTTAACTCCTAGCCTGGTAATTGCAATTTTTTTATCTATTGCCTTGCNCTGGACAGCCCAAGTGTCTGAAGTGCCTCGTCTATCTCTTCGAGAATATCTGGGTCATCGATCGTAGCTGGGATNCGGTGTTCCTCGTTATCAGCAACCTTTTGCATCNTACCCCTTAGTATCTTGCCAGATCGTGTCTTGGGTAATCGCTGGACGACAACAGCTTGTTTAAATGCTGCAACGGGTCCAATTTGATCTCGTACGAGTTGTACGACTTCNGTAACAATNTCCTCAGAATNNCGTTTTACNCCNGCTTTCAGAACCAAAAANCCCACCGGAAGCTGACCTTTCAATTGGTCGGCGACACCGATAACCGCGCACTCGGCCACATCACCATGNCCNGCTAANACNTCCTCCATTGCNCCAGTAGATAGGCGATGACCTGCCACGTTAATAATNTCGTCGGTGCGGCTCATCACAAATACNTAATCGTCCTCATCGATAAATCCAGCATCTGCGGTCTTGTAATAGCCGGGGAACTCCTCCATNTAACTCTCCAGAAAGCGTTCGTGGGCATTCCACAGTGTCAGTAATGAACCAGGTGGCATTGGCAGCTTCGCACACAGGGCTCCGACTTCGCCTGCCGGCATCGGGTTACATTGGTCATCCAATACTTGNAGATCCCAACCCGGCGCAACCTTAGTCGGCGAGCCAGGTTTGACAGGCAGGAAACCGTAACCTTTATGATTCGCTGCGATAGACCAGCCGGTTTCGGTCTGCCACCAATGATCAATTACGGGGATCTCCAGTTTCTCTTCTGCCCAGAAAAGAGTATCGGGNTCCGTGCGTTCACCCGCTAGAAACAAAGTCTCGAAATGGCCCAGGTCATATTTTTCCAGTAGCGTACCGTCCGGATCTTCTTTCTTAATTGCACGAAATGCCGTCGGCGCAGTAAATAGTGTATTCACTTCATGGTCGGCTATAACGCGCCAAAACGCGCCGGCATCGGGCGTGCCAACAGGTTTGCCCTCGTAAAGTATCGTCGTACAACCTTTAAGTAGAGGCCCGTAGACTATATAGGAGTGGCCAACCACCCAACCTACGTCGGAAGCTGCCCAGTAGACATCGCCTGCTTCTACCCCGTAAATTGTGTTCATAGTCCAGTTAAGTGCGACCGCGTGACCNCCATTATCGCGCACCACNCCCTTGGGCAAACCGGTGGTTCCNGAAGTGTAAAGAATGTAGAGCGGATCAGTCGCCTTGACGGTTACGCAATCAACCGGCTCTGCTGCCCCCATCGCCTCCTCCCAATCTATGTCTCTGCCAGATTGCAGTTCGGCAATTTCCTGTGNCCGTTGNACAACGATTGTTTTTGATGGTTTATAGCTGGCGATATCGATCGCATCATTTAATAGCGGCATGTAAGGGATGATGCGATTGATTTCGATGCCGCAAGAGGCGGTGACAATGACATCTGGTTGAGCATCATCGATACGCACGGCAAGTTCGTTGGAGGCAAATCCCCCGAACACCACTGAGTGAATGGCTCCAATACGCGCACAAGCCAACATGGCAATAACTGTTTCGGGAATCATCGGCATGTAGATGATTACCCGGTCTCCCTTGCCGACTCCGTTGCTCTTCAACACCCCTGCAAATCTCGCCGTTAGATCTTTGAGTTCGCTGTAAGTAAATCNGGCAACCTTGTTACCNGCGACAGGGCTGTCGTATATAAGCGCTAGATAATCACCACGNCCATTCTCAACATGNCGGTCCANGGCGTTGTAACAGGTGTTGAGCTCACCTCCGACAAACCATTGGCCATGTGGNGTTTGGGANGTGTCCAGTACTTTNTCCCAGCGTTTTACCCAGTGCAGATCTTCAGCCGCCAAACCCCAAAAGGCTTCCGGATCGGAAAGTGATAAGGCATAGGCTTGTTGATAATTGTTTTCAGCGTCGGATGACATCCCGTAATCCCTTTTGATTCTGCACCTGGAGCAGTCATCTTAAAAGAAGGCAAGGCGACAATACCAGTAAAAAGGGGAGGTTTTCCATACNCAAAAAAAACGGCGATGATTCCTCATCGCCGTTTAATTTTTCGCTTATAAGNGTTCNGGNCTTACAGCTGCCAGAGTGCCCTTACGTACCAGCGACGACCCCGACCATCGAATACCGAAGCGTCGTAGTTCAAAGCAGTTTCCTCATAGTAAGGCAGGGTTGCGTTGAAAAAATCGAGGACACCAAACGAAAATCGTGTGGTTCCAAATGCCGCATTACTCCAGTCGTGGATGTAGTTGTACTGCANGTCCCAACTATTGTAGCTGCTAATCTCACGACGCAGCAGGTTACGGGAGAAGTCAGAAGCAGTCTCATACGAAAGGGGGTACCGGAGGTTATAGTAAGACCCTATATGACGGTTGATCGCTNNTAANCTGTGNCGATCCCTGCTCCAGGCAAAGGTCAGGTGACCTTTATTATCTGGCAGTGAACGCACCAGGTTGTTATCTCCAGTGGTACCTGCACTATCGTAGAGATTGGTGTCCAGCAGGCCACGTTCCAGCCCAGGAACATCAATCAGCTTGTACTGCCGAACATGAGTGTAATCCANGCCTACACGGAAGTTACCCCATTCATTANCCCAANCATAACCNAGCCTTANATCCACTCCATCGGACTCAATCATACCCGCATTNATGGCACTGAGGGTCAGAGTAATCAGGGACGCATTTTGNGTACCGAATGCCCGNNNAATACCTTCTGCATAATAGGNNTGGGGGTTAACAACACAGTTCAGACGCTCATCAGAGTCAACACCGTACTCGGCTGTCAACGCATCCGGATCACACTGGTAGTACGGAGTCGGGTACAGGGTCTGATCTGCCGGGATGGAATCGTTGTAAATGAAGTTAGACTTGTCTTGAACCGCCACGTTAAACGCATCTATCTCGGGTTGCAGAGCCCGAATAGGCGGCTCCGGCAACACCCGGTCTTCTACTTCGAAACGCCAGAAGTCAGCCTGCACACTCAAGCCCTCCAAAGCGCCATCTGGAGTCCAGATGAAACCGGCGGAGTAAGTGTCAGCATACTCATTACCAACATAAGGCGCGGGCCCACCTAATGTATAGGATCCTCCCGATACCGAGTTTGCATCGGTAGCTGGCAACAGCCCGGCACGTACCTTCTGATTTTTGATCGGTTCACGGAAGCCAACCCAACCGGCTTCCAACCCTTGCTCAATTAGTGCGATATTCGGAGCACGGAATGACTGCGACCAGGAACCACGTACTAACAGGGTTTCCAAGGGACGCCAGCTTATCGCAGCCTTCGGTGAAAGCTCGCTTCCGATAAAGCCACCGTAGTCCTCATAACGAAGCGCAAGCTGGGTCTCGACGTTCTCGGCAAACGGTAAAGAGAGCTCTGCAAACACTGCCTTGGTATCGCGGCTATGATCGTAATTAAACGCACACATGGCACACTCGTAGTTGTTGCTCACATAGTGGTACGCATCAGGTTCGCCATCGGCTCCCCAACTCAGAATTCGTGACGGTAAGCCCGGGTAGTTCTGATCTGCAGCGTGAGACAGTGTATTACGATCACGATACTGGACTCCGCCTGCGAACTGTGCCGTACCACCGGCCATTTCCATGAGTTCTCCAGAGACCACCGCATCGAATACTCCCAGTCGATTCCGCTTGTCAGTCCGGTTAATTCTTTCGTTCATCCAGTCC
>NZNL01000060.1 GCA_002694855.1 Gammaproteobacteria bacterium
ATCTTGATCACCTAGGTCTCTGAAACCTCTGACTATTGCTATATTGGCCTTTTCGCCCCTAAGAGGATCATCCGCGTTTCTATTAAGCCCTGGGGCAGCATCATTAATTAAGATGCTTCCAAAACCATACTCTCCAGAACGACCAGTTAGGCGAATGCCACCCTCTGGATCAACTATCCTCCTGGTGAATACAAGAATTGAATCGGTTGAAAAGAAATCAGCATTTTCAATAAAAAACGGTCTCCGTTCTGGAAACTGGACCTCGTAACGTTGGTTAACTGTCACTTGGGGCTGATCTGACTCTACCTGGCTAAAGTCCGGGTTTAGAGTAATATCCAGGGCCATGCTGTCATTAAAAACAAATTTTGCGTCAAGCCCAATTTCTTGCTCTGAGCTTGCGTCAAATGTAGGCCCCCCTGAAGCTTTGGGATTCAAAGCGTCTAAGTCCCGAGCAAAAAAGAAGGGAATTATTTGATAGTTATTGCCGGGAGAAACGTTTTGTATTCCGCGCAAAAGAGCTGTTTGATTTAGCCTCCCTTCTATGTCTATTGAATACTCTGGCCAGTAAGAGAATTCGCTGTACCGCGGAATGTTACGACCGAACTGAACTCGCCACAATTGTTCTTCATTCTCTGAGAATCGCAAACTGCGCAATGGTATAGACATGCGCACCATATAGCCTTGATCGGTAAGCTCGCCTTCACTATCCCATACCGCTTCCCATGTAGTGTCGAAACCAGCGCGCCCCGAGGAACCTTCGGTCCAGCGTGCATCCCATTGGATGCCCAACGGGTTTGAGTGAAAAGCAAAGGCCGTTCTTTGGTCGTTGAAAGTATCGATGGTCAAACCAACTCTGTCGTCACCATTGATATTTTCACGAGAGGTGAGATTAGCGCGAATTTCGTTTGGCTCGGTATCGAAAGCCAAGTAGACAGCATAGAGTCTTTGCTGATCATAGCCTATGTAAACTTCAGTCTTTTGACTAGCTGCTTCCCCGTCATCTGGTTCTCGCTGAATAAGACCGTCAATTTTCTGCATTGAGAGGGCTAGCTCCGAAGATGGTTTCATATTCTCAAAATCGGTAAAGGTGGGCTCACTTGCAATACGGGGGATTGATAGGCCGTTTTCGGCGGCATTGGTTGAAAGGATCACAAATAACGATATAACTCCGCTAAGAATGCAGCGGAAAAACTTCGAGGACTTCATTCGACTTTATCTCCCTAGGATTGTCGGGGAGGAATAGTATGGATTCCGAGCCTTAGTACAAGAGTAGGTTGCAATTTATTGCAGGTTAATCGCCTTTAACTGCTTTTTTATAAGCAGGTCGGGGTGATTTTCCTAAAAAGTTTGGAGTTAAGTTTTATTGGATATGGCTTCTATCAATAAAGCCATCGGCATTTGGCATTTTAATGGTGGGGAGGTTGTCAGCATTTAATTCCATTTCCTCTTGGATAATTCCATTCATAAATAAGACATAGGCTGTAACTTGATAGACTTGTTTGTCAGTGAGGGATTTTGGAGCAGTTGCAGGCATAGCGCGACGAATGAAATCAAACACGGTACTAGCGTAAGGCCAATAGCTACCCACTGTGCGCAACGGGGGACCTTCAGACTGAATATCACCGCCAACGATTACAGTATTGTTGGTCGTGCCTTCTCCATTAATGCCGTGGCAAACAGCACAATTAATATCATAGACTGCCTTTCCGTCCTGTGCTGTCCCACTTCCTGCTGGAAACCCGGAGCCATCTGGTGCGGCAATTAGATCAAAGCCTTCCAGATCTTCTTGACTAAGTGGCGAGCCAAGTCTCACTTTTTCTTGAGAATTTACAACTAGGGAGCTTGATGCAAGGCAAAACGCAAGCAATGATAAAACAGCTTTCTTATACATAAATGTTTATTACCTCACCCGTGTTATTTACTTCCCAGCTCTGGATACAGTGATTATGATAAGTGCTTACCGTACCTCGGTCGGCGATGACTGCGCTTCGAGTTGGTTGAACATTGCCCCGGCTATCAGTGGCTCGGCTTTGTAATATCGCGGTCCCTCCATTCCATTCCCAGGGAATGGTAAATCGGGTAACGGCTTTCTCAAGTTGATGGCCTTGGATATCGGCATCAGCCCATGTTTGGCCTCCGTCAGCGCTCACTTCAACCCGATTTATTCTGCCGCTGCCACTCCAGGCAATTCCGGTCACTTGATAAATTCCCGATTGATTAAGTGTCATTTCTCCTGACGGAGAAGTGATTAAAGACTTAGTCCCCATGGGGAATGTGAACTGATAACTCGATCTATCCGGTAAGGTATCAGTGTACTTGCTGGTTTCATCACGGAATTGTGCTGGCCCACGAGTTAGTTTTATCTGTGTTAACCATTTAACGCTGATGTTGCCTTCCCAGCCAGGGCAGAATAGGCGCATTGGATAACCTTGTCCCGGTCTAACAGGTTCACCATTTTGATAGAGGGCGACCATGACATCGTCCAATGCTTTCTCAATGGGAACAGAGCGACCCATGCTAGCAGCATCGGCTCCAACCGCGGCTATCCATCTAGCGTCGGGTAGAACTCCAGCTTCGTCTAGCAATGTCGACAATGGAATCCCAGTCCATTCAGCACAAGAAACTAGACCATGCAAACTTTGGGCTGTGCCGCCGGTTTCACCTCGCAATAGAGCCCCACTATTGCCAGAACATTCCAGGAAATAAACTCGACTGACCATTTGGTATTTGAGGAGATCTTCATAACTAAAGGCTAAAGGTTGTCGCACCAAGCCATTGATAACCAGTTTGTGGCCAACGGGATCGATATCGGGCACTCCAGCATGGTGCCTTTCAAAATGCAGGCTGTTAGGCGTTATAGTCCCCTGCAAATATTGCAGCGGTGAACGAGAAGATCCTCCTCCCGGGTAGGTAGGGTTTTGGAATCCTGTCATACGTTGGAAGTTTTCTGTATGAGGGGAGCGATTACCATATGCACTTGGACCAGGTCCAGGTGTACGAGACCAACCTGGTATTTCGAGGTTGAACCCTGAATCTGCTCCCAAGACGCTGTTGGAAGCTGCCATGCCTAGTCCGGCAGCACTGATTTCTAACAGATGACGTCGACTAATAAGTCCATTGCCAGCGACTTTGTCGAATATTTTATTTGGCATAACTATATCCTGTTGTAGTTAAATGCCTAGATAGTCTTTTGTTTCAGTTACTTCTGAAAGGCTATCATCTTGCCAGAGAGCATAGAAAGCTTGATATCTTTGTCTGGCGTTGTAATCGTCATCCATACCCGCATAACTTCTAGCTGCACCTAATAGCGCCCGCGGACGGTTAGCCATTCGTCTTAGAGAGGACTCATAAAGTTCGGCTGCTTTTTCGTGATTACCCATCGCAAGTAATAAGTCACCTGCCAGTTCGTGAACCGGTTTTAGTGGACTAGCCGCTCCTCGCGGTGGAGTCTGATTTTCCGCAATAGTAACTGCGTCCATCAGCATGGATAAAGCCTCTTCTTCCTGGCCCTTTTTAAATTTGGTTAGGGCTGTAACCTGGATGCTTATGAGATTAAGAGTTGCATTGTTGGAACTCTGTGAGGCAAGGCTTTCCAATCTATCGGCGACAGCTTGCGCTAGATCAAGATCTCCTAGGTTGGCAGCGCTTAGACCGAGTGCTAACAATTCATCTCCATTTAAGGAATCTGTTAGTTCATAAGTCTCCCAGTTCTCCGTCTCTATAATGTGACGCGCTTTCATCGTTTTAAGCGTTCCGGCTGAGCGTGGATCGCCAGGATTTTTTGCGAGTACTTCACTAGCCCTGTCAATCCACATGTCGGATCTCTGAAAATCGCCTAGCTGAAGATCTCCATATTGACCCCAATCAGATGAATGGTTCTGGTCTCCCGCAGCATCGCCGGGTTCCCAAAGGTCCGCGCCCGCTTGAAAAGCTGAATTGTTCCATTCAGATACTCTGTCCCACATGCCATGTTGAATAAAGATGTGGGTAGGCATGTGCCTGGCGTGGGATACGGCAGGTGCAATGCTTGCATATTTTTCAGCTGCGGTGAGAGCTAGAGGGGCATAAGTAGGATGATCGAAGGAATGAATTATGTAATGGGCAGCACCTGGATGGTTAGGGTTTTCCCTAAAAAGATCCATAGCTATTGCTCCAGCCTGCATGGTGATTTCTGTTCCAGATTCTGTAAGGAAGTTATTTAATACCCTGCCATCACGAGAAACAGTTGCACCACTCAACATAGAGACAGCGTAAAAGGCTGCTACCTCTTGGTCGTCAGGAAATTCATTATAAAGATCTTGCATGGCATACATCCAGGCTAACCTCTTGTCACCGAGTGAACCATCGGTAAAAGCGAACGCTTCAGCAGCCCTCACGAAGCCCTTTTCTCTATTGGTGGGTGCTTTAGACAGCCTTTCTTCAGAAGTCGACCCTAGTCGATTCAATACATCTTTAGGCGAATCAGGGTCTTGCAAAACAGGAATTAGTGGGTGGTTGTAGGTGAAGGACTCGCCCCAGTAGGCAAGAGCAAAACCCGGATCAATTTCTTGGGCTTTTCGGAATTCACCTCTTGCCTGTTTCCAGCCAAAACTATGCAGATAGCCAACCCCAAGGGTAAAGTGCTTGTGGGCTTCCATCGATCCTGAAGATGGAAAGTCAAAAGTTCCTATCTGCTCGAGCTCTGCGGCTTGTGTTGAGATTGACAGGAAAAGGGTTAGACTAAATATAAAGGCCGAGCTTAATACTCTGGGCATAATACGCCTCCAAGTGTGTGTTAATTGGACTAAGGGTGCCAACTCCCTCTCAAGATTGCAATCAGTTAAGCATTATTTCCTAGAAGCCGAGATAGGTTTTTGCTTCCTGCACAGCCGGTTGGCTATCGTCAGACCATACTGCCAGCAAATTTGTATATTTTTCAGCCGCTCTAAATGTGTCTCCGGCTTGCTTGTAAGCACGTGCTGCCCCCAGCAGCGACAAGGGACGGTTGGGCATCCTAAGAAGAGATTCTTCAAAAAGTAGTGCAGCTTCTTCCGGCTGTCTGTTTCCTAACAATACTTCGCCCGTTAGCTCATGAACTGGTTTCAAAGGGTTGGCGGCACCACTTGGCAGTCTCCCATCATTGGTTAATTCGACAGCTTCCTGCAGTAGCGTAATAGCCTGTTGCTGCTGGCTGGTGGCCATGGCACCGGTCAGATCACGGGAGTCCAGCAACATTGACATTGCTGCGATTTCCATGTGACTAACTTTTAGCGATAGATTGTTTTCGCTGTCAGCGGTGAGGGCATCTAATCTTTCTGTAACTCTCTGAGCCAGCGCTGTTTCGCCCAAATTTACCGCACTCAAGCCTAGAGCCAGTAATTCATCGGGGCTCAGCTCTTCATTTAGTTCCTGCAGTGACCAGGTTTGTGTCTCGATCGTGTGTCTAGCGCGGACGGTACCTAGGGTACCTTGTGAGCGCCTATCGCCAGGATTCTCACTTTGTGTTTGTTCAGCCCTTCTTATCCATAGTTTGGAGCGTTCAATGTTCCCGAGTTGAAGATCTCCATATTGACCCCAGTCCGTTGAGTGATTTTGCTCGCTCACGGCATCACCGGGCATCCACAACTCTCGGGCAACGTTATAGGCTGACTCATTCCATTGTGCTACTTCGTTCCACTTTCCGTGCTGGATGAATATATGGGTCGGCATATGACGAGCATGTGAAACAGCCGGAGCAATGTCTGCGTACTTATACGCAGCTTCAAGTGCAACAGGGGCATGTACTGGGTCGTCGAAAGCATGAATAATGTAATGCGCAGCGCCGGGATGGTCGTCATTATCATTGAACACTTGCATGGCGAGAGCTCCAGCTCGCATGTTGATTCGTTCACGCATAGCCCCAGCAGCTGTCGCACCTGAAAGCATGGAAACCGCATAAAATGTTTTGACCTCATTATCTGAGGGATACTTTTCATACAGTTCAGCCATCGCGTTCATCCAAGCTGTTCGTCGCTCCGGCATGCTACCAAGCGTCAGCGCATAGGCTTCAGCAGCCTTGATAAAGCCTTTTTCTTTGTCGGTTGGAGCCTTGGCTAGTCGCTCGTCACTCGTTCTGCCCAGTCTCATTAAAGCCTCGCCAGGACCTTCGGACTTAGGACCGAAAAATGGGTGCTGGTAGGTGAATGCCTCTCCCCAGTATGCCAAGGCAAAATCGGGATCTAGCTCTTGTGCCTTTTTGAACTCCGACTGGGCTTGGGTCATGCCAAAACTATGGAGATACCCTACTCCCTGAAGAAAGTGTTCCTGGGCTTCTGATGAACCAGAATTCGGAAAATCGAAGGTGCCAATTCGATCCAATTCGGCGGATTCTACGCTTAAGTTAAATGCCGTTAAGAAGGAGGTTAAAGGCAACAAAGGGAGAAACTTATTCATGATTGATCCTCGAGTTTTTCTTTTGCTATAGAGCTAAGGTTGCCAAGTCTGCCAATACTTTGCAATCACTTCGTTAGCGTCTGGCTAACTAACTAGAGCCTTGTGTAGTATATCGACTCTTAAAGATCCATTTTTTGGGTTGGGATTCTGGGACAGAATGTATAAAACATCGTATCTAGCTTTTCTGCTGGTTCTCACTCCTGTTTGCCACGGCCAGCAAATCGGCTGTGGAGGTCTAAATGGCTTCTCGGATTTTGATTTCTGGGTAGGCGAATGGGAAGTCTTCGACAGCGCTACGGGTGAGAAGCTGGGTGAGGATATTATCCAAAAAATAGAAAGTGGTTGCTTGCTGCTAGAACATTGGAAGAGTGTAAGCGGAGGCACTGGTACAAGTCTCAATTACTACAATCCTGTCACGCGGGAATGGCGCCAGGTTTGGGTATCAGAAGGTCGCTATTCAATTGATATCGTCGGAGGTATCAGGAGTGGCTCTATGGTGCTAGAAGGGAGCATCTATAATTTCGCTGGGGCGGTGTGGGATTTTCGGGGAAACTGGACACCCAGACCCGACGGAAGCGTGCGCCAGTTTTTTGAACAGTTTAATCACGATTCCAACGATTGGGCGACGTGGTTTGATCGGCGTTATGTTCGCAAAGACCCGGGTTAGTCAGGACAGGCGGTGAATCGGCAAAACTGTTTGCACTGAAGCCCTATCTCGCATGCGCGTATTATGCTCTGCGATTTTAGGGAAGTCACCGATGTCCACCCCGTCTCCTTCTAACCAGAGCGAAATACAGAACAAATAACAATCGCAAACAGAATAATCTCCACCTAATACCCAGGGGCCAGTGAACATTTCATTCTCTATCAGATCAAAACTGTCATGCATTGTTTGGGGAACTTTGACCTTCATCGCGTCTATGGCTGAGCGGTCATCTGTCCAGCGTATACCTCTAAGCTTGTGTGCATGATTCACATGCACCGTAGACGCAAGATAGACATTGAACTCCTGCATCTTTGCAAATTCGAATGGATCGTTTAAAGGAGCAAGTTGCGCCTTCGGGAAGGTTTGCGCAATATATACCAGTATCGCAGGTGTTTCCGAAATTATTCCTTCCCCGGTATCCAAGGAGGGCACACGGCCCTTTGGATTGATCTGCAGGTATTCATATGAACGTTGTTCAGCTATCGAGAAATCCAGTTTTCTATGTTCATATTCTGCGCACGCCTCCTCAAGGGCAATATGAGAAGCCACCGCGACAGTTTGGGGAGCGTAATAAAATATCACAGTGTGCCTCCTTAATCTCAGCCAGTGGTAATTCGGAGAGCATTAGAAAATTCTGGATTGCCCATTTCGCCAGAAAAGAATGTATTGAATGACAAGCTGATCCGTTTGATGTCTTCAGTGACTTCTCTTACCCCGTGCTTCACGTTAGAAGGAAACAGTATTAGGTCTCCGACTTTGGTCGCGACATGTATTTTGTACGAGTTATAGTAGTTGGTTTCATTGGGCTCCAACTCGAACCATAAATTTTCTTCATTCCGGTAAAAATTAATGCCGTCATCTCTTCCTACGTTTATGTAGACAACACCACTCACAACACTATTGGGATGGGTATGGGAGTGATGGGATTCACCTTTGTGTGAGAGAGTTAACCAAGATTGTGTAATCTGGAGAGAAACGGTATTCGAAGTGTTATAAACAGTTTTAAAATAGTTATCCAAGTGGCCCTGGATAATAGTTCGCATGTCTTTCAGCTCATCGTGATCCAGGACGTTCTTGTTCGAGGATGCGTAATTATTAATCGCTTTTGCCGGAGGCTGCAGTTGCGATTCCATGTATTTTAATTCGCTGCCAGTGTAGCTCCTACCAATAGATGATTTTGCTACGGGGACCGCAAATAGGTTTATCATTTCGGGCTTCATAGTCAGGCGTGGTAACTTATCAAAAAATAAATATTAACAGTCTTTTAGGATAAACTCTGCGCCTTTCTCGGCAATCATCACAGTTGGAGCATTGGTATTGCCGGAAGTGATTCGTGGCATGATGGAGGCATCTATTACCCGAAGTCTTTCTACGCCATGTACTTGTAGTTTCTCATTGACCACTGCCATAGCGTCGTTTCCCATTTTACAGGAGCCTACAGGGTGGAAGATTGTGGTGCCGAGATCACCGGCAGCTTTATAGAGTTCTTCCTCCGTGGTTGCTTCGGGTCCAGGTTTCCATTCTAGTGGTTTAAATTTATCTAACGCTTTAGCAGCCATAATACGGCGCGTGAACTTAATCCCATCGACCGCTATCTTCCTATCTTCTTCTGTCGAAAGGTAGTTGAGTGTAATTGCTGGGTATTCTTCTGGTTGATTGGTCTTTATACGAACATGACCTCGACTCGTGGGTCGGAGATTACATACAGCAGGAGTAATGGCATTAAATTTGTGAAGCGGATCACCAAACTTATCCAGCGACAGAGGTTGTACATGCCATTCGATATTTGCGGTAGGCTGGTTTGAGTCGCTTTTTGCGAATGCGCCTAGCTGAGATGGGGGCATCGTTAGCGGACCTGTTCGAAACAGCAGGTACTCCAAACCCATCATTGCTTTACCGATAAAGGAATTGGCACGCTGGTTCAGGGTGATAGTATTTTGCACCTTGTAAACGGTCCGTACCTGCAAATGATCGTGTAAGTTTTCGCCGACGCCAGGCAGATCATGCATCACTTCTATACCCTTACTACTCAGGAATTTGCCTGGGCCAATGCCTGATAACTGAAGGATCTGTGGAGAACCGATAGACCCAGCNGAGAGAATGATTTCTTTTCTAGCTTCAACAACNTGACTCTCCTTGATNCGCCGTTCGNAGGNGAACGCCACTAGCTTGNTTCCTTCCATCTTTATTTGTAGATATATTAAGTTTCTCGACGTGGGCGCNGGTTATGANTTCCAGGTTTGGCCGGTTTANGACAGGACGAAGGTAGGCTTTNGNGCCACTCCANCGAGACCCGCGNCGCTGATTCATCTGGAAGTANGCATTNCCNAAGTTATCCCCGCGATTAAATTCACTAATTTTGGGAATGCCGCATTCCTCGGCGGCGTCTCGCCAGGCATCCAGGATTTCCCAGTTTACACGGCGTTCTTCCACTCTTAATTCTCCACCGACTCCATGAAACTGGTCGGCGCCGTGCTGGTAGTCTTCCGATTTTTTGTAAATCGGCAGTACGTCATTCCATCCCCAGCCTATGTTGCCCAAAGACTCCCAGTAATCGAAATCACTCTTCTGGCCGCGCATATAGATCATGGCATTAATGCTGGAACAACCGCCTAACACTTTTCCTCTGGAGTAACCAATACTACGGCCGTTGAGTCCTGGATCCGGCTCAGTGGTATAACACCAGTCCGTTCGAGGATTAGCAATGGTGTAAAGGTATCCTACTGGAATATCGATCCAGAAATAGTCGTCCTTACCACCAGCTTCTAGTAGCAATACTTTGATTAACGGGTTTGCGGAAAGGCGGTTAGCTAATACGCAACCGGCAGTGCCAGCTCCTATGATTATGTAGTCGTACGTTTGCATAGAGAACAGAGTAAAAGTCAGTATGCCTAGATGGGTCTAGTTGCTCAATACTTCGAAGCTGAACGTGCCACGTTGTTGTTGGCCGAATTCGTCCTCGGTGAACACTTCTACCCGGTGGATGCCAACTGGCAAGGAGCTTGGAAGTTGATATTCCCATATATGCGATGATCTGGTAGGTGGGCCGATTTGACTATCCTTATCGAGAAGCTCCTGATAGATGCGTTCAACGTAAGGGTCGGTTCGCACAGTATAAACCATGGCCTGTTCGGGTGAGCCGTCCAAAGATAACCATACTGAATCTCGCACTCCTCCGTCGAAAAGATTCACTACCAGCTTCGTATCGTTTTGCAATGAACCACGATTAATGCTGCTATCCTGCGAAGATAACAACATAGGGTCAAGCGTAATGCGAATGCGCCGGTTCGCATCGGGGCCAAAGGGNAAGGGAATAAATTCCGGNANCACATCTACTTCGTTNAATTTAAGCACATAGAAACCATTGGGATTTCCGTCNTGCATCATGGCATCGCGAACNCCGCGTGGATCGATCAGCCCNGTCGTCCACCCGTTGCCTCGNACTTCGGCAAGAGTATGGGCGATCCATGGTTTACCGCTCCAGCCNTGGCTNTGATTGATCTCGACTTTAAAGCTGTTGCTGCTATCGTGACCGGCGATACCATAAATATTTTCGAAAGGGCTAAGAATCTCGATTAGTTCGGCAAAGTTATCAGTTCCTGGGCCGGTTGTAGGAGAAGATTTACCATCGTCGGCAGTCGCCAACAAAGGAATATGAGTAGCAACGACAATGAGTTTATTCTTAGGTACGCTTTCGAGATCATTTTTCAACCAGTCTAACTGTCGCTTGGTGATGACTCCCCGATAGTTACCGGCGCGCGAAGAGTCTTGTATCCCTGCATATTCCACGTTATTCAGAGCAACGAAATGGATTAAGCCTTCGTCAAAAGAGTAATAGGTAGGGCCGAAATGACGCTTGTAAGTTTCGTTGGCGAATAATGCATTGGGAGATTCGAAGTTTATGTCGTGATTTCCAGGTAGATACCATTGAGGAATATCCATCAGGCTCATCATGCGTTTNTGACGGTCATAGATNGTCAGATTGTCGAAGGCGACATCGCCTACTGTAATACCGAATTTGACATNATAAGGATTCCCAATCAAAGGATTGACTAGTTCTTCCCGNAGCATGTCCTCACTCAATTCATAGCGAGCCTGAGTATCAGCGAAACCATGGGCCTTGAATTGGGTGTTGCTTGTTGAATCATTGTAAAGGGCGAAATCAATTCGTTCTGGCAGTGGACCTGTAGAATCGATTACAGGAAATAACCATTCTACTGAGGTTCCAGCGATCTCGGAGGGAGTACCTTCCGGATAGTGACGGTAAAAAAAATTCGGGATATTGTTTCCGTCTAAAGGAAGTAAGTAGCCGGCAGGCTTCGAAATAAAGAGAATTTCTGTGGGGGCAAGACCGATCTGGTAACTGCCATCGCTTTCTGTAAGTACGACTTCACAACCATTGCTAACTCGTACGCCCCCGACACCTGTCTCACTCCGATCATACATGCCATTGACGTTACTATCTAAGTAAACAGACCCTTGAGCTGTGTCCGCGCCTGCTTGAGTGGATTCACATTGTGCTTTAGCGAGAGGTACAATAAAACAGCTGCTTAAGATAACAACTAAGGGCAATCGGGTAAGCACTTTGTAGGTTTTTAAAACAGAGATTACATTTCCGCAGGAAATTTTATGTATTGAATTTAACATGGGAAATTAGACTCTGGCGGTAAAGGCCTTCTTCAGTTCGAGAGCACATTCACTTATAGCTTCCTTTGCCTTATCAATGGCACCGGGCATAGTGATAAAGCCATGAATCATACCCTCGTAATGAGAGTGTTTGACCGGCACGCCGGCTAAANCNAATTTGTCCACGTATGCNTTGTTTTCGTCTTGTAANGGATCATAACCTGCAGAGAGAACGAAAGCTGGNGGCAAGCCACTGAAATCTTGGGCGTTTAAAGGGGAAGCACGCCAGTGGCTAATATCATCCTTAGNCGCAAAATAATGATTATAAAACCAAGNGATTAGTTCNTTNGTAAGACGATAACCTTCTCCGAAAGTTTCATGGGACTCAAACGAACAACTCATTTCAGTTCCAGGGTAAATAAGTAGCTGAAAGACTAGNGGAGAGCTACCTTCTTTCTTGGTCTGCTGGGCGACAACGGCNGTTAGATTGCCACCGGCACTGTCGCCCCCTGCNGCGATCCTGCCGGGATCGCCNCCGATAGCGTCAGCATGCGNGGCAACCCACTGTGTGGCTGCCCAGGCATCGTCGATGGCNGCAGGATACTTGTGTTCGGGAGCTAGCCGATAATCGACAGAAATNACAATACACTCGGCCTCTACACAGAGCCCACGGCAAACACAGTCATGGCTCTGCAGCGAACCTATCGTGTAACCACCGCCGTGAAAATATACAAGCACCGGCAGTNTCGGTTGATNGCTGGGCCTGTATACAAGGGCTCGCATATTACCACCTGGGCCCGGGATGGTAATTTCCTCTACAGCGGCTGGGCGAGGAGGCGAGCCGCATAATTGTTCACTGGCTCGGTCGTAGACNNGCCGAGCTTCNACTGGGTCATAAGCGTTTAGTGGTAGGGCNCCNGATTGCTCTANAGCATCNAGTAACGCNCTAGCNTGAGGATCGAGGGGGNTGATTAGAATTTCCTTNNTTAGTGCACTCGCGAATTACNTGGAAGAGTGTAACATTGCAATTCGCTGGAGCAATCAGAATAATGCAGGTAGATTTTGAATTGGCGCGGAGTTAACGAGCAGTGTTCATTCATATTTTTAACCGAATTATGACCATCATATTTATGCCACCAACTTTAAATATGGTCGACTAATGGACGACTCTACGCCGATTTTGGTGGGAGCTGGCCAGTTCATTGAGAAAGATGTTCCACCAGAAAAAGCACTACCGCCTGTGGGTATTGCGGGTGAAGCCGCAAAAGCGGCACTCGCCGACAGCGGCATTGGTGACAGGCTGAGCCGCCACATAGACACTGTTGTCTCGATTCGAATTATTCTCGACTCCACCAATCGACCCCGGCTAGAAATTCCGTTTGGAAGAGCGGAAAACCCGCCTCGTGCTGTCGCCCGGCGCATCGGGGCCAATCCAGTAAGCGCTATTTACGGCAACGTCGGAGGCAATACTCCGCAAATGTACATCAATGAAGTTGCGGAGCGGATAAGTAACAAGGAGATAGATGTAGCCTTAATAGCAGGTTCCGAAGCGATAAAAACTGCGCAACTTGCACTACGCAGTGACTTAGACCTAGACTGGGATGAGGAAGACGTGGGGTCAATGGAAGATCGTGGGTTAGGAGAGGAGCTCATCACTCCGCACGAGTTCTCCCATGGTATAGGCGTACCAGTTCAATCCTACCCTCTCTTTGAAAATGCATTTCGCGCTCAGCAAGGTAATTCGATAGAGCTGCATATGCAGCAGTTGGGCGCATTGTTTGAACCTTTTAGCAAGGTTGCCGCTAGGAATCCCTTTGCTTTTTTTGGCAAGCAGCGCAGCGCTGAAGAATTGATTACCGTTACCCCAGAAAATCGCTTTATTTGCTTTCCATATCCTAAATGGATGAATGCCATGGACGGTGTAAACCAGGGTGCAGCGGTTATCATGACTTCGGTCGGTAAGGCAAAGGAATTGGCAATAAATCCTCAAAAATGGATCTTTCTACACGGGTCCGGTGAGGCTAATGATAAGCTTACGATGAGTAAACGAGTAAACTATTATTCAGCGCCGGCGCTAAAGTTGAATGTTAGAAAAGCCCTGGATATGGCGGGGAAAAAAGTCGATGAAATCGACTACTTCGACATATATTCCTGTTTTCCGTCAGCAGTGGAAATTGCCTGTAAGGAATTGGGGTTGCCTTATAACGATCCACGTGGGCTGACAGTAACTGGCGGGTTACCGTTTTTTGGTGGCCCAGGTAATAACTATTCGTTGCACGCTGTTGCCGCGATGATTCCTTTGTTGCGAGCTGATCGCACTCGATTTGGGTTGGTCACAGCCAATGGCGGGTACCTTAGCAAACATGCGACTGGAATTTATTCAGCAACTCCTTGGGAAAGTAAATGGCGGCGAGAAAACCCGGCAGGTTATCAGCGTGAAATTGATGAAACGCCAAGCCCAGAATTTTCCGAAATACCCAATGGTAGGGCCACTATTGAAACTTACACCATCTGTTTCAATAAGGGCGTTGCGGAGCGTGGTATAATCGTCGGCCGTTTAGCGGATAGCGGGCAAAGATTCGTGGCGAATACAATCGTTAAGCCTGAATTATTGCAGGGCATGATGGAGAAAGAACAAGTCGGAAGAACAGGCACGGTATCCCACTTCGAGGGAATGAATACCTTCATTCCTTTCTGAATGTATTTATTCTTTGATGGTTACTTATTTGGCAGAGGCACAGAATGTCTGCTCGTGAACAGAAGGAAATCCGCTCGGAGTTCGATTGCAAGCATGTGTTCGTGACTGGTGGCTCACGGGGCATTGGAAGAGCTATTGCCAATGCCTTTGCTGATCGCGGTGCGCGAGTGGCGATTCTCTTTCGGACAAACATAGCTGCAGCCAATGAAACACTGGCTGAGCTTTCCGGAAAGGGCCATATAATTGTGCAGGCTGATATTACGAAACCAGACGAAGTTGCAACAGCCGTTAGTTCCGTTATCGAGCAGTTTGGTGGCCTTGACATAGTCGTTAATAACGCTGGAATCGGTATTTCTCATCCGTTAGAGTCGACTTCCTATGACGATTGGCAAACTGCTTGGCGTCAGACTATTGACACCAATCTTCACGGTCCCGCTAATGTCTGTTTTTGTGTAGCGCGACACATGATTGAGTCGGGAGGCGGGCGCATCGTTAATGTGACTTCACGGGGTGCTTTTCGGGGTGAACCGACAAAGCCCGCCTACGGCGCCAGCAAGGCAGGGCTGAATTCGCTTAGTCAATCACTCGCGGTAGCATTAGCTCCCCATAATATTTTTTTGGGAGTAGTTGCTCCCGGATTTGTGAATACGGAACTAACAGCTGATCGTTTAGAGGGGAAAGAAGGGGATGAGATTAGGGCTCAGAGCCCTTTAAACCGAGTAGCTGAACCTGAGGAGGTTGCTCATGCGGTATTGTTCCTTTGTTCTGATGGTTCAGAGTTTTCTACTGGTACCATTATCGATCTCAACGGAGCATCTTATTTGCGTAGTTAATCGAGTGCTTTATAGAAGAGGCCCAAGCAGGACTATCAACGTACTCTAATTATGTTTGTGTGGGGAATAGGTCGCTAATAGAGACGACACCTTTCTTTTATTGCAAAGATTCTATGGCCTCAGCAAAGATTAGCTCACCCGAATTGCTCCACGCATTTCTTATATAGTTAATAACTGCAGCCATGTCTTCGGCTGACATCGATCCGCTGAACGATGGCATCTCTCCCCGTCCGATGATTAATACTAGGGCTACATCTATCCCGCTGCCCGTAACGACTTCATTGTTATCTAGTGCCGGATAAACGTCGGCCATACCTTGACCATCCGCTTGATGACACTCGGCGCAATTCTCAAGAAACAAACGTTTTCCATTCTCTTCCGCCTCTAATGAATTTAATGGAGGCAGAGCGGTGACAAGGCGTACTAGGATGAAAAATTTTAAGGGGGCAAGGGTCATAAATTTCATGGCGCGCAGCTTAAGGCTATCGACAGGCAAAAGCAATAAAACGCCTGTATTTCAGTACCCTGGCTGTGGCAACATCTAGGGTTTATCTGATTGGTAATACAGATTAAATGGAAGCGATTGTCAGGATTGAAAACGCCTTGTGTCGAATCGGAAGGCACGATGTGCTGAAAATAGATTCATTTCAAATTTTGCAGGGAGAGCATTGGTGCTTGTATGGACCTAACGGTGCCGGTAAATCACTGTTGGCTAGTCTGTTGATGGGCAAGCGTCTTGAATCTGGCAGTTACGTAAGTTATCGGGATGGTTTCGATCCGGCAAGAGACGCACATATTGTGTCCTTTGAGGAGCAACAGCGACTGTGGGTACGCGATAACCGACTGGATATCAGCGAGTATAGAGCTAATGCCCAGGACGAGGGCACGGTTGTGACAAGGCTGATCGAATCGTCTCGTCAAGCCAACCAACAGGATCCTGGTTTATTAAAAGAGCTATTGGAAACACTAGGTCTGGTAGCGGTTTCCGGGAAAGGTATTCGTTATCTTTCTTCTGGACAAGTTCGNAGGGTATTGCTGGCACGNGCATTGTACGCANGGCGNGAGGGTGTCCCTCAGTTGCTTATCTTGGATGATCCACTCGAGAGCATCGACAAGGAATCGCAACAGCGAATCATGGTTTGCATCGAACAATTTCTGCATGCTGGGTTTTCAAGCCTTCAACTCTGCCGAAGATCGAACCACATCTTTCCAGGAGTTACCCATTTGGCGGTCATGGAGCAATTACGAATCCTCGCTAAAGGAGAGAGGCCCAAGATAGAGCTCAGTGTTGAATTCTGTCGGTTACAAGAGAGGAAGCCAAAGGTACCCGAGCAACTGCCGGCTTGTCTCGATCAAGAGGATACTATGATCGCGGATAACCAACCGCTCATTCTGTTGGATGGAGTTGATGCAAGCTACGGCGATTTAAGGGTACTCAACAATATTAACTGGAGAATGGAAGCCGACCACCATGTGCTTATCGAAGGACCGAATGGATGTGGTAAGTCCACACTCTTGAGTCTTATAGATGGGGAAAATCACAAGGGTTATGGACAGGATGTATTCCTGTTCGGGCGCCGCAAGGGAAGCGGTGAGACGGTGTGGGAAGTCAAAGCACACTTCGGCATCATATCGAATGAGCTGCATAACAGGTATGTTAAAGGGTGGAAGGTGCTGGATGTATTGGTGTCGGGATTCTACGACTCCATAGGACTTTATGACGACAGTGGGGCTGCAGAGTGGATTGTTGCCAAAGAATGGTTGTCAGCCCTAGGCATTGCANANTTAGAGCGGCATTACTACCATGAGATTTCCTTTGGCCAGCAACGCTTGGTATTGCTCGCACGGGCTATGGTTAAACACCCCAGACTGCTGGTTCTGGATGAGCCTTGTGTGGGACTGGATGATTACTATCGGGAATTGATTTTAGGGATGCTGGATCTCATCGCCGAGCAAGCTAACACTCAAATCGTTTATGTCAGTCACGTCGTTGGTGAACAACCTGGCTGTATTAACCAGCGTTTGGTTTTCGAAAAATGTGAGACCGGAGGATTTACTCTCTCTCAGGTAATTACCTAGCAGAGTATACATTCTGGAGCTTTCGTGGTCTTACTACGATAGGGAGTGTCACTTACCAGTCCAGATGGGCTTGCGTTTCTCGATATAGGCTTTGCGAGCTTCTTTACTGTCTCGACTATCGAAGGCAGCAGCAAGAGCCTCTGCTGCGGCTTCAGGAACNTCAGCGAAACTCATATCTTCCATCTGGTACATCAAATCTCGGGTGCGCCGCAAGCCCAATGGTGACATCTCAGCCATTTTCTGGGCGATTTTTTCAGCCTCGTAGAGCAGGCTACCCGCTCCTACCACCTTGGTTATCAATCCCATTCGCTCGGCTTCCGTTGCTTCTATGGGTTCACCGGTGAATATCAGCTCTGCAGCCTTCATGCGACCAATTAATCGCTGAAGTATCCAAACATGCATTCCTGGGGGTGCAGCAAGATTGGCTAAGCCAGGGTAACCAAAGTCGGCATCTTCGGACGCGATAATCATGTCGCACGTAAAGGCAAGGGTGCAGGCGCCCTCCCGCGCATAGCCATGCACCGCNGCAAGAATAGGCTTNCTTAAGCTTCTCACCAAATTAATNGTGCCTACGTAAAACAAGCGTAAANANTCTTTCATTTCTGTAGAGTCGAACTCTTCGATGTATTTCAGATCGACCCCGCCAGAAAGGCCATCACCTGCGCCACACAGAATAATCACTCGTGCATTTGGATCCGTATCAGCCTGCTGCAGAGCGTCATGATATTCCTGCGTCATCTGCAGATTAATAAGATTGGCTGGGGGCCGGTCAAGAGTGATTCTGGCAACTTGGTTCTTTACTTCGTAATGAAGTGTCTTGTAATTTGATTTAGACATAATTTTAAATTCTTGTGTACTGCTTTTCTTGTGGTCAGGCTATGGTTTATGTTTGCATGTTGGCCTTGCTCAGAGCTGGAACAACATTCTGGATCAGGCAGTGTTAATTTTACAAACGGAATAGACTCATGAAAACAACACTTTCCATTTTAATAGCTGGAATTGGTATAGGCGTTTCAGTGTTTGCCGCAGAATCAAGTCGGGAACCTTTGGCTGATCCTATCCCGGAGAAAATTGTAAAGGGGGATATCACAATCGCACTCCAGCGATTCGCCAGGGTACCTTTTACTGAGGATTCCGGAAAACCGCGTCAGACAAATGAAGCCCACGCCCGTATTCAATACATGGGTCCAATTCCAGATGGTTCTGGACGATTGGTGATCAATGACTTGCGCGGACTTTTGTACATCACTGATGAAGACGGTAGCGCGCCAACAGTTTTTCTTGATATGCGAAACCAAGACATTGGCTTTGACGATTCCATGTTCCCCAACGAAACGGGCCTGGCTGGATTTGCTTTTCATCCTGAGTTTGCTGCAACAGGAAAGTCAGGATTTGGTAAGTTTTATACATCCTTTAGCGTGAGTTCTGATAGCGGTCTAGCTAATTATCTAGATGATGATGACGGTAACCACGCAAGCGTAATCCGTGAATGGACGGCAGATGAGCCGGCTTCTAACATTTTTTCCGGGACTACACGTGAGATCTTTCGCATGGGCCAGTTTGATCAGAACCACAATATCGGTAACCTAGCATTCAACTATGCGGCGACTGAGGGAACAACGGATTACGGGTTGTTGTACGCTAGTTTCGGTGATGGCGGGGGAGCGAATGATCCACAGGAACGTGGGCAGTCTATGAGCGAGCCCATGTCGGCTATTATACGGATTGATCCGTTAGGAGAAGGAGGTAACCCCTATGGTATTCCAGATGATAACCCTTTTGTCGGTGTAGAAGGTGTAGCCCCTGAAATTTGGGCNTATGGACTACGCCATCCNCAACACTTTTCATTCGATATCGATGGTACGATGTATATCGGCGATATTGGTCAGTCCCAGATCGAAGAGGTCAATATCGGTATTGCTGGTGCCAACTANGGTTGGCGTCTGCGGGAGGGCACCTTTGCAACTGCATTCGGAATTGGTAATGTGCGGCCGAATCCGGTGTACCCCCGCCCCCAAGATGATCAGGAATTCACCTATCCGGTAGCCCAGTTCGATCACGATGAGGGGAATGCCATCAGCAGNGTGTTTGTCTACCGCGGAAATGCTGTGCCAGCTTTACGGGGCAAGGCTGTATTTACCGACATGGTGACGGGGNGGGTATTTTACATCGACACCGACAATCTGGAACCCGGCAACCCCACAACGATCCGCGAATTACGAGTGACGTTCGCAGGTTATGAGCGAAATGTTGCTGATGCAGTGGGGTTTTCGAACACATANGCGTTTGGCAACCGGGCTGGGCTTCGACTCGGCTCTGATAGTCAGGGAGAGCTGTATTTCCTTACAAAAGGGGATGGTCGTGTTCGCAAGGTTATTGCTGCGCCGTAATTGGTCAAGTATTGATCGTATTTTTCTTCGTATTCTGACGTGAGAATAACTTTCCTAGTTAATAGGGACATCGCCAGTTGCATTGCCCTTAACAGATTGGTGCCTGCTTTGCTCGAACACCAATTGACTATCGGTCTGTCCGCATCTGTGGGGAGGGTCGGGAAACTTCTTCCTGGCCTGAAAACCTTGAAGTTCTTTGAACAGGAACTGTTTAATGATCTTTTATTCCCGCTCATCGATGGTTGTCACCCGGCACCAAGCGCTGAGCTCAAGACATTTGAGGCGCTTAGCCATCTTGCTGGTACGGAGATACAGGAATTTAATGCAATAAACGCGGGNGTTGATCTCAAGAATTTTAAGGAATTATTCCCTGACCTNGTTATATCCATTCGTTACGGCGTCATTCTTAAGGANGCTGTAATCGNGATACCCAAGTATGGTGTANTGAATCTTCACTCAGGCTTGTTACCGGCTTACAAAGGCATTATGGCTACGTTCAGAGCGATGCTGAATGGTGATACACAAATTGGTTCGACGTTACACTACGTCAACGATCATACTATTGACACGGGGCCTATTGTTGGTTCGACTTCCTTTCCAGTTCAAAAAGATAGATCTTACCTATGGCATGTGCTTCAACTTTANGAGGCCGGTTGCGAAAAACTTGTGGGGGCTGTGAATACGATCGCTGCTGGTAATGAATTGAACTGCGTCCCNCAANTCGNAGCGGGGAACTACTATTCTTATCCTACAGAGGAGGAATTATCTAATTTCGCGCATAAAGGTCTATCGTTGGTAAAAAGTGATGAAATACTCTCAATCGCCCGGCAATTCCTGACGCGCTACTAACCAAACCTCATCAATAAGCTAATAAATACAAGAGTCGGTNGGTTAATGAATNAGGGGGAATAGGCTGGCCTGGAAAACCAATCGTAGTGAATCTCGANCTNCCCTCTTTCGTCGACCTTNNCTGGAATTTGGGGAAGCTAGNTTAGAATTTCCAGCGAAGGCCTACTAGCGCAGNCCTTGGCATTTGAGCCCTTGCTCCGTTTTTGGGTGCTCTTGCNACTATGTCTTCTTCATCCGTAACATTCATTATNGTTAGATAAGCATCCAACGATTCGCTGAATTCCCTCGTAACCACAAGGTCTAGTTCTGAATGGCTATCAATCTTAGTACCCGCTGGGCAACTTGCCACAGAACAGGTATCACCAACCGAATAATATGTTGCATTACCAGACCAACCCGCTCCGTTATCAAAACCTACGCTAAGAGCAAGCTGAGAATCTACAGTATCAGGTATATCATCACCAGAAGTTACAGTACCCCAGAAGGAGCTACTAAAAGTGTTGTCAAATTCAGCATTGGTAGACGTGTAGCTTAACGTTACTGGAAAGGTTAAACCGCCAGACTCAAAAACGGTTTGTCCGAATATCTCAAACCCTTCTATTTCAGCCTCTCCGGCATTGTAGGAATCACCAATTTCGCAGTCGCCTACAGCACCACCCGACGCGGTGCAACTTCCAAACATATTTTTATAATCTGTCTGAAAATAACCAACATCGATGTAGGTATTTCCATTAGCATAGCGTACCCCTAACTCTGTGTTGTCTGCTTTTTCAGGATCTGCACCACCACCAGTCGGTGTAAAACCTTCGTTAAAGCCAGCATAAATTGATACTGAATCATTAATATCATACACCACACCAGCACCAAATAGACTCACTTCGTCATTCGCTAATTCCTTAGGATAGCCCTTTGCGGCATTAACCGCACTTCGAGCGGAGTCAACGTATCGCTCCTGGGTAATTTCCCAATCCTCAGAACGATATCCGATGTTGAGCGAAAGATTATCTAAAGTTATGACATCTTGAATGTAGAAAGCTTTAGCCTCAGCCTCAGTCAATCTGTTATTGGAGGAATAACCTGGAAGAGCACCATCTATTGACAGTGCACCCATTTTGCCTCCACTCCAGTTAGCAACTTCGTACCACTGGAATCGGTCCTCACTATCTTCGGTATCACGATAGCCTACCGTCACAGAGTGTATGTCATTAGTCCAGTTTAACCTTAGGTCTAAACCGTCAGACTCATACTCTCGATGATTATGCTTTAGCTTGATCTGGACCGCTTCCGTATTGTCGCCATTAAGTATGGCGAGCGCATCAGCGCTGCCGGAATTTGCTGCACTGATTATATTGTTTATGCCATTTCCTAAGGCATAAACTTTGTTGTTATCTATTTTATCTACCTTGAACCAGTCACGAGCAAAATCATTTTCGTAATAAGTTGCATTAAGCTCAAACTGACCCATTGAAACACCATAGTTCAAGGAGAGTGTCTCATGCTCATTGTCCATGTTGTCGTACTTAGTTAATCCATAACGCTCATGGGGATCGGACTTAAAAGACTTATCAGCTAGACCCACATAAGTCTGATCCGAGTCCTCCTCGGACCATTGATATTTAAAATTCAACTCTTGGTAAATATCAGCATCACGATCACTATTCAAACGGAATTTAGCAACGTAGTCATCCTTACTGAAACCTGTATCGCCTGACTCATCCTGGATGTCATCAAAGCCATCGGTCTCCCAAACATGAGTTTCCAACAAAAACCCAAAATTTTCAGTTGAGTTGCCGTACGTAACGTGGGTTCGTTGAGCTCCGTCTTGTCCTATCTCTTGATTAAAAAATCCGGACTGCTCCTCGGGTATAGGTGTGCTTAGCAAGTTTACTGCACCACCAATGGTGTATGGACCTTGAGTTATAGCAGAAGCACCTTTTAAGACCTCGACACCTGCTAATCTTCCTACAGTTGGGAAATAGTAAGCAGAGGATGCGGAATAAGGACCTGGCGCTATAAGATCCCCGTCCTCCATAAGTGTTATTTTTCCTGACCTATCAGCATAGGTACCTCTTATACTGATATTAGGTCTCAACCCGTATCCTTCTTCAGGCCTAAAATTCACGCCCGGTACCGAAGATAGAATCTTGTGAATGTCGGTATACTCAAAAACCTCTAGATCTTCCGCAGTTACTACCTTCGCTGTTCCAGCCACATTTCTAGCATCCTCTTGCGAGCCAACTATAGTAATAGTCTCAAGTTCGGGATCTTCTGATTCTGAATTTTGCGCCACTAAACAGGAAGAAGCCGATACAAGGGCTATCGCCATGGCAATCTTCGATTTACTAAAACGGTTTTGACNCATAATTACTATTTGCACATCTTAATAATAACTGTAGTAGTAATGATAATCATTATCATTTAAGGTGTCAAACAGACAATTGCCCNAAGTTCTTCCTTGTCTAAACGGATAGGTTACGGTTTTTTTATTGGCTCAATTATTCCGAAGGCGGTCAGTTTTTTAATCATATCTAGTGTGGAANCGTCTTCTGAGTCGCNCAGGCTTGCTGCTGAAAATGGTTCGCCNGAAAGNATAACTTGCAGCACTTTATAGGCTTTTAACTCAAAGCGCAGATCGCCACCACCACAAATAATAACGGTTTCGAGTTCGTCACGTTTCAATTTAGCTTGCAAATTAGGCCGCCGAATATAGAGCCTTTCTTTTGGAAGATTAGAAGAGGTGTCAATGAGAGACCCGCGTAAGTTAGGGGTGCGTTCACGTATGAAGTTCTCCTTAATCACTTCGAACACTTTGTCGAAGTTTGAGTTTTTTTGAAATTCATTTATTAGTTCATCAAAATAGATTTTAGCGGATTTGTTGTTATAACCGGGTCGAGCGAAGCCTGGCGGTAAGGAGCGTCTAAACCTGGGGTTTCTAATAGCTACTTCCGAGAGAGCCTCCAGCATTAGGTCAGCCCATTTTTTGACTATCAGTCCTACAGTAATATGGAGTGAAGCCTTTTCACCAACACTTATNGCATCGTGCATAAGGCCTCTGGGTATATAAACACATTCGCCTTCTTTTAATTCGAATTCTTTCTGTAGTTCGCCGGCCTTATAATCTTTTGTATTGAAACTTTCACCTCTATATGGATTGTCGATGGGCTTTTGATAAAGACGCCATTTCTTTGTGCCGGATAATTGAATGACGAAAACATCATGATCATCNAAGTGGGTGTTGAACCCTTGACTGCTNCCGGGAGTTAAATAAATGTTAGTTTGGACATGGCTACTAAATACATTTTCAAGAGACCGACAAAATTTTGCGAGGATTTCATCCGCAAGATGAAGTTGAGGTAATATTATTGTTGCGCCTTCCTGGTAATGCCTAATTACCGCCCCGCGGTCAATATTACCGTTCTTAAAAGTGTAATAAGAGCGTTCGATTGGAGGCTCTTTACGAACCATGTCTAAGGAAGATGGTGGGAGCTCTGTAGACGCTATTATTTCGTCGATGCGGTCAATAGATAAAAGGCCGTGAAACCTATTAGCGTCATTATGCTTGCTGAGCAGAGCTTCCTTTTCATGATAGGTTTTAAAAAATTCCGTTTTACTGANNGGTGATATTAAGTAGGAAAGCGGATCCTTAATTATCGCTTCAAGTGGCATATCAGATCTGGATATTAACCACGACCAGATTGATCACTCGAATCCGAATCACTGNTGGTGCGAGGAGCACGATCACTGCTGTCAGATTCTTCGGCATNGGNTTNATTGCTTGAGTTNGAGTCANTGGNGGCGCGGCCNGATTGATCACTCGAATNTGAATCACTGCCGGTGCGAGGAGCACGATCANTGCTGTCAGATTCTTCGGCATCGGATTGATTGCTTGAGTTGGAGTCACTGGCGGCGCGGCCGGATTGATCACTCGAATCTGAATCACTGCCGGTGCGAGGAGCACGATCATTGCTGTCAGATTCTTCGGCATCGGATTGATTGCTTGAGTTGGAGTCACTGGCGGTGCGGCCGGATTGATCGCTCGAATCTGAATCACTGCCTGTGCGAGGAGCATGATCACTGCTGTCAGATTCTTCGGCATCGGGTTGATTGCTTGAGTTGGAGTCACTGGCGGTGCGGCCGGATTGATCACTCGAATCCGAATCACTGCTGTCAGATTCTTCGGCATCGGATTGATTGCTTGAGTTGGAGTCACTGGCGGTGCGGCCGGATTGATCACTCGAATCTGAATCGGTTCTTTCCTGGATGACCGCGTTCGAGGCGAAAGTAGATGAGACAACACCTAGAAATGATGACGCAGATACAGCCACAACACCTGAAACTATTTCAAGGAACGATCTACGACCTAAATTTTTCTTCATCATCAGCAAAAATCCAATTTTCTAAATATTAATGATAATCATTCTTAACAAACGCTTAATCGAATGCAAGTGTTTTGTATAAATCAAATCTAGAAAAGCAATACATCAGACTCGAAATAAAGGTTTTTACAGCCTTTAGTTAGAGTCAACATTTAACTATTGTTGCTTAATCGTATAACCGACCTATATTCCACCTAACAAGACCATCTGATTCATTACTGGCCATTAGAAAGATTTGATGTTCCGTACTTTCTGGAGCAATGAGACTGATTTCCTGGCTTCCAGGCCCGGCAAAGTCGAGGGAAATAGCTTCTCCAAGATTTTGGCGAAAACCAATAGTAATTGAGCCTGAACCCGTAGCCTCGATTTTTCCGTTGAATTTGATGCCTGGCCGTATCTCGCCTCTCGTGGAAAATTGAACTTCTATGTCACCGAGTGACCTGAATCCATACTCTACCCAATCATTGGGTACAGCCTCAAAAATTATTGAAAGATAGATTGCAGTCAACAACATAAGAGCATTTAGCCAACGCCAATATCCCATTGAATACCACCAGGACTTAATAGCTTGCTTCATAAGAGCTGAATTTCTTCTGCGGTTGCTACTCTCGACTTGGTGGGCAGCTCTTCAGTAGGCTTGATTTTATCTCCCAACCGTTTTGTATAAATAACTGCACCTGTTAGTGCCATTGAAGTCATAAACAACCCAAAAATAAACCAGATAATTTTCGAAGTAATACCACCGAAATTACCAAAATGAAGCGGATCAGCAGCCTCGGAAATTCGCGTATGATAATTTAGGTCTTCGCCCCTGTAGCTACCAAGAGTTTCTAAGTTAAGTGGATCGATATAAACACCATTAGCCCTAGGGCGAACGAGTGTAGCAGTTAAGTCTCCCTGGATTATTAGAGGATCTTCTGAGAAAGAAGGAAAAAGTATACGCCGAACTTGTAGACCAGGAAGTTCTTCTATAGCTTTTCCGACGGCCGCATCCAAATCGGCGCCCGTAAAATTTTCAGGTAGAGAATATTGCCTTTCTTCCACTCTTACAGCAGGTGGAGGGAAAGGGGGAGAATTGCCACCTAATTCCTCTACGAAATACCATAAGCTCGTAATAGCTATCAATGCAATAAACCAACTAATCCATAATCCAGCAAGACGATGAAAATCACCAACCCAAACGCGAAGCTTTCTGTCGAAGCGTGGACGCTTAAAAAAGCCTGTCCAAAACTTCTTGTAAATAATGAACCCAGCAATAAGGGATATAGTTAGCGGAATCGCCATAAAAGAAACAATCGGGGTTCCGGTTCTTTCAGGCATCATTAGGTTCCGATGCATTGACCGAAAAAATCTTTGCACGTTATACCAAGATGTTGCCCCAAGGAATTCGCCATCCAGTGGGTCTAACCATAATCTCACGCTTTCTTGCCAAGGAGTAATAGCTATTCCTTGTAGAGAAAACCACGAGTCATGAAGCCGAAAAATCCCTACCAATTCATAACCCGAATATTCCTCTGTTACGGAATCAAATGCGGCACCCCAGGCAACTTGCTCAGGTGAAACATATTCTTTAGAACGCATCTCGGGAGTTAACAACCAATCTATTTCCAAACTAAATACAGCGATTGTTCCCGTGATGAGAATAAACGTTAAAAACAAGGAAAGTTTCAAGCCTAACCAAGAATGGGTTTTATACCAGAACAGATCTCGAGATTTTTTGTTCATTAATACAGAAGCCTATTGGCATCATAATTCAGTAATGATAATGCAAATCATTTACATCATATCAAAAAGGGGGAGCTTAATCTTGCGAAGAACCCTAGGGCCGCGGGGTGATTCGTTTGGTGTCTTAGCGNTCACCAANTAGTTCCCCCACTTCCGAGTACTATTGTCGAATAAGCTGGAGCTGGTGGAGCGGATAATTATTGATAAAGGTAATATTTCTNAAGTGAGCGTGATAGAGCTGATGATCACCTTTCATATGTGGTCCTGACCTACTTGTATCAGTTATTATCTCTAACCAAGTAAATTGCCGAGAAACTNAAAAATGAGTCGAAGAAAGTTTATCCGCGATAGTGGTCTGTTGTCAGCCTCATTGATGCTCCCTTCCTTAGCCAGATCAGAGGATAACTGGTCAGGTGGGCAGATACAGCATTTGATCCCGCTGAGCAACCACGACCGAATCATGCTGAAGGTGTCATTTGCCGAGCCCCAGCAAAGACCCTCATTACGCATTGGTCAGCGCAGTTTTGGGGGTATAAAAACCGATACGCTGGGTCGATTTTGGACTTTTCATGCCGAGGGTCTGGAAAGTATGCAGGAATATGAATTGACCTTGGAGCAGCAGGGCAATCAATATGCGAATTCTTGGTCTCTTAGTACGGCCCCGGTACCGGAGGCCAATGTGGAATCAATGCGTATACTGGTATTTACTTGTGCCGGAGGCCCTGACAATGCGCAAACTGATACCGGAATATGGCGTTACCTGCCGGTATCTACTCGGCAACGCATGTTCCAACGTGCCCTCTCCTTTGCGCCGGACCTTGCTGTCGGCATAGGCGACCAGGTCTACTGGGATCAAAATGTTGCCCGGCGCTGGCGCGGTGGTGAGCGGGGCCAGGCGAATCGACAAAGCATCTGGGGGAAGTACGGTAGTTTCGATGAGGACCTCCCGGTTTTCGGATCACTTAATGAATCCACCCTGACTGGTTGTCTAGATGAGCAAATTGCATCTCTATATAGCACCACTTTTCGTTCCGTGCCGCTAATCCTTACCCAAGATGATCACGATTACTTTGAGAACGACGAAGGCACTGATGACATTGTTACCTTTCCACCTCGCAATTTTACGGCACGGCTTGGCAGAGCGTCCCAACTTCTCTATTTCCCGGAGTTTCTGCCGGAAATTAACCGACCTGCNCACCTTGCCGGGTCCAGTCCCAGTGGGATNAGTGGATCTTATGGTTCCTATCGATGGGGCTCACTCCTTGAATTACTAATGTATGACTGTAGGCGATTTATCACGTTGGCGGGCCCCACTGCAGTGTTAATTGAGGGGCAAGCCGAGCGTTGGATTGCGAGTCGCACCGCAGATGAAATTACTAGGCATTTGATTCATATCCCTTCCACTCCTTTTGGCTGGTCAGCAGGCAAATGGGGAGAGTGGTATCCGGACTATTTGCAAGCTAGTGGNCAGCTTGGGCTGGAGGTTCCAAAACCCTACTGGCAACCGGGTTGGTTTGCGCAGCATCAGCGGATACTTTCCAGCATTTCTCACCAGGAAGACCGAATCCCCATCGTATTGTCTGGGGATTTACACGCGATAGGTTCGGGGTTGATTACTCGAAGTGGTGAACTCAACTTCGATAATCCCGTTCAGACAATCCTTGCAGGCCCGATCGGCACCGGTACCGGATGGCCGAGCTCTGCGCGTGGTATTGGTGCTACTGTGCCGGTCGACCTGGAAGTGGAAGAACGGGCAAGTCCCATCGAAAATAATGGGTTTTCGATATTCGACATAGATACTGACAGTATTGAAGTGCGTCAGTTTGCCTGGTTGCCCGAGCAAGGATTAGATGCAATCGATAANCTACAGCCATTTTCTACATTCAGGTTGTCGCGGTCTTGAGAGGGTGAAATAATTCTGTTTGCTAGATAGTTATTTCATCATACCCCAACAATAAGTGAANCCGAGTTTAAACATTTAGCATTGTTACCATTTTGCCGANGAAGCGAGNTGAATTTAACATCGGTCTCTAAGGGAAATTGAAATTATGAATAGCTGGATCNACCTATTTGTCGCGATCACCTCTGAAGTCATTGCCACTTCCGCTCTAAAATCAAGCGAAGGTTTTACCGTGCTTGTGCCATCGATAATTGTTGTAGCTGGTTACATCGCGGCGTTCTATTTTCTGTCTCTAACTCTAAGCACTATCCCAANTGGTGTGGCTTATGCTATTTGGTCTGGCGTTGGTATAGCGATGATCACTCTAATAGGTTGGGGTCTATTCAACCAGAAGCTGGATNTGCCAGCGATAGTCGGTATCTTGCTTATTGTTTCGGGAGTCATTGTGATGTATGGGCTTTCGGATTCGGTNGCTCACTAAATAATAACTTGGCACGGTCTGCCGTGCTGGTTACTTTTTCTCACTAATAACACCCGGGTTTGTCTACTCTNGAAAGCCAAATATTAAGTTANTGCTGATAACGTCGGACTAGGTAATCTCTATCTAGTGGTCGCGATCTTGAACGGGATTTACGGTTGACAACTGGCTACCTTCCGTTCATTGCGTTGCTGTCGTCAATAGTGTACTTATGGTATTTGGGCTAGAGTATGAAACAAATCAAAGGATCCGAATAAGGTTGAAGCGTTATGAAAATAATTCTTAAGAGCAGGCTGATTGTTGTTTTTTTAGTGACATTTATCCCATTTACCGTCATTGCACAGGACCGTCTTAGTATTGCGGAGGTTAAGGACGGACTGCATGTCATTACGGGTCCTGGGGGCAATATTGGGGTTCGTGTCACAGCAGANGGNGTCATTCTGATCGATGACAAGTATCCTCAGGATTTCGATGAGATCCAATCGTTAGTAGCAACAGTAAGTGACTTGCCGGTTANGTATGTGATCAACACCCACCACCATGGCGATCATTCGGGAAGCAATGCCAGCTTTCTGCAGGTTGCTGATGTTATNGCTCACAAGAACGCCAGAGATAACATGATCCGGGGTGACCAGGATGGGCTTCCCGGGTTGATTTATACTGATCAAACCTCAGTATTCTTGGGAGGGGCAGAAGTACGGGCTTACTATATGGGACGTGGGCATACGAATGGCGATTCGGTAGTGTATTTTCCTGATTTAAAGACGGTACATGGCGGAGATCTGCTGCATGGCACAGCGCCTTTTATCGACTATGCTAATGGCGGCAGCAGTCGCGGTTGGGTGAACACAATGAACAATATCCTGTCACTTGACTGGAACACAGCAATTCCGGGTCACGGAGAAGTTATGAATCGTCGCGACGTGCTAAATTTTCGGAATCAGATGGAAGCCGTTCGAATACGCATGGCAGAACTGGTCAGGCAAGGCCTTGTTGCTAGCGATGCACCAGAAGCAATTAAGGACCCGAATTTGAGCTGGACCCAAGCGGAAAATGGTCTATTTATGAACCGGAGCATTCCTGGATTTTATGAGGAAATTGCTGGCGAATTATAAGCTGTAGTTTAGTAATTGGTTATGTCCGGAGAAACCGACCTTGATAAGCTTCTCTCGCTAATGCAGCCCAGGCTTATCGAGGGTGAATACGTATTTTGTTCGGTACCCGATAGTAAATATGGTGACTTTACTGAATTGAAACCGCTCGCCAGTTACCAGGAAGCAGAAGGACTTAGCCTGCTTCTCAATAGGCGCAAGGCTGATGACGCGGGGCTTCGATATGACTCGGTTTTTAAAGGTATCAGCCTATCAATTCACTCAAACCTCAATGCCGTAGGATTTGCGGCGGCAGTGAGTTACAAGCTGGCCAGCAATGGTATTTCGGCGAACATCATTGCCGCTCACTATCACGATCACGTTTTTGTTCCTGTCAAACGCGCTGAGTTCGCGCTGCGCTTACTCACAGAATTCGCAGCCTAGATGTTCCGGGGTATAGTTGGGAATCATTCCTGCCCAGCCAGTTACGCAGGACTTGTTTCAGATTTGAAGAACGGTAACTGCTAAATGAACCACAAAAGAGGTATTTAACTATGATAGTGGGATTTAGACGAGCAATCATCGCCAGTCTCTTTCTGTTTCAAATAATCAGTTCAGTATTTGCACAACAGGGTGGGCCTATTGTTATCGAGGGGCTCGACCAGCCTGTAGAAATACTGAAAGATCATTGGGGAATTTCACACATTTACGCCCAGACAGAACACGATCTGTTTTTTGCTCAGGGTTATAGCGCGGCACGCGATCGTTTGTTTCAGTTTGAAATCTGGCGAGCCCAAGCCACAGGAACTATGGCTGAGATATTAGGGCCTCGCGCAGTGGAGCGTGACCACGGCACCCGTCTATTCAAGTTCCGAGGGGCTATGGCGGAAGAAATGAATCACTATCATCCCCGGGGCGTAGATATAATCGGCGCATTTGTACACGGGGTAAATGCTTATATTGATGAAGTATTACAGAATCCCCAAAATCTCCCGTTACCATTCAAGCTGCTTGGCATAGAACCTAGACACTGGTCAGAAGAGGTGGTGGTTTCCAGACATCAGGGTCTGCTAGGAAACATTGGGCTGGAACTGAGCACTGGCCGCGCCGTATGTACAATTGGTGCTGAAAAAGTAAAGGAGCTACGTTATTTCCATCCGCACGAACCGGATCTTTCCCTAGACCCTTTCATTGATTGCGAATCTCTCGTGGAGAACGATATTTTGGGACTCTATAACGCATATCGCAGAAATATTCGGTTTCAGCCGAGTGATATTGTTCTTGCAGAAGCCCGAAATGATGACACTACATTTGAATCTATCGCCGCACTACTTGATTTCGAAGAAAAGAATTTACAAAAACATGATCTTGATGACATTGGCAGTAACAACTGGGTAGTAAGCGGCAGGCTCACTCAAGACGGTTGGCCGATGTTGATCAACGACCCTCATCGCGCCCAGGCGGTTCCTTCTTTGCGTTACTGGGCTCACTTGGTAGGTCCTGGCTGGAACGTCATTGGCG
>NZNL01000090.1 GCA_002694855.1 Gammaproteobacteria bacterium
CTCGAATAGGTTTTCTAGGTCTGTTGCCATTGTCAGAGCCAGCCGTTTGGCCAAGTGGATTGATGCTGTGCGCAAAGACTTGGTGATTTCTTGGCGGCCTAAAGAAGGCAGCAAGTCTTTGGGACAAACTTTTCTAAAATAGTATATGCCATCACGGCAAATTAGGTAGGGAGTTGAGTTCAAAATGGTTCACCGACTGTAGCAAAAAGTGGATTTTTGGCTCTGTCAGTCGGTGTAGAAAAGAGATAACTAACTGAATTTGTTAGTCTTACTGGAAATATGGCGGAAGAGGCAGGAGTTGAACCCACCAAGCCTGTAATTAACAGACTTCACCGGGTTTGAAGTCCGGGCACCCCACCGGGGATGATACTCTTCCACCGCAAAGTGTAGCACAGGCACATTTCCAAAACCCATGCTCACTACCGGGCCAGCGACAAACCCCAATTCTTCGATGTAACCCAATTCGAACTCAGTAACTGAATCCACTCCTTACCAAACTCGTCGGAATTTTTCTTCGTAGCAATCGAATACACTGGAAACATAGAGTCGTATTTTTTAGATGTAATCAAGTACTTTAACCGCAAAATAAAGTATGCTTCTCAGCAACAATCAGCGCTTCACCTCGAATCGGAATAAGACCATAAAGTATTCCAACAATTAGTTTATGTAATAAAGATTAGAGAGCTTCGGTCAATATAACAATAAAGCAAGTCTTACTAATAATATCCGCTTGCTTGAAGCAGTCGATAGTTATTCATTGATAACCTATAGTTCTGGAGAGAGTGGGTGTATCACGCAGAAATAACCGGTTGGGGTAAATGTGTACCGCCTGCGGTACTGAGCAATGAAGACCTAGCCACATTCATGGAAACTTCTGATGAGTGGATAACTAGTCGTACCGGTATTAAAGAACGCCGGATCTGCCATTGTGAATTCTCTGACATGGCTATTGTCTCTGCTAAACATGCTCTAGCTGCAGCTGATCTGAACCCCCTTGAACTAGACCTGATCCTGCTGGGAAGTCTGACAAACGATAGCCTTTGCCCCAATACTGCATCGCTCATAGCAGACGCTCTAGGTGCTAGAAATGCTGCTGCCATCGACATCAATTCCGCTTGCACAGGTTTCCTTTATGGCCTACATATTGGTACAAATTTGATCCGCACCGGAGCTCATCAAAAAATCCTGGTAATAGGCGGAGAATTCATCTCCCACTATATGAATTGGACTAACCGAGACGTTGCCGTGCTGTTCGGAGATGCTTGCGGCGCCGCTGTGATTGAGACTACTGATCAGAAGGTTGGATTGCTAGCTGCTAAAATCGGTTGTGAATCCGAAGCCAAGTATGCCATTCAGATAACTAACCTGGGATCTGCCTACTCCCGAATGTCGGAAGAATTCCTTTATGTAGACTGGAATTTTGAAGGACAGGAAGTATTTAAACGCGCCGTAAAGAGCATGGCTAAAGCCAGCGAAGATGTCTTGCAACAAGTTGGACTAACGATAGACGATGTTAGTCTAGTGGTACCACATCAAGCGAACAAACGAATCCTGGATNCTCTCGGCAAGCGTATGGGCATCGATGAAGACAAGGTATTTGTAAATGTTCACAAGTACGGCAACACCTCTGCTGGCACTATTCCAGTTGCGNTGGCCGAAGCCATGGAAGAAGGNAGGGTGAACGCTGGNGATTANATCCTCTTNGCAACATTTGGCGCCGGGTTGACCTGGGGTGCTGGTCTNATCCGCTGGGGTGANCGAGTGACNCCACTCAAAGAATCCAGCGCCGANTTACCNCCATGCGAAAAAACCGCTCTGGAGATCCTCGAACCCCAAATAAAGCGTTACACTGAGCGTGAAAAAAGTTTAAGCTCGNTGGACTGAGACCTTCTTCCATTTCTANATTCCAAACTCATAAAAATGCAGCCGATTTCTTTCCTATTCTGGGCAACCGTTTTAGTTGGAATTCTAAGTTTCTGGTGGGGAAGCGACAAGGTTAAGGCTCTTGTCCTTGGTCATATCTATCGTTATTGCAAGAGTCAAAATCTACAGCTACTCGATCAAACNATGGTCTTAAAAGGCATCTGGCTGGTACGAGACGAAAGTGGCTCGCTAAGCATCCGCCGTCGTTATACTTTTGAATTTACATCAACTGGCGAAGTGCGCAATCACGGNGAAGTGGAAGTAATTGGTCACAAGTTAGTCAACCTGGAACTTGAGCCCCACATATTGCCGGATGAAGATGAATCGGTACATTGATATTCAATTCACCGAGGNAATGGAATTTCGGAGCGAAGGGAAATACATTAGCAAAGCGCCTGCTCTTGCAACGACATAGATAATCATTGCCCACCATAACCCATTGATTCCAAGCGCCCTTTCCAGTAACCACCAAACAAGCAGAAAAACTAACAACGATAGAGTCGCGGCATTACGCATTTCACGTGTAAAGGATGCTCCGATAAAAACACCATCTAATTGAAAAGCCGCAAACGAACACGCTATGTATAAAGCTGCAAAGAAGAGCATGTCCACTGCTGCCGAACGAACCTCTGTAATATCTGTCAACAAACCNACGGCCAGGTGGCCCCAAACCCAGGTCAATATCGCCAAACCGATGGCCGTGACCAGGGCTAGTGTACTGGTGCGTCTAACCGCTAAATCAAATCTAACTAGTTNCCCCGCACCAATAGCAGTTCCTGTTANNGCTTCGACTACAAAAGCATAACCATCCAAAAAAAATGCAGCAAAAGAAATGAGCTGAAGTAAAATGTGATTAGCAGCCAATAATACGTCACCAAATCGAGCGCTCTGATTAACAAAAAAAGCAAAGGAAAATACCAGCAGCAGTGTTCTAATCATGATATCGGCATTTGCTGAAAGCGTTTTCATCAACATGGGCTTATCAAGNACTCGGGCTTTNGGCCAGAATGATTCATTGGGAATCTTGTTNTGTTGTAGCTTTCGGAAGATCAAATAACCGGCCAAGGCAACCGTCAACCACTCTGCAACTACCGTGCCTAATGCGATACCCGCTACCCCTAGTTTTAGAACAGCAGCGAACCAGACATCAAGAANGATATTAAGACCGTTTAAAAAGAGCTGCACCAACAATACTGATTTGCCTAGACCCAGACCTATCAAAAGACCCATCAAGGCAAAGTTGGTAAGTGTTGCCGGAGCACCCCAAATACGGATTCGAAAGTAATCACTAGCTAAAATTTCGACCGCGTCNGTTCCATCCAGAAGCAGGAATGCAATTAACCTGATAGGCCATTGCAAGAGGATCAGCAATGTACCGAGGCCAACCGCCATGAGCAGAGCCCTACCTAACACAGCCCGCACTTCAATTTCATCCCCGGCTCCTGCCGCCTGGGCAGTAAAACCAGTAGTTCCCATGCGCAGGAACCCGAAACTCCAGTAGACGAAAGAGAAAATCAGTGCCCCAAATGCGATTGCACCTAAATCTTCAACACTGCCTATGTTTCCTATTACTGCTGTATCTACTAAACCCAACAAGGGTACGGCAGCATTGGCCAGAATGATTGGCCAAGCTTTACTAATCAGGTAACGATAAGTGATTGATTCGGGGTCCCGCATTTACAACTACACAGNCTTTGATTTGCAGTCTCTAATGTAATGGATGGCCCACTGACTTGCGAGCCTGAATTGTTAATNTATTTGCAAGTAGCGTCGTTTTTACTGGTTTATTCGTAGCGCAAAGCATCGATAGGATCGAGGTTGGCCGCCTTAGCGGCTGGCAGTATTCCAAACAATATTCCAACAAAGCCGGAAAATCCCAGAGCTAGAGCGACCGACCATAGAGGGATGCTCGCTGGCGGGAATCCATCAATGGACCTTGAGATCAAGGTGCCCAGGCCATAGCCTATAGCTAGACCTAGAAGGCCTCCCAGAAGAGATAGCAATAGTGCCTCTATCAGGAATTGCATGAGAATGTGGTGACGCTTGGCGCCAATTGCCTTACAAATACCGATCTCGCGCGTCCGCTCTGTGACCGAAACAAGCATAATATTCATGATGCCTATGCCACCGACCAGTAATGAAATACTAACAATGCCGCCAATAACAATAGTCACCATGCCAATAATATCTTCTACTGATGACATTAGCTGTTCCGCGGTTTGAACAATAAAATCATCATCTTCATCATTATCAAGATCATGTGCATTTCGAAGCAGGGAAGTAACTTGCTGAGTGACATACTCAACCTCAGTATTTTCGCTTAGGCTCAATTGNATTTGTATATCAGTTCTAGCCTGGTTTCCCTGAAGACTGACCATGGTTGCGTAGGGCATTAGCACNATATCGTCCTGACTAAACCCCATCATCTCTCCTCTNGACTCCAGCAGCCCGACAATCTTGAACCATTCGCCNCCAATATCGACGTATTCATTGATCGGATTGTCTGGCAGGCTCAAATTTTCTCTCACTTTATCTCCTATGACGGCTATACGACGACGAGTGAGGTTATCGGTCTGAGCCAGGAATCTCCCGTGCTGTGTATAGGACTGTGACACNTCCTGATAAGCATATGTCGTTCCCATAATCTGGCTGAAAGCCGTTTGCGAGCCGTATTTGATTTGGGAAGAGCGGTTTGCGTAGAGTATTGGAGTTATTGAAGCAATACCCTCAGTTCGTTTCTCAATCATTTCCAAATCTTCAGGAGTCAGACGCGCACTTATGCCCTTCATACGATCTTCAAAAGGCGTGTANGATGCAATNGTTAGGCTATTTGATCCAAGCGAAGCAAAGGAGTCGCCAATGAATGANCTCATGCCCTGAGTAACNGACACTACNGCGATCACACTGGCTACNCCAATAACAATCCCGAGTGTAGTTAAAAAACTACGCAGGCCATGGGCAAAAATCGAGGCCAAAGCTGANCGCGAACTTTCNAACAGGGCAAACAACATCACNCAGTCACCTTGGCNGACCCACTGNGAACAATGCTGTCATCAAAGATTNTACCGTCCTTCATTTCCACGANCCGGCGGCAGTGCTGTGCAATTTCGTCCTCGTGAGTAACGACAATNAATGTTTGGCCTTCNNCGTGTAATTCATCNAAAAGTTGCATGATCTCTATCGTGGTTCTGGANTCNAGATTACCGGTAGGTTCNTCTGCTAACAAGATTGACGGATTAGTAACCAGAGCTCGNGCGATCGCGACACGNTGACGCTGNCCGCCGGATAANTGGTTNGGCAAGTGATCCACACGNTCATCNAGCNTGACNCGCGTCAGNGCTTCCATTGCCATTTCCTTGCGTTTTCTTACACCNATGTTNCTATANATTAGCGGTTGCATNACATTNCCCAAAGCGTTTGCCCTGGGGAGCAGGTTAAAACTCTGAAAGATAAAGCCTATTTCCAGNTTTCTAATTTCNGATAATTCNTTNTGATCCAGNATTTCGACATTTTNACCNTTGAGGTTGTATTCACCGGAAGTGGGCCTGTCCANGCAACCAAGGATGTTTAGCATAGTGGACTTGCCAGATCCGGAGGAACCGATAAAAGCNAGATAATCGTTCCTGGAAACTTCTATATCAATACCGTCAAGGGCTTTAACAACCTGTGANCCCATTTCGTAGTATTTNGTAATACCNTGAAGNTCNATAAGTGCCATGTAGCTCTCTTTANNAAAAAGAGGTGAATGATTTTACTGNNNCTCGANACGGGTAGCNTNAAGCCGNTCNCCCTCAAGCAANTGCCTGAGNTNNTGNTTAGGNCCGATGACNACTTCTACATTTTCATCAATTTCGCTCATCANTTCCTGNTATTCATCATCGGATAACCCTACCTCTACCTTNGTTTTCTTCGCGATACCGTTGTCATTAACAAAAATGAAATAGTCACTTCTGAGCTCCGCCCGATCNTCTTCAAAAATGATNGCNTGGATAGGTACNGCNGTCACTTCNTGNTCTTGACGNGTAAAGATCTCGGCTCGGCAGGACATTCCAGGTCTNAGTANTACNNCNCCCGGATCTGCGATGTCTATCTTCACCACAAAGCTAAGCCCCTGGCGTCCCTGAGCAACCTTTGCNGTATTNGCGATAAAGCGCACTACACCCTGCATNGGTTGATCNGGGTAAGCAATAGCTACGATTTCCGCACGTTGACCTANTTCTATATTAGCNACATCNGCNTCGTCCACCAGCACNTCGGTATAAATGCTGGCTGGATTAGCGATAGTCATTAGCGATGAGCCTGGNATATTNGTTGAACTGGCTATCGCGGTTTCNCCCACTTTGATNTCCAGGCTGGTGATCACTCCATTGATCGGAGAAATAACCTGGGTTTTACTGAGATTGTCNTTAACCTGATCAAGCTGTGCGNTGGCCTGCGCCAGTCTTTCTCTAGCAGATAGCAAATCNATTTTTGAAAGATCAAGCTGGTTTCTCGCTACCTCGNATTCTTCCTCNCCAATAAGNCTNCGTTCATACAGGCTNTTGCTCCGTTCNAACTGNCGCTCNAGATTNTCAATTCGAACTANCTGACGTTCGATGTCTATAGTATTGATCCGCACAGCNGCTTCAGATTGCTCNAGGCCGGCAATGAAATTTTTGTCATCGACNCGCAGCACNAGATCNCCCTGCNCAACCACATCCCCTTCTTCGACGAACAATNCAGCNACCTTGCCGATGANTTCAGANCTCAGCATCACTTCTTCTTCGTGCGNGAGANATCCNGAAGCCAATATAGATGGGCTGATTACNCGCTGACTCAGGGNGGAAACATTNACTTCCTTAGAGTTGACNCCAAATACAATGCGATTGANAAACGGNAGNGCNACNACNGTNCCCNNNATNAAAACCACCAANANNAGCTTNTTGGCATTCATANAAANGAANCCNNTTCTNTAATTAATACAGTACTTTAACGGCTAAANTACNNNANGGGTTAGTNNGGCAGNNGTAACCTANCATATTTTGTNATTAAGNNANCAGAAAATACGCNGAAACNCCAATAATTAGCAGATAAGGTGCAAGTACAATNGACAACGCNCTNANCCANCCGNAAACCAGCCACTGNTTANANGCNANNACNGTCAGCANNACACCCCAGATCTGCGNCANNCTNACACTNTTGCAGNNCNAGNGATANCNTATNATTNCTNGACGTGAANACCCAGATTNGTCANNGTNAGNGGATCNAGATCNNNNGAACTCAATTGACCATTCGGNTTNAGAGNAATNGTTACNGCCATNCCGATGANANTNAGCANATANGGTANTGCAGTCCAGNCTGCCAANGANAACCAATGNGTAAACNTGAATCTATCNCCATTTAANTGCGGAAACNAGGCTNAGGTAANNTGCTTGCAGGACCCATAGCAGGAGCATACCCGCTGCACCACCAAACACCCCAATCATTCTAAAAGTCGTTTGAGACATAGATTCCATAGCGCCTCGAGCCTGCTCTAACTGGCTATCTCCCAGGTTGGTCACAGCTAGCGTGTCATCTATGTACCAATCAAAATCTATGACAGTGAAATACCAAAACATTACTGCGAGGAGAGGGAGCATGATTATGATAAGTGGAAATAGTTTAGCGGGGCGCTGCTCCAGTTCCGTAAAAGCTTCCGATGGAGACGTCAGAATATTAATCGCAGTAGTCACCAATCCAGCTGGTCCGGTCTTGATGGATTGCGAGGTATCGATATGAGCCATTCCCATGTCCCTAGTTTCTGTTAGTTTGTCACCGCGTTCGAGAACCAATCTGCTGCTGGCTATATATACCAACCAAGCGAAAGGTTAGAATCAGAAGCTACAATCTACCATATTGGCACAATATTTCTAAAATCAAGCATTGATTGACGATGAATAATGGCTTTCCCAGGATGTTTGACAATAAACTAGTACTTGGTAAATTATTGGCTCTATTAAAGCGTAAGGTTTGTCAATTCCGAAGACACGCCTCTACCAACACACAGACATAACTTGGGAGTAAAAATTCTATGGGCCCGAAACTGTCTCGAAGGCGATTTATAAAAGGCGTGATCTACTCCAGCGCCGCGGCTGCATCCGGAGCCGGGTACTATTTAGCATCTGCCCAGTCAGCTTCCAACGCTGTCGTTGAACGTTTGCTGTCACTTCACGTCAATGGTCAGACGCGGCTCGTGGATGTCGCACCGACCGAGACCTTGGCATTTACTCTGCGCAACAAGCTAGGCTTAACCGGTCTCAAGGTTGCCTGCAACCGGGGTGAATGTGGAGCCTGCACGGTATTGCTGGATAATGTCTCCAACTACAGCTGTTCGGTGTTGTCTCATACCGTGAAAGGTCGTGAAGTTACCACGGTAGAAGGATTACGTGCTGCCGGGGGCCAATTAAGCGCTGTTCAACAAGGTTTTATTGAAGAACTCGCTCCGCAATGCGGATTTTGCACACCTGGCCAAGTAATGGCAGCCACTGCCCTATTGAGAGCCAATCCCAATCCAACTCGTGAACAAGCACGCCAGGCTTTAGCTGGCAACCTCTGCCGCTGTGGTGCTTACGATCATTATCTGAACGGCACCATGCGCGCCGCGGAGTTGCTGTCATGACATTCATGCATATTGGAAAGAATTTTGTACCCCCCGATGTAGAAGGCAAAGTTACGGGTGAAGCTAAGTATGTCGAAGATTTTAAACCAGAAGGTTTGGTATATGCCCGACTCCTTACTAGCCCGATGCCGAGCGGCCGAGTGAGGTCAATCGATGCCTCTGAAGCGCTACGCATGGATGGTGTGCTTGGAATCCTGACGGCGGATGACCTGCCCTCTTCTTCTGCTCCCGCTGAACCAGTGTTGGCTTCCGAAGACGTTACGTTCGTGGGACAGCCCATCCTTGCAGTTGCGGCTATCTCCGATGAAATTGCCGACAGTGCAATTGGCAGAATAAAAATCGATTACGAATATCGGCCCTTTGTCACCGACCCTTTGGAAAGCCTGGTAGAAGGCGGTCCTAATGCCTATCCCGATGGCAACGTATTGCAACAGACCAATTCCCTAGAAGACGAAAATGCCACAATTCGCGGCGGCTTTGGCACTATCAAATGGCCTGCTGGTGAGGTTGAGCGTTTCCGCAACGGACAGGAGCCCCGTAATGTGGGGTTCGCTGATGGATGGACCTACGGTGACCTAGATGCAGCCTTTGCTGAAAGCACAGCCATCGTCGAAGAATCATTCGTTGTCGCCGGTACACCGCATCACTGTATGGAACCTCGGAGTAGTATGGCCTATTGGCAAAACGGTAAATGTTATTTCTATGCTTCTACCCAGAGTCAAAGTGCAGTTGTTGAGCCACTCGCAGAACTCCTGGGCATTGCTCCTGAAAATTTATGCATGATTTCTGAAAACACCGGTGGAGGGTTTGGCTCCAAAGGGCGCTCCTATCCTACAATGGCTGTCACCGGACGCTTCTCACAATTGCTAAATAGACCAGTACAACTCCGGATTACCCGAGAAGAAGAGTATTACCTGGGAGTGGGTCGACCTGGCATGCAAGGCTGGGTGAAAACTGGCGTTCGGGCCGACGGAACCGTTGCCGCGGTAGACCTTATAATAATCAGCGACGGCGGTCCCACCGGGCGTAACAGTGCATCGTCGTCTGCACAACATATCTCTGTAGTTTATACGCCCACAGCAATGCGACTCCGCAATATCCCGGTGTTTACCAACACCACACCCCGAGGTGCACAAAGAGGACCTGGGCAGAATGAAATGTCGGCAGCGATAGCCCCGATTATGGACAAGGCGGCACGACAACTGGGTGTGGATAGGGCGACATTTCGACGGATCAATGCTCCCCATAGTGAATCTCCTGTTTATGAAAACCAAGGCCCAGTAACCAGTGCCTTCATGGCTGAAGCCATTGATAAGGCCTCAACAATGTTCAACTGGGCAGAGCGAGACGCAGCGCCGCGGCTTCGCAGTGGCAGCAAAATCCGCGGCCTAGGAGTTGGCCTCGGTTATCACTCTGCGGGTGGAAATGGCTATGACGGGCTAGTTCGAATTGCTCCAGACGGGCGCATATATTTACACAGTGGCGTCGGAAATCTTGGAACTTATTCTTATGCCGGCACTGCCAGAGCTGCAGCGGAAGTACTCCAGTGCCGCTGGGAGTCGTGCGTAATTGAGCATGGTAGTACCGACAGTCACCTACCCCACAGCTCAACCCAAGGTGGAAGCAATACTATCTTTACCCACACCCGAACCAATTGGGTTGCTGCGGAAGATGCTGTATTGAAACTTAAAGAAATTGCGGCCTCGGAATACGGTGGTATTGTCGATGACTACAGCATTGGTGAAGAACGCGTTTTCAAAACCAGTGATAGCAGCCAGGGCATGAGTTACGGTGAAGCTGCCGCAAAGGCTATCGAACTTGGTGGCCGCTACAGCGGACAAGAGTTCCCTGAAGATATACACCCTATTACTCAACGGGCCGTTCAAGGCCTGGCAGGAACTGGACTAATTGGTGTCGCCAAGGACAACTTACCAAAGC
>NZNL01000091.1 GCA_002694855.1 Gammaproteobacteria bacterium
CCGATGGATTTTGTTGTAGATGTGCTTCGAGCCTTTTTTGATTTGAACGCCGAAAAAGCCACACAAATAATGCTCAAAGTACATACTGAAGGGAAGGGCGTATGCGGGGTGTATAGTAAAGATATTGCAGAAACAAAAGCTGCTCAAGTTAATGATTATTCAAAGGAGTGTGACCAACCCTTGCTATGCTCCATTGAAATTGACAGGTAATAGATAGCAAAAAAGCAAACTATGTTAAGTAAAGATCTCGAAGTTACACTTAATTTTGCATTTAAACATGCCCGAAAAAAACGCCACGAGTTTTTAACGGTAGAGCATCTTTTACTCGCACTGCTTGATAATAAGGTAGCTTTAACAGTCTTAGAAGCTTGTGATTGCAACCTCGGTGGCTTACGAGAAGGGCTGATAGATTTTGTTGACACTACCACACCTGTTATTCCGGAATCAGAGGATAAACGTGAAACACAGCCAACGCTTGGTTTTCAGCGTGTGCTACAAAGAGCGGTATTCCATGTCCAGTCGTCAGGCAAGCCCGAGGTAACGGGAGCCAATATTCTGGTAGCCATATTTAGCGAGCAGGAAAGCCAGGCTGCATATTTTCTCAAACAACAGGACGTTGCCCGTATCGATGTTGTGAATTTTATTACACATGGTATCTCCAAAACTTTAGATCATATAGACGATACCGAAACGTTTACGGAGCGTCAGGAAAGTAGAGAAACAGGTGATACTCCAAGCAGCCCGTTGGAAAGCTTTGCAACAAATCTAAATGCTGAAGCTGAGGCAGGACGTATTGACCCCTTGATTGGGCGTGAAGATGAATTAACTCGGGTTGTTCAAGTTTTGTCGCGGCGGCGCAAAAATAATCCGCTATTAGTTGGTGAATCTGGGGTCGGTAAGACTGCAATCGCCGAGGGATTGGCGAGGAAAATAGTAGAAAAAGAAGTCCCTCACGTTCTATCTGAAAGTGTTATCTATGCGCTTGACCTTGGTGCGCTGTTGGCAGGTACTAAGTATCGTGGAGATTTTGAAAAAAGATTTAAGGCTTTGTTAGCAGAATTAAGAAAAAATGAACATGCGGTTCTATTCATCGATGAGATACATACCATTATCGGAGCGGGAGCATCATCCGGTGGCGTTATGGACGCTTCAAATCTATTAAAACCAGTGCTAACGTCCAATCATCTCCGCTGTATTGGCTCTACTACCTACCATGAATATCGAGGCATTTTTGAAAAAGATCGCGCTTTGTCGCGACGATTCCAAAAAATTGATATTGATGAACCAAGTATTGAATTGACTTACCAGATTCTTAAGGGGCTGAAATCTCGGTTTGAGGAACATCATGATCTTCGGTATAGCGATAAAGCTCTCAAAGCAGCTTCCGAACTAGCCGGCCGGTACATTAATGATCGATATATGCCAGACAAGGCCATTGATGTTATCGATGAGGCTGGNGCGTTTCAGCGCTTGCTGCCTATTAGCAAGCGTAAGAAGCTTATCCAAGTTGCTGACATGGAAAAGGTCGTAGCTTCAATCGCAAAAATACCCCCCAAGCATGTATCAAGCTCTGATATTGATGCTTTGAAAAATCTAGAAACCAATCTCAAAATGGTTGTGTTTGGTCAAGAAAGGGCAATCAAAACACTNGCTACTGCTATCAAGCTTTCGCGCGCTGGCCTTAACGAGAACGAAAAACCAATAGGCTCCTTCCTGTTTTCTGGACCAACAGGCGTTGGAAAGACAGAGCTCTCATTGCAACTTGCTAANATTATGGGTATCGAANTNACCCGCTTNGATATGTCGGAGTATATGGAAAGGCATACTGTGTCNAGGTTAATCGGGGCACCTCCAGGTTACGTTGGGTTTGACCAGGGCGGTTTGCTGACAGAGGCCATTACTAAAAACCCTCACTGCGTTTTGCTTTTAGATGAAATTGAGAAAGCGCATCCTGATGTATTTAATCTGCTCCTACAAGTTATGGACCATGGCACCCTCACAGATAATAATGGCCGGAAAGCCGATTTTCGTAACGTAATCCTTGTCATGACAACCAATGCTGGGGCTCAAGAAATGTCGAGGGCATCGATAGGATTTATCGAACAAGATCATAGTNCCGATGGAATGGAAATTATTAAAAAGTCATTTGCACCCGAATTCCGAAATCGCTTAGATGGGATCATTCAATTTGGCGCACTTGCACCCAAAACTATTCGGACTGTCGTGGATAAATTTTTGGTAAATCTACAAGTGCAACTGGATGANAAAAANGTNCTTCTTCATGTGGACGANTNGGCCNTAGACTGGTTTGTAAAGTTTGGTTATAGCGAATCAATGGGNGCCAGACCAATGGCTCGTTTGATACAGGAAAAACTTAAAAAAGCGCTAGCGGAAGATATCCTGTTTGGCGAATTAGCGGAATCTGGAGGTGATGTTTATATCACGACAGAAAAGGATGACATCAAACTAGATATCAATAGTAAAAAGGTTCAGAAAAAGCGGGAAACCAGTTCAGCCGGGAATTGACTCTGGTTTTATAACCCAGGGTTTAGTTTTTAATTAAGAATTACCGATTTACCTGGCTCGATATGTAATTCTTCCCTTAGTTAAGTCATAAGGGGTGAGCTCAACTTTTACCTGATCACCTGTAAGAATACGAATATAGTTTTTGCGTATTTTCCCAGAGATGTGGGCGGTCACAATATGACCATTTTCGAGTTTTACTCGGAACATGGTGTTGGGAAGAGTATCTATAACCTCTCCGTCCATTTCGATTTGATCTTCTTTCGCCATTGAATGCCCTTTAGGATCGTGCAGCGGCGGCATTGTGCCGGATTTTAGGGTTGTTGGCAAAGAATGCTTAAAGCTAAATTGGCTAATGAGCAAGAATCCATTTCCCATCCACTAATAATTCCAATGGTCGAAATTTGCTTTTGTATTGCATTTTTGAACAGCTTTTTATCCAATACCCTAGAAAAAGGTAGGGTAATCCGATGCTCCGTGTTTTTTCAATCTGCCACAGGATTGCGTAGTTACCCAAAGATCTCTCTCTGAGGGAAGGGTCAAAAAAGGTGTATACGGCCGACAGGCCTTGTTCCAGGATATCTGTAACACTGACTGCGATGAGTTTCTGTCGTAGGTGAAACTGGAAAAACCGAGTATCTTCGGTTTTTGTTTTAATGAATGCTTCAAATTGATCTATGCTGGCTGGATACATATCACCGTCGCTGTGGCGGTTATTTATATATCGCTCATATAACCCGTATGAAGCATCGCAGATAAGATTGGTTGTCTCGCTGACTTTTAAATCGTAATTTCTATTTAATACTTTCCTATGATGACGTTTGATTTCGAACTGATTAACGGGGAGACGGCACGAAATACAGGCGCTGCATAAATCACAATCTGGCCGATAAAGGTGACTACCGCTGCGTCTATATCCTAATTCGTTCAGCTTGCTGTTAAGAGATCGATCTATTTTAAGATCGGGATCGACGAATATAGTTGCTGCCTGCTGGTTTCTCTTATAGCTGCAGGGATGAGTCGCTGTACGAAACAGACGGACTGAATTAATGACCGATGAATTTTGTTTCATGATCTGTAAACATCAGATTTGGGTCGAGTTGCCATATCCCTACATGCCCTCGATCATCGATCAGTTTTTGAAGTTTAGCCCGAAATTGTACTCGGCTAATTTCTGTCGCTCCCAGAGAGACTAGGTGTTCAGTCGTGATTTGGCAATCTATTAGTTCAAAGTTCCACTGGTGTAGTTGACGAACAAGATAAACCAGGGCTAGTTTTGATGTATTCGTTTCTTTGCTGAACATGGATTCTCCAAAAAAGACCTTTCCCAGCGCCACTCCATATAACCCTCCTACCAAATCTGGACCTGAATGCACTTCAATTGAGTGGGCGAATCCTATTTTGTGAAGCTCGATATACGCTGCTTGCATATCCTCAGTAATCCAAGTACCGGGCGAGCCCTTGCGGGCTGCAGCACATTGGGACATTACTTCTGGAAAATTTTTATCAAATGTAATTGTATAGCTATGTTTTTTTAGCAGTTTTTTTAAGCTTTTTGAAATTTTGAGCTGTTCTGGTAATAGTATGAGGCGTGGGTCTGGGGACCACCAAAGGATCGGTTGTCCTGATTCGTACCACGGAAATATGCCCTGCCGATAGGCGCATAAGAGCCATTCAGTACTCAGACCGCCACCAGCTGCCAGAAGTCCATTTGGATTCGGGAGGGCAGATTCTGCCGCTGGGAACTCAATAGGATAAGGTTCAAGCCAAGGCAGCGACATGAAATGAATTATCAACTTTCATAGTGTTAAGAATCGAGGAATTTTTCAGCGTCGAGTGCAGCCATACAGCCAAACCCAGCGCTAGTGACAGCCTGGCGATATATTTGATCGGCAATATCGCCGGCAGCAAATACACCAGGTACACTTGTTTCGGTGCTATTCCCAGTCACTCCGGAATTTATGGCAAGATAACCATTTTTCATTTCCAGCTGACCATCGAAGATACCCGAATTGGGAACATGCCCGATTGCAATAAAGACTCCTTCAACATCTAATTTTTTGGGTTCTTCTGTACGGACATGTTTGATATTAATGCCGGTGACCCCCATTTCATTACCTATTACTTCTTCCAGAGCGTGATCCCAGGCCATGGTTACCTTGCCCGACTCAATACGCTCAAAAAGTTTATGTTGTAAAGTTTTCTCAGCTCGTAATGCATCGCGTCGGTGCACAAGCGTTACATGAGAACAGATATTCGATAAATAAAGTGATTCCTCTACAGCTGTGTTACCACCCCCAACTACNGCTACTGCTTTGTTTCGGTAGAAAAACCCATCACAGGTAGCACAGGCACTCACCCCTTTTCCCATATAGGCTTGTTCCGACGCAAGGCCCAGATATTGGGCTGTGGCACCAGTCGCNATAATGAGCGCATCACAGCTGTAATTNTGGCTTTCNCCTGNTANTTGAAAAGGCCTTTGGTGGAGATCTACTTTGATTATTTGATCAAAAGTGAACTTGGTNTCNAGCCTTTCTGCATGAACTTTCATACGGTCCATTAAAGCAGGCCCCTGTAACCCTTCATCTTCGCCGGGCCAATTATCTACGTCGGTAGTAGTAGTTAATTGTCCACCCGGAACTATGCCTGTTATTACTAAAGGATCTAGGTTGGCCCGGGCGGCGTATACCGCGGCAGTGTAACCGGCAGGCCCCGAACCCATGATAATTAGACGATGGTGTTGCGCTTCACTCATAAACTTACTTCCTAAGGGGCTGATGGCTGCTTGGCTGGATTTTGTGGACCAAGTGNTGAATAACAAAAATCTCNAGCTCTTATTTTACTCGTTTGGNCAGCACTCCACTATATCTTGATAAGGTTCAGTAGAAAGATTTCAGGGTGACCCGAAAGGATTTACCCCTAATTACCACGCTCAATTGCCCGATAACCTATGGANNATAGTTAAATTTGCTATCTGTGCACTTACCGACCNATGTNGGTGAGGCCTAAAATTTCCATTAAATGATTGATAAANNTCTATAAATNACTTTATAAAATATAACTAGGTATTTGATTAAATTGAAAAATATATCTATTAATAAGGCCANGCAGGAGTCTGAAGACACCACGGTGATGGAGCGCCTGATGCGTGAAGGCTCCCTAATTATTTGTTTTTTGCTGTCCCTGTTTCTACTTATAGCGTTGGTGAGCTATTCACCGGCTGATCCTGGCTTTACCACCACCGGCAGTGGCGAANCAGTGCAGAACTCCATAGGAATTTACGGTGCTTGGATAGCGGATGCTCTTCTCCATCTTCTTGGCTATCTAGCTTACGGGTTGCCGGCACTCCTTGCCTATAAAACATATACCTTATTTTCTGAAGGTAAATTAAATCCTGCCGTTTCCTGGCCAATGATTGGTCTTAAGGGCTTAGGATTTATTTTTCTGATGACCGCTGGATGTGGCTTGGCCACTTTACATTTCCAGACTGCCGACGGCATTTCTTATATGGCAGGCGGGGTTTTGGGGTCGCTCATCGCGGATTTGAGCGTGCCTGTACTCGCTATATTAGGCAGCAGTTTGTTGTTTTTTTCCATTCTTTTAATCGGGTTGACCATTACGGTTTCGATTTCCTGGCTGGTCGTGATCGATCGAATAGGNGCCTGGACNCTTTTTCTNTGCGACCTAACAATAAGCAANATTNTGAATTGGATTGAGGCTAAAAAGCAGGAAGCAGCTATACGAGAGAAACTAGAAATAAGGAAGAGGCAACTAGATATCCATATCGAGAAAGAGAAGAAGCGGATACCTCCTTCTATAAAGATACCTATNTATAAAAAGGTGGCGAAGAGNTCTAGGGTTGAGAAGGAGCGGCAGGGCAGGTTGTTTACCGCAACTTCTGTGAAGGAGCTCCCCGCGATAGGACTTCTTGATGCNTGGCAGGAAACCAATGAGAGCGGATTTTCCAAAGCCTCTCTGGAGGCTATGTCCAAGTTATTAGAATTAAAGCTTAAGGATTTCGGTATTGATATTGAAGTGACAGCGGTCAAACCCGGACCTGTTATAACCCGGTTTGAAGTGCAGCCCGCGGCTGGAGTTAAGGTAAGCCGAATAACCAACTTAGTGAAAGATCTAGCCAGNTCCCTCGCNGTAGTNTCGGTGCGTGTAGTTGAAGTGATACCGGGTAAAACAGTTATTGGTATTGAAATCCCTAACGAAAAACGTGAAGTAATTCAGTTGAGTCAAGTGTTGTCGTCCTCGGATTTTGATCGTGCAGGCTCAAGTCTAAGNATGGCTCTGGGCCACGATATTGTTGGCAAACCGGTGATTGTAGATCTTGCAAAAATGCCCCACCTATTAGTAGCAGGGACAACAGGTTCGGGTAAATCAGTTGGAATCAATGCGATGATTCTCAGCCTGCTGTTCAAATCAACACCGGACAAAGTAAGGATGATTATGATCGATCCGAAAATGCTTGAGCTTTCGGTTTACGATGGAATTCCGCACCTACTGACTCCGGTGATTACTGACATGAAGGATGCTGCTAACGGTCTCCGGTGGTGTGTTGCAGAAATGGAGCGGCGTTATAAGCTTATGTCTATGCTGGGCGTGCGCAANCTNGCTGGATTTAATAAAAAAGTGGGTGATGCNAAGAAGGTCGGTAGACCATTACTGGACCCTACNTGGCAACCTGATTCAATGGTGCAAGANGAAAACCAATCGGCCCCCGAACTGGAAAGCCTGCCTTGTATCGTTGTCGTTGTAGATGAGCTTGCAGATATGATGATGGTGGTTGGTAAGAAAGTAGAGGAGTTGATTGCCCGCATTGCGCAAAAAGCTCGCGCTGCAGGCATACATCTTATCCTAGCGACTCAGCGGCCTTCGGTGGACGTGCTAACCGGCTTGATCAAAGCAAATATACCGACTCGTTTGTCATTCATGGTTCAATCAAAAGTAGATTCACGCACTATTCTTGGTCAGGGAGGTGCAGAGCAATTGCTCGGTCACGGCGACATGCTTTTCCTTCCCCCGGGAAGTGGGATGCCGACCCGTGTACACGGCGTTTTTGTGGGAGATGAAGAAGTTCATCGAGTAGTTGCCGACTGGAAAACCCGCGGTACACCGATGTACATCGAAGCTGTCACACAGGGGGCTAACGATTTCGACATAATGGGGGTGGATGGACAGGCCGGTATACAGGGAGAAGAGGACGATGCGTTATATGACGAAGCTGTACGTTTTGTTACCGAGTCTCGTAAAGCTTCAATTTCATCTGTACAAAGGAAACTCCGCATAGGCTACAACCGTGCAGCGCGCATGATAGAATCAATGGAAGCAGCTGGGGTGGTTTCGGGAATGAGCGCTAATGGCTCTAGAGAAGTCATCGCCCCGACACCTTTCGATTAACCCCACCACTCATCAGAGCTCGCTATGCATAGAATCCTGTTAGCGCTATTGATTTGCGTCCTTTTTAACGGAAGCCTGGCTCAGCAAGGCGCGTTGGAGCAACTGAATTCAATGCTGGTGAGTATAGAATCATTGAAAGCGGACGTTGTGCAACTTATTGTGGAATCTGATGGTGGCATTCTCGAAGAAAGCAAAATTAAAATGTACTTCAAAAAGCCAAACGGTTTCTATTGGGAAACCATAACTCCTTTTAGAGAGTTAATTGTAACCAATGGCGTTAAGCTCTGGAACTATCAACCCGATTTGGAGCAGGTTGTGATCGAAGATTGGGATTCCAGCAAGTCTGAACTAGCTGCTCAGTTACTCAATGGTGAGACAGAAAATCTCGGTTCAGACTATCAAATCGAGCAGCTACACAGCCTTGATAGCGGAGATCATCAATTCACATTGACGCCTTTAGCGACAGATAGTGTTTATGATCGCATCTCGATTAGTTTTGTTACTTCCGAGCTAGATCAGATTTATCTGAATAGCAAAAATGGCCAGCAAACCGTATGGCGCTTCGATGCAATTGAGCGGAACGAGTTTTTGGAAGACAGCGTATTCGAGTTCGAACCGCCGGTTGGAATAGAAATCATTGAAAACACTTACATACAGTAATTTTCCTGACCACAGCTTTTGATGTATACCTATCTTGCAATTGCTTTCGGGGGGGCGCTAGGAGCTGTTTCCAGATATTGGCTTACGGTCTCTATAGAGCGATTTAATGGTACGGGGTTTCCGCTTGGCACGTTTATGGTCAATCTGTTGGGTAGCTTTTTGATTGGTTTGCTATATATTTTTTTTGCGGAAAAACTATCAGTGGCAGATCAGTGGCGTCCAGTAATTATTACTGGGTTCTTAGGGGCAATGACAACGTTTTCAACTTTCTCTCTCGATGCGCTTTTGTTGTTCCAGCAAGGCCACTACAATACTGCTCTTTTTTATGTGTTGAGTAGCGTTATGATGTGCATCTTTGCTGCATACGTGGGCATGCAAATTGCCCGAATGCTGCTATAAACTGATAACGAATAAAATACTATGCTAGATCCCAAATGGACTCGTTCTCAGCTTGATACTCTAGCCAAAATTTTACTTAAGAAAAATTTTGAACTGGACGTTGCTGCGCTTGCAGAAATGGAGAGCCGACGTAAAGAATTGCAATTGCAAACCGAGGCATTGCAGAACGAGCGTAATTCTCGCTCCAAGAAGATTGGCCAGGGTAAGAGTTCTGGCGAAGATGTCTCCGAATTGCTTCAAGGCATGGAGGCTATTAAGAAAGAACTAGAAGAAAAAAAAGAGAGTCTTGGAAAGTTGCAAGGNCAGCTAACTGAGTATCTGCTGGGTATCCCTAACCTGCCNGACGATTCCGTCCCAGAAGGGANCAATGAGNGTGAAAATAAAGTCCTTACAAGCTGGGGCGAACCTAGACAATTCGACTTCGAGGCTAGAGATCATGTCGTACTTGGGGAAGGGCTGGGAAACGGTCTAGACTTTGAAGCCGCCAGCAAGTTAGCCGGTGCACGTTTTGTCGTAATGAAAGGGCAAATGGCTCAGTTACATCGCGCATTAATTCAATTCATGTTGGATGCTCACACAACAAAACATGGCTATACCGAACTAAATGTCCCTTATATAGCTAATGCGGAATCTTTGGCCGGCACTGGGCAACTGCCAAAATTTGAGGAAGACCTTTTCAAATTAAAGCATGAGCATGACTTTTATCTGATACCCACTGCCGAAGTGCCTGTCACAAATCTTGTGCGTGATGTAATTCTTGAAACAGAATCTCTCCCGTTAAAATATGTCTGCCATTCACCATGCTTCCGCTCGGAGGCTGGTAGTTATGGGAAGGACACGCGCGGCATGATTCGGCAGCATCAATTTGAAAAAGTAGAGCTGGTGCAAATAGTCAAGCCGGAGGGTTCTGCAGCCGCTCTGGAAGAGCTTACTGCTCACGCAGAAAGCATTTTACAATTATTGAATCTTCCCTATCGGAAAGTATTACTTTGCGGAGGGGATTTAGGTTTCGCTTCGAGTAAGACTTATGATCTTGAGGTATGGATGCCGTCTCAAGGATGCTACCGAGAAATTTCTTCCTGCAGTTCATTCACTGATTTTCAGGCACGCAGAATGCGCGCTCGCTGGCGTAATCCAGATACGAATAAACCAGAATTAGTCCATACCGTTAATGGCTCAGGTCTGGCGGTAGGCCGTACGCTTGTGGCTATCCTGGAAAATAACCAAGAAAAATCAGGCCGTGTTCGGATTCCAGAAAACCTGTCCTCTTACATGAATGGGAGCGAGTATCTCGAATAATGGAATTCCTTCCCGTATTTTTAAATATCAAGGGCAGGAAATGCGTTGTTGTGGGTGGAGGGGATATTGCCAGGCGAAAGGCGGTGATGCTCGTCGAGGCTGGCGGTATAGTTGATATTATAACCGGCCATAAAACGGAAAAGTTCAGTGAGTTTGGTCAACACGAACAAATCACATTAATTGAACAAAATTTCAATGCTGACCATCTGAAAGGCGCAGTGCTCGCAGTAGCTGCGACTGATGACCCGGCCGTTAACCGAGCTGTGTCCAAGCTTGCGAATGATTTTGAAATCCCGATAAACGTAGTAGATCAACCAGATCTTTGTTCATTTATCATGCCTTCTATCGTTGACCGATCCCCAGTCTTGATTGCGATTTCCAGTTCGGGGAATTCCCCAGTGTTGACACGCAGGATCAAAGAATTAAACGATACTCTCGTTCCAGCTCGAATGGGTGAGTTAGCAACATTATTGGGATCTTACCGAGTACAAGTTAGTCAAGAGATTCCGGAGTTCAGCGAGCGCGTAAGCTTCTGGGAAAGGCTATTGGATAGCGAGGTCCCAGAGATGGTTTACAGTGGTAATACCACCAAGGCGNAAGAACATATTGAGGCAGCGCTAAGCCAGAAATCTACTGGACCAACGCCCGGTGAAGTCTATTTGGTAGGTGCAGGCCCTGGTGATCCGGATCTACTTACACTTAGGGCTCTGCGTCTCATGTATAAGGCAGATGTCGTGCTTTACGATCGTCTTGTGTCTGCTGAAATTTTAAAACGCGTTCGCCCAGATGCTGAAAAGATTCATGTAGGTAAAGCGCGCGCGGACCATACTATAAAACAGGAAACGATAAACGAAATGTTAGTACGTTTGGCTAAAGACGGTAAAAAAGTTTTACGCCTGAAAGGGGGTGATCCTTTCATATTCGGACGGGGAGGAGAAGAACTGGAAACGCTTGCGAATGAAGAAATACAGTTTCAGGTAGTACCTGGTATTACCGCGGCGTCTGGCTGTGCCGCCTATGCAGGGATTCCGTTGACCCATCGAGATTTTGCTCAGTCCGTGCTCTTTCTTACCGGGCAACTTAAGGATGGTTCAGTTAACTTGAACTGGGAGTCACTGGTGGTAAGTCAACAGACTCTGGTGTTTTACATGGGGTCTTTAGGCCTGCAATTTATCTGTGAAAAACTTGTGGCTCACGGAATGGATTCAGATATGCCAATAGCGGTTGTTCAGCAAGGAACGACCCGTGATCAAAAAGTGCTAGTTTCAACGCTCGCAGAGCTGCCTGAAGCTGTCTTACAAAACCCTATAAAACCTCCAACCATCATTATTGTTGGCAGAGTTGTAAAACTGAAGGAGAAGCTGGCCTGGTTTGAAAGTTAGATCGCTCAGAACCAACTCACTACCTTGTCGTAACGGCAGCACAGTTCCACAAATTCCAGGTAATTTACAGTTTTCGTAGCTGCTCGATTACGGCCAGAGATCCCTCGGGCTTTCATGTCTTCCTTGAGACTGAAAATCTCTATATCGGGTAAATCAAGCTGATCAAGACAGTTATAGACNCCATCTTCGATAAATAACAGGCCGTCATCTTGGCCGAGAAATGGTAAACATTGATCGAGAAGTCCTGAAGAAGGNGCTTTGCTAATGGTNTGCAGGCTGCTCATAGATTGAATACCNCGGAGGANTTNTNGAAGAGNTCTGATAGAACCTCTTTCCCTGCAGNCCTTCCATCNAGAANGAGATCTTCAGCCAGCAAATGATTCTTTGTCATTGAGTNTTGATCGATATAGATGTTCTTGATTCCATAAAGATCTAATGTTTCTANGGTGCTGCTGAGCGGTTTGCTGGATATCGCTTGAGGTGCCTGGTCTTTAATAAGTTGCAGTACACCGTCACCGAGAAAAACCAAGTTAACATCCTGACCAAAAACGGCTGCTGCTAGAGCTGCATCGAGACAAAGCTGAGGTCTATTGCTACCGTATGGGGCGGTTCTAGAGACGAATGTAAGGATCTTTTGGTTTTCGTCTTTTTGCATTTGATTAGCCAAAATTTACAACTCGATGGGAATTTAGTGCGGCATCAATTAACTGACCCAGCCCGCTTATTTCTGAGCTCTCATACATGCTAGCTGGTTTAAGATCATGGCGTTCCGCTTCCGGCTCATTAAGTATGCCCCGCTTAATTGCGGAGGTGACGCATACAACTGATTCGAGATCGTTAGTTCTTATTAAGCTATCCCACTGCTGCTGCAAATTAACTTCACCCTTTGGCAAAACAGCCAACCGATTTGCATTGTGGACACCATCAGAAAAGAAAAAAAGCCGATAAATTTGATGGCCTTGCTCCAGCAACGCTTTAGTAAAATTCAAAGCGGAGGTTGCAGCTTCGGAGGAGTAGGGGGCGGCATAGACCACCACAGTAAANTTCAAAGTATTGTTCTCTTATAACTCAAATAAAAAGCCCCAGATAATCTGGGGCTTTGATGTTAGAACTCTGAAAGACGCTACTATCTTCTGGCTACCTTCTGCCGGTAAATACTGCTAGCAAGTGCAGAAGATGTATAAAGATATTAAAAAAGCTCAGGTACAAGCTAATTGTCGCGTTGATATAGTTTCTTTCCCCGCCATTAATTATCCGGCTTGTATCGTAAAGAATAAGGCCTGACATAATCATGATGACAACCGCGGAAATGGCCAAACTCAAAGCCGGTATTTGAAAAAACAAATTAGCAAGCATTGCCACAAGCACTACTATCAATCCTGTCATCAAAAATCCCCGCATGTAGCTGAAATCTTTTCCTGAAACCAGAGCATAACCGGACAGAGTTAAAAATATCATGGCTGTCCCGCCCAGGGCCTGCGCCACTATAGCTCCGCCGTTTTCATAGATTGTCAGGTAAGTGTTTATCATCGGCCCAATAGCAGCTCCGAACAGTCCTGCAAAAACGAAAATAGCAATAAGACCCATTGAAGAATTGGCATTAGCCCTAACTACAAAAGACATTACAAATCCGCCGAGCAAACATCCCATACTCCAGCCATAGCTCAGCGACATTCCCATCACCGTGCAGGCAGCACTGAACGCCAAGGTCATCGATAACAATAAATACGTGTTACGCAGAACCTTATTTGTTGCTAATACAGATTCCTGTTCTAAAGGGTGTCTATGGGTTTGAAACTCAGGAACTTGGTTCATCATGTCCTCCGACAATTGGGCCTTTATGAATTTAACGACCAACTAGTGGTTTGCTTTATCTGCATATGGGGGTTCAGCCGAATAGATTCAATGGGTTAGCCTCTCGAACCTCCCGCAGTAATTGGGAATGATCATACCTGTTGGGTATGCAAAATCAACGCTTTTCGGCGTTCAAAAGCTGTTCTGATCCTATTCTAGAGGCCCATTTCAACAGTACAGGGAATAGTGTAAGATTCTGGCCCTATCATGGAGGGGTGGCAGAGCGGTTGAATGCACTGGTCTTGAAAACCAGCGAGGATGAAAGTCCTCCAAGAGTTCGAATCTCTTCCCCTCCGCCAGAATTCATGCGGGTTGTAGAGCGATTTACCCTCGGCGTGACGGTTTCGTGACGGTTTTTGTAAAATTACCTGGCTCCAGAATCGAGTTATCTTCATTCAAAAATTAAAAGCGGAATCCTTTGGTGGTGCTTAAGCGCCGACTGTTCGTGGGATGACAAACAATTTACAAACTAAAGAGATGAACTAATGAGTGCACAAGCGCTAGGCGCCAATGAAATCCCAAGTTGTCACGGTGGATTGGAAAACTTGAACGTGGAGTATGACTACGACCTTGAAGATGTCGAGGGCGAACTACCCACTGATATTAGAGGTACTTTCTACAGGAATGGTCCTGGCAGGCAGCGTATTGGTGATTCAAAATACGGCCACTGGTTTGATGGTGATGGCATGCTGTGCCAGTTCACCTTTAATGAAGGCAAGGCACATTTTCGCAATCGGTATGTGCGAACACCCAAGTACATAGAAGAGACTGCTGCACAAAAAGTGCTGTACCGCGGATTTGGTACTCAGGTGCCCGGCGGTTTTCTATCGAACTTCCTGAAAAAGCCGGCCAACCCGGCTAACACCAGCACGATTTATCACGGTGGACATTTACTGGCGCTAAACGAGGGCGGTAAACCCTGGGAACTTCAGCCAGGGTCACTCGACACCATTGGTGAGTTCACCTACGACGGTCAGTTGGAGCCATCTATGGTATTCAGCGCACATGGCAAGGTTCACCCCAGAACAGGTGACTACATCAACTATGGTGCTGGAGTTTCAGGTTTTGGGCTTAAGGGGCCGAAGCTCTGCATCAATATGTATCGCATTGACCCGGAAGGAACTTTATTTAAGAAGGCGCAGATTCCACTGGATACTTTCCCCTTCTGTCATGACTTTGCGCTGTCAGACAAGTACGCCATCTTCTTTCTGGGCTCTATTGTGTTCGGCAACATGGTGCCAGTCATCCTGGGGGCCAGGACCATTTCTGATCAGGTGACGTTTGATGAATCAATACCCATGCAAATCGTTGTTGTCGATCTGGACACACTGACAGAAGTGAAACGCTTTGAAACAGATCCCGGGGCAATAATCCACTTCGGTAACGCTTTTGAAGAAGGCGATGAGCTTATTATCGACGGAATGTTACAGGACAACTTCGGTGCCAACGAAACCTTACAGGACGTCTTTAATCCTGACGGCCGATTTGGCGGTGGCTGGTATATGCGCTATTTCCTGAACATGAAGACGGGTGAATTGAAATCCGAACAGGTAATGGAGACGGAATGTGAATTTCCAACGTTTAATACGGCCTTTACCGGATCGAGGAACGAAGTCACCTACACAGCCTGTTCCGTAGATAACGGCGCCAACAGTTTCTTTAATGGGATATCACGAGTAACACGCGATGGAGATGCGACCGTGGTTGCACTGCCGCCGGGATGTTATGGCTCAGAGCCCGTATTTGTACCAAAGATAAATGCCACGAAAGAAGATGATGGCTATCTGATGGAAGTTGTTTATAACGGATTCGAGCACAAGAGCGAGTTGCAGATCTATCGTGCGGATGATGTGAATGAGCAGGTGTGTTCTTTGAAATTAAAGCATCATGTACCTCACCAGTTTCATGGTTTCTATACACCAGAGGTTTTTGCGACAACTTAAGAGAGCCTTGTTCGGGCCACCTCTTTCAAGAGGCCTGGCCCGAATCTGCTTTCCAGTTGATGAGCATTCACTCTCGGCGACAGAGATTGATCCCGAGAATGCGATTGAAGTGTTAGCTTATGAAGATGGGTGGCATAACTGGCGTGACGGTTTTTCACAGATTTTGTAATAGGCTTATTCGTTTGCACTAAGTTCTTCCCGTCTGGCACCGCGCAGCATATTTATCATTCCATAATTCCCTTCGTGACAAGCATATTCATACAGTAAGCCGTCAACTTTGGTAATTGGCATCATGACCGTAATTTTGTCAGTAAAGGTGCTTGGATCATCNATAGTAAACTCATATTCAATAGTCGTGGTGTTGACGCGTGTAAATTGCTCAGTGAGTAATTTGTCGTAAGAATTGCCGTTCGGAGAAGTAGGAAAGCTCTGGGTCATACCATTAAAATTTCTGGTTTCCACCACGAGGGTTTCTCCATCCCAATGACCCCTGGAATCGCCAGACCAAAGCCGTATGTTGTCATTGAGTTTCGATTTGGTATCCAAAGATACGATGCGAGCATCATGTACCATTTCGGTCATTATCACCACGTGATCCTGATGCTGAATAATCTGTACATTATTGTTATAGCTGCTAGGCATAAAAGGAGGGCCAGCGTTGAACCCGACTATACAACGTTCGGAGAGGCCACGGTCTTCGGGCCCGTCTTTTGCGATTCCGCCAACGACAAAGCGTACTGGACGCTCGCTGGGAATATCTCCACTAAGAGTGCCAATTTGGGTATATGCACTCTCTACTAATTCCGGGATGCGCCCATTAGCGGGAAAAGTAATGAGTGATGTCCGCAGATCATAGCCGATAGCAGCTCGCTCATACCAAAAGGAGTTATAACCGCCGACACCATCAAAGTGGGATTCGGCTCTCGCTTCAAATGCAGAGATAGATTGGAGACGATTTTCTTCATTTTCCTGATCACTGAAGGATTCGCGATTCCCGTAGCGTTCCGCGCGCTGCACTGGAGTGTGTGAAGCAAAATTCCAGACCCCCTGTAAATCGGGCTGTCCATATTCCGTTTTAGGGGCTGTATAGTCACCTTGCGCGAAACCTGTTGCGGCGGAGATGAAAAAAAAGAAGACGATTACAGTATCGCTNAAGACAGAACGGAGAATGGTTTTCAACATAATGCTCCTATCGTTATTTTCTGGGGCTACAGAAGAAGTAGCAAAAGTAAGGAGATCAATACTAGCAAAATCTAAACAAGCAGTTGAGGCCTTCTAAGAGAATGTTTAGAACAATACGAAAAACGCCTAACTACCTGGGCTACCTCCAGAAAAATATTGTCATGACCCTTTTAACAGAAGCAGCATGCGAATCGCTGCAGGTTTAAGTTNTGTTANATAANTNATTTTAGGANGCATTCGGTACTCTAGATGCTGTATGTTTCNTAGGGAAGGGGTAGAGATCCTCCGCGAATATATTGGAGATGACATGTTAATGCTTAAACTACGTAGTCTATTGGTAGCTGCATCAGCGTTGGCGAGTACCTTTGGCTCAGGGGCAGAGAACGAATTAAACGTAGCCGTCATAGGNGGGTTAGATATGAGCGGTGTTTGGTCCAAGATCGAAGAATCTGCGGAAATATCTCTGAAACTGAATATTACGACCGTTATTGCGGCTCCCAAGGAACGGGTGGTTCCTGCTTTTATGAGTGGGGAGGCGGATTTNCTGCTAATTCACGGAGGTGACGAAACATTTGCCCTGGAGGCTTTGGGCTACGCTTCGGCCCTTCGTACTTGGGGTTACAACGAGTTCATCATTGCTGGCCCTAGCCATGATCCCGCGGGGATTANCCAGACCGAATTGGGCCGNGANGCTATCACAAAAATTCAGACATCAAATCAACCACTGATTGCGTTTCGAGATGTTGGTAGTTATCAGATTCTNAGACGACTGCTGGACAGCGCAGGNCTTGTNCCGNNGCANATCCGACTTCTGCCCGANACCGTTGTCAGACCCCAACAGATTCTGNCACAGGCTGCNCGAGANCAGGCATATGTGATAGTTGGTCATTTNCCTGTGGCTTTTGGCAGAATGCCGTCTGAGGGAGTGGAAATCCTCTTAAGTGGGGACCCGGCAATGCGCAGAGCTTATGTCGTTGTAACCCCGGGACCACAACATCCTGCAAGCTCCGAAGCCAGGGTTAATGCTGAGAAACTAGCAGAATATCTGCTTTCTGAGGATGGGCAACGAGTATTAGGGGAAATCGGTCCTACTGATGACACACCCTGGGTGTTTCCGCGGAGGGAGGCTTCTGGATTATTGCAGTTTTAGTGGCCTGACAGATTTATAATAGTTGGCAGCAAAATTTGGTTGGAGTCATGAATTTGCCAATATTGGATCGAATGTTATAGTTAATCTACACCCAAAACACAGGGGCTCTCAATGGGTAAGAAGAATAATGAAAACTTAATTTGTTTAATGTTTTCTGTATTACTGTTTTCGGGCAATGTTTTTTCTCAGACAGCAAATTCTTTCGATATTAATCGGTACAGTACATTTGGTGCCGGCTTTTTTGAAACTTATTATGTTCAGANCACACNGTTCTTGCGAGAAGCTTTGAGCGCTGAACTCATAGCCGAAGATACTGCCATTCTNATAACAAAAACTGACGCTGGGTATCTCGCCTTAATAAGAGACCAAATGGCTTTTCACCATATTGCTCAGGGAACAGTGAATNGCAAAGACTGGATGGCGACGTTCTGAGTCGNTTGNAATTCCGGGGTCAGTTTGATTCCTACTATAGAAAGCGTCAGATACAACTTTATAAATTCTGGTCTGTACGATGGTTTGTTTGTTCTACAAGACAAGGAAACCGAAACATTATGGAATCATATGACAGGCGAAGCAGTTTATGGGCATCATGCCGGTTTGAGAATGGAAGTTTCTAATTTGCTTAATATGAATGTAGAACAGGCGTTAGCGTTGGATGCTGACATGGAAATCGCTATTTCGGATCGGCGGTACAACATGATTAGATCCACAGCTACAACCTACTCGCCAAGTAATTCAGACGCTAAGCTCATGGAACAATTTGTCGTGACTCTTGGAGAAGAGGATCAAAGACGCCCCAGAATGGATATGGGATTAGGGGTTTGGCCCGACTCATCTCATCGATACTATCCGCTGGAAACTCTACGTAGCCAGGGAAACTACATGGTAGATACCGTCGATGACCGCGATCTACTGGTATTCCTAGAGCCGTTAACTTCAACACCTACCGCAATTTACTGGAAATCAGGTAAAGTGGAACTAGAGGGCAGAGAATTCATTCTTTCGGATGGTTACCGCATTCAGAACGGTCAGTTGAAGACCGACTTGGGAGAGCAAGTTAACATCGAGCAACCCCAGCAAATATTCACCCGTTGGTACGGATTTGCATTAACTTTCCCAGAAACAGAAGTCTTTCAATAAGAATCAATAATGACTAAATCTACTAAGGTATTACTTTTTGGGTTCATGAGCTGGATTTCAGTAATGTCGGTATCAGCTCAAGTTAATGACACGGGTTGCTCCGAGACGGATCGCAAGGCTAATCTTAATTTTGTACTTAAAGATATTAATGGCAATGATGTAACGCTAAGTGATTACAGAGGCAAAGTTATCTTGTTAGATTTCTGGGCCACATGGTGTGCGCCATGTCGAATTGAGATTCCCGGGTTTATCGATCTATATGATCAATACGAAAAGGATGGCCTCGAGGTTCTTGGTATTTCTGTAGATGATCCTATTTCTACACTTTTGCTTTACCCTGAAGACATGGGTATGGATTATCCAGTACTTATAGGTGACCAACGAGATGATGTTAAAGACGCTTTTGGACCTCTGCTAGGTTTTCCTTCAACGTTTCTCATCAATCGTGAAGGAATGATTTGTCATCAGCACACAGGATTTACACCAAAAGAAAAGTTTGAGCAGGAAATACTGGAGCTCCTGGACAGTTAAATAATAGAAGAAGGGTTAAGATCTAATCAACCCCATTACTCCAATAATATGTAAAGGAATGAAACATGAAAAAACTAGCTATAGCAGTATTCTTTCTGGCATTTTCCTTGCCGGCCTTGGGGCAGGTTCTAGCCTCTTTTAATGAAACCGGTCTAACGTATGGGCACGTTCATCTGAATGTCTCTCAATCTGACTTCGAACGCCACAAGGAAATTTGGGTAGAGCATTTTGGTGGAAGGGTCGTGGAAAAAGGCCGAAATGCCGAGGGCAGGCCACTGCTAACAGCCGTAGTACTACACAATATGCTGGTGGCACTCTCAACTAGTGACCCGACCATGCCATCTGCTGATACAGTGATGAACCATTTTGGCTTTAAAGTCCGCAATATGGATACATTTCTTGCCAAATGGGAAGCCGACGGATTACCTGTCACTACAGAGGCTGCTGGATTTGGCGGAGAAACGTTCTTAGGAGCGGAAGGTCAGATCAATGCTTTCGTAGATCTGCCTGGAGGTGCTCGGGTCGAGCTTCAGGAAGATCAGGGCCTACAAGCAGAAGTCACTGGATATCATATTCACTTCAATACGGAAGGCTATGAAGAACTTCTTCAATGGTATACAGACGTATTTGATTTGGAGGTTAGACCACGCGGTCGAATTGCAACTACTACCAATGTACCTGGGATGAATTTAAGCTTTGGTGGAGCAGATGGGGACCGTGCAGCGACTCAAGGTACTGCTATTGATCATATTGGTTTCGAAATTGATGGTTTAGAAGAATTTTGCCGTCGGCTGGAAGCAATGGGCATCGAGTTTCAGGTGCCTTACCGGGAAATCCCGGCCATCGAGCTAAATATCGCCTATATTATTGATCCTAGCGGTGTTCGTATCGAATTTACCGAAGGCTATGATGATTACTAATCAGAAGTAATTGACTACTCGATGAGTTGACGGACATTTGTCTGTCGGTTTATTTTAAGGAAATTAGGAGGTTTTATGTCTGAAAAAATTGCGGATTTTTCATTAACTCACGCCGGTACTACCTACACACGAAATGAAGCAGGACAGGTGGTTAGCTATTTAAATTTCGAAGGAGACGTTTCAGCTTATGGAGGCGTTTTTGGCACTCTAAGTGTAGTTGAAAATTTTACAGAAG
>NZNL01000092.1 GCA_002694855.1 Gammaproteobacteria bacterium
GAAGAAATCGAAGATCAATGCAGTACCTCGGGCCCCTCTGTTTCTTTAAGAGTCACTGGCACGTTTTAGTGATTTAATAACAGCCTTTTTTGTTAAGTGTGATATCTAGTTTATTGCTTTTTGTAGAAAACTAGATTTGAGTGTTGAAGAATATTAGAGTTTTCAATGTATCGACCAGGTTGTTTTTTCTCCGTAGTTTCTTTGCTAATTCCCCTTAGTATTGCGCAGACTACCTCTGCCCAAGAAAACGTGGGAGAAGAATCGACTGTCAGATATCCGGCCAGTTATTTTTCGGAATGGGCACCGGTTACGGCTCAGGATATGCTTGTTCGAATTCCTGGGCTTGATCCGCGGAGTATGGGTAGCAGCTTCAGTGGTGGAATCAGTTCTCGCGCACCTTCACCACCTGGAGGAAGCACGGGAGGACCGTCGGGCGCAGGGGGTGGCGGACGAGGATTTGGGGGTGGGAGCCGCACCACTGAAATCCTAATCAATGGCAAACGGACCGCCGGGAAAAACAATAGCACTGGTAGTCAGCTAAGCCGCATCACGGCTGGGCAAGTAGACCGTATTGAAATTATCCGTGGTACTTCCGGAGAGCTCGATGTTCGAGGAAGCGGGCAGGTGATCAATGTGGTGTTAAATGAGGAATTTAGCGAGGCTTCTTTACAGTACGACCTTACTGCTGAACACGCTCATGATAATACAATCAAGCCGAATGCCGAGGTTTCGTATAGTGGTCAGACAGGCGGACTAAATTTTCAAGCTAGCGTCAGAGCATTTGATCCTTATATTTATAATGTAAGGAGGGAGCGCTCTGTACTGGGTGATTTTTCGCCGAACGATAGGGTTTTTGAAGTTAGTACGCGGGATCCGGAGGGATTTTCTGGTACTGCAAATTTTGATTACGAAATTAATCCAAACAGCAGCGCCCGGCTCAACGCCGCCTGGTTGGATGGCACTTCTACAACAGATATAGAAAGGACAACCACGGACTTAAAAGTCAGTCCAAATGTCGATATCTTCCAAAGTGAAATTGGACCTGGGCTTTGGAAAAACTGGGAAATTGGTGGTGACTACGAGTTCAACACGGATGGGGGGAGTCGGTGGAAGGTTTTGTTCATCTCGAACTCTGATACGCGAGCTACCACCTTGGAGCGTTATGATGTNCTTAGCGATTTTTCTAATGAAAANAACCGGTTTCTTGACAGTTGGATTGAGACGAAAGAACGNATTGTTCGAGGTTCCTACACCTTTGATATTTTCCGGAGTCAGGACATAGAGATCGGTGCTGAGAGAGCACAGACTATCTTAGATTCTAAGCTCGCTTTGGGGGTATCCGCCGCTACAGGGACACCATCGCCTTTAGTGGGGGGGCTTGTTCCAATGCCAGTTAATAATGCTAATTCTTCTGTTGAAGAAATGCGTTATGAGCCTTTCATTATTCACAATTGGATCTTTAATTCGAGATCTTCCCTTGAAACNTCGGTGCTTTATGAAGATTCANAAATNACTCANCNNGGCGANGTTTCAACACAGCGAGATTTTAGTTTTGTAAAACCAAAACTAGACTTTCGGTATGATTTAACCCCGCAGCTTCAATTAAGGGCTACCATCGAAAAGATCGTCGAGCAATTAACTTTTAACGATTTCGTTGCAGCGACGGATGACCAGGACGAAGATTCAAATGTTCAAGCGGGTAACGCTAATTTGCGTCAAGAGTGGTATTGGAACTATGAAATAAACTCTGAGTATCGGCTACCTAACGATATTGGAGTAGTGAGCGGAAGACTCTACTATGAAGACTGGCACGACAGGATTGAGCGTATGGATGTGACTGTCGATGAAAGTAATCTCCAGAGCGCCAATGGAAATATCGGGGACGGTGAGAAGTACGGGATTAACCTAAGCGCCAGTATTCGCATGCGCATGATAGATATGCCAAATTTACTTATCACAGTGGTTACAAACGTGGAAGACTCTAAAATAATAGATCCGATCNTAGGTGTTGANAGAAGAATGATGAATAGCTGGCGTGGCCGCACCAATTATGCTTTTAGGCATGATTTGCCAAACTTACGTCTTAATTATGGCATGAACGTCCAAGATAGTTTCGATGGTGGGCGTCTCAGGTATGACATTGACGATATTGAATACGGTCGNGGAGACCCGTTTTGGGGTGCNTTTGTGGAATGGATAAGCCCTCAGAACATCACTTTCCGGCTGGAGGCGCAAAGGATCATCGAAAAAGCGGAGATGTGTCGTGAACGCCGCCGTTTCGTTGGCCGTATTTCAAGCGGTATCATCGAAGAAATCGAAGACCAGTGTAACCGCCCAGGTCCGGCGATTACTCTTCGTGTGACGGGTACCTTCTGATTATTTGACCCCTAGATGGTAGTATAAATGCGACAATTTGAAACATTTTTGATTCGCGCTAGGGACCTGATTTGTGGCAGGATATGCTGTCTAGATGTGGGTTCAGCTAAAATTGTATCGCGAATCTAAAAAGTAGGATCTTTAGGGCTTTTCGGACAACCGAAACGTAACTGAGAAGTAGGAGAGGATATTTTGAAAAATCTAACTCTAGAAAGAAGTTTTTTGGGACTATTGATTGGCTTAGTAGCGTTACCGAGCCTGGTAGAGGCTCAAGAGTCTATCGAATGGTTCACTCTGGGTAACGATTACGCACACACCCGCTATACGCCAGCCAACGAGATCACCTCGGAAAACTTTGGGGATCTCGAAGTCTCCTGGGAATGGGATGGCGCGAGCTTTGGAGCGGTTAGTGGACGTTCAACGCCTTCTTATATAAATGGAATGCTGTATACCGTAGCCGGTTATAAACGTCATGTGGTCGCCATCGACCCCAAAACAGGTGACACGATCTGGTCTTATCGGGAGCCGGATACGCCTCGTGGTGAATACTCCATGCGCGCGGATTACGGNAAGGGTGTGGCTTACGCCGAGATTGATGGGCGTGGTGTTATCCTAATTATTTCGCCAGCTTTCTTTCTGACAGCTCTTGATGCCGAGACTGGTGTTCCTCTCGAAGATTGGGGTTCNCCGGTACCTATCGACGGCTTTCCTGACAGCGGTGTGGTTGACCTGATAAAAGACCTNGGTCATCCCTTTGATCCCTATGAAGGTATTCCATTGGAAGTGGGCTACATTACATCTTCTTCGCCACCGATCGTTGTTAACGATACTATTGTAGTGGGTAACTCTGCAGAGCAAGGTTATCACCAGGCTCGTATTGAGAACGTTCCAGGTGACATGCTTGGTTATGATTTGCGTACAGGCGAATTCAAGTGGAAGTTTAATGTTATTCCCAAGCCTGGCGAGTACGGCCACGAAACTTGGGAAAATGATGCTTGGGAATGGACAGGTGACGTATCTTCCTGGGCGCCACTCTCAGCAGATCCGGCAAATAATTTAGTCTTTATCCCCACCAACAGCGCCACCATTGATTATTACGGTGGATTTCGGCCAGGGGATAATCTATATGGCGCAAGCATCATTGCTCTCGATACTCGAACAGGGGAGAGAGCTTGGCATTTCCAGTTTGTGCACCATGAGGTATGGAATTTTGATACGCCGACGGCACCGATCCAGCTGGATCTGACTGTGGACGGCCGAGAAATTCCTGCCGTTATTCAGGCTACTAAGCAAGGCTGGTTGTATACCTTTAACCGGCTGACCGGAGAGCCTGTATGGCCAATTGTGGAGCGCCCGGTGCCACCTTCCATCGTGCCCGGTGAAGTGCTTTCGCCGACCCAGCCCCATGTGACTTGGCCTGAACCTTATAGTATGCAGGGAATTTCAGAAGACGATCTGGTGGATTTTACTCCCGAGCTTAAAGCTCAGGCACTGGAAGCTATGGAAGACTACGTTATGGGAGGGCTGTTCAATCCTCCTATCCATGCCGACAATCCTTTAGGCAAGTATGCCGCCATGAATTGTCCGGGAGGTGCTGGAGGAGTCAACATTACATCACCACCAGTTGCAGATCCGACAACAAACACCATGTATGTATCGTCACACATTGCCTGTTTTGCGCTTCGTCTCATTCCAGGCGAAGAGGCGGATCTGTTGTTCCCGAATTCCACTGGAGCGACAACAGCCCAATACGCCAATGGGGTACGGGGTGCCACAGCGAGGCCGCCACGACATCCTGCGGGAATTCCTATTTGGAAGCCGCCTTACAGCACAATTACTGCGTACGATATGGATACCGGTGAGAAAGCATTTGAAATTCCAACCGGTGAGACACCTCAACGTTATGCAGACGTTTTTGAACGTGTGGGCGCCGATATGGATGAAGTCGGCAATACAGGTACCGGTGGACTGGTACCTATGGTGGTTACAGAGAACATGCTGATTTATGCCGATCAGGCTGCAGATGGTACTCCAATGCTTTGGGCAATCGACAAAGATTCCGGTGAAATCGCTGGCAAGATTGAAGCACCTGCTCGCAGCAACTATGGCATGAGCTCTTGGGTTCATGATGGACACCAGTACCTTATGCTGCAGACCGGTNCCAAGCTCACTGCAATGGCTCTGCCTGGTGCGGCGGCTGAGGAGGCGGCTCACTAAAGTTGGTGATTGGACAATGAGTCAAAAAAAAGAGGAATCATTTGATTCCTCTTTTTTTTATCAGGCTAAATTTTAGGATTGCCGCAGGTCGAGGAGTCTACCGATGATGTCGGTATTATCGATATTGCTATCCTTGGAAATTGTATCAACGTAGATAATCTCGCTAGTGTTGGTACCACTTGCATGCCAGCGGCGTATAAAGCGAACATTTGTGGTACCGGCAAACACAGTATAGGTTTTTACTTCCTCCGCGGCGGCAATGTGTTGACAGGCTGAATCGTAGCCAATGAATTCATCGCTGACAGCAATTAGTGCCGCAATTTCTCCAATGGTGCACTCCACCCCCAACAGTTGACTGCTTGTTTTGATCTTCCCGATTTCTCCAAAATTCAATGCCTGAACAGTAGCGCCCTGTTGTTGGACGGTTCGCATAATCGCTTTTATCCGACCCTGCTCTTCTTCACCAAAACCGAGATCCAGTATCAAGCGTATGTTGGGCTGCCGTAACAGGGCCACGACTAATTCCACTTCGAAATTACCTCCAACTCGCTTACGGGTATTGCCACCTACACCGAAATTAAGGGTTATTAAAGTGGTTGAGCCCTCAGGATTAATCGTTTTTCTAAATTGTTTTGCATTCTGTAGGTTTGAAGATTCTGGCCAAACTGATGGATAACAGAACTCTTGTTCACCCAAGATATTATCCAGCCACAGGTTGGTTAGTTCAGAGATTGAAGCTGTGACGGAGTATTCTTTACTGCCCCGCGAATTGAAGAAGCAGTAATTTTGGAGTGGCACGAGTGGCAGCACTCCAAGTTGGGTCAGACGAGAGTCTGGATCAATTAACAGAAACTCAGCGGGGGAAAGTCCTGCAATTTCTGCGCGGATTTTCTTCAGTAAATCCAGCCAAGTCAGGAAGCGCTCCAAGAGGCCGCCCCGACGGGAGTAGCTTAGCTCGTGAACCTTTAGCCCGGATAAAGATCCAAAAACTTGTTTAAGTTTAGCGTTCCCAAAGACAATGATTTCGGCCTCTGGATAAAATTTTGATACGCGCTTACATATGACACTTGTTATTGCTACGTCAGCTCCGATAGTCACACGGGATAACACCAAAACTTTCTTCGGTTTGATGCTTGCCTGCAATTTTCGATCTGGGCTGAGTCTAATAGTTTCAATACGTTCGTATAGTAACTCCTCCGTGTGCAGGTCAAAGTCAGAGAGTTGTGACTGGATTTCCTGGCCTTCCGGAAGTTCACAAAGAAAATTCACGACCTGACAGATAACACGGTTATAAGTTTCGGTTTGTAGTTCTTCGAAATCATCACACAATCTTTCTATCACGATACCGAACAGAGCTTGCGCTGCAATCTGGTTTAGTTCTGATTTCTTAAAGTAGGTTGCCATCTCGCAAAGCAAGTTAATGTATTCACGATTGTACTCATCGCTGTAGTAATAGCGATCGACGAAACTGGAAGCAACCCGTTGCGCTAATGATTCGAGATCGTTTGTGGTTGGCGACTCTTGGAGTCGCTGCCATTGTTCTTGATAAAAAAAGCTTCGCATTACCTGTGTCCCAGGTAATTGGTAGCCGCTTCAATTACCATGGCAGGGGTGATCTCGTTCATACAGGCATGATGTCCAAGCGGGCAGGTTTTCTTGTGGCAGGGAACGCAGGGTAGTTGTCTTTGTAAGACAGTCGCCATTTGTAGGTTGTTTGCAGTGTATATTGCGTTTGTTGGGCCCATCAGCACAATATGCGGAACATCAAATGCTACCGCATAATGCCGCGGCCCTGTATCGTTTGTAATTAACAAATTACACCGCTTTATTAATGGTTTCAGATGAGCAAGATCGATCCTATCCTTAGCGGTATTGATGATTTCTGCATTGCTTGCTTGGATTATACGATCAGCAATTGCTTCTTCGCCTGGCCCGACCAACAGTAGCAATTTTCCGCCGAATCTGTCTTGCAATTGTTCGGCAAGTTCGGCGAAATATTCTGTGGGCCAGCACTTAGAGGAACCGAAACTGGCACCGGGATTTAAACCAATGACGGTGTCGCCAGCCTCTATTCCATAATTTTTCAACCGATTCGCCCCTTGGCTCGCAAGTGTATCGGATATGTAGAGTGTTGGTTTGGGGCTGGTCGGTATTTCTAGATCGAGGTAACGGCATAAATCCAGATAATAGTCCTGCATTGGTATTGGTTTTATTTCACCCTCTTCCATAATGGGATTAGGNCCACCTGTTAATAAGAATTTACGCAAATTTCGGCGNTAACCGTAGGTGCGGGGCAANGCAGCGAACTTGAAAGTGAGAAAGGAATGAGTTGTGTTGGTCAGCAGTAATCCAAACTGGGGTTTCAGTCGAGCAAATTCCTGGCGAATAGTCTTCAGTCCTTGCCAGTCCTTATCCTGACAATCCACTATATGGTCAAACCAAGGCGCATCTTCGAGTATGCCTCGGGCATAGGGTCTTATTAAAGCTGTTATGGTTGCTGTGGGNAAGTTACTGCGCAGACATTCGAATACAGGAGTTGCCATGACAATATCGCCTACCCAATTTGGGCAACGCACTGCTAGGCTNTCGACGCTTTGGAGGGCAGGTAGCATTGCGAACAGAGATACGTTCGTAGGGAATTAACTTTGATCGAGCGTATAGGCAACAGCTTCAGCCTTCTTACCGGCGGCCATCTGTTCTCGTTCCTGCTTGATATAGTCAGAGCGAACGCCCATTACATTCGAATAACGAATAGTGTAATGAATTTTATCCTCACTTATGAGCTGCTCGGATAAGTCCCTGTCATAGGCGACAAGATCTTCATATTCTCTAAGCCAGGTTTCCCGGTTCATAGCTTCCACTTTTTCAACTAATCTCCGATAAATTGGGGCGCACTCCCAATCGGTTTCCGCATTGACATACCAGTTACAGAGCTTGGACAGTTTGTCTAGAAACAAGTCATGTTCTTCACCGAACTTGAGGCAAGAGCCGTCAAAATAATTTCCCTGGCCAGCGATTTTCGATTCATCGATAAGGGGTTTGGCAATCTCATATCCGGCGGTACCCTTGAAGGGAAAGAAAAGGGCCCAACGGAATCGACCCATTTTCACCTTGGCGCATAAGTGAATCGTTTCCATGATTTCTTCGCGGGACTCATAAGGAAGTCCGAACATGATAAAAGCTGAGCTGTGCAAATCGTAGGCATGTGCTGAATAAAACGAATGTTCAATCTGCTCGTTTTTCATATATCGTTTTAGTACCTCGCGACGCACTCGCGGACACCCACTCTCAAGGCCGAATTTCACAATAATACAGCCGGCCTCCTTGAGAGCCTTAGCGGCTACTTTGTCGAAACAATTCACATGGCCGTTTACAACAAAGGGCACATTGACTTTATGTTTCTTGTAGGCTTCACAAAATTCTACGACATAGTTGGTATTCAGCGTAAATAGATCATCGTCAAAAATAAACGTGTTTATTTCCGGATTGTCTCTCACGAGTTTTTTCAAGTCTTCCATCATTACTTCAACCGGGAAGTGACGCAGAAAGTCTTTCACGTTTTTCGCTGCACCATCTTCGATATATTGATCGACGATTTCGATGTTAAAACAATAGGTACACTTGTAAGGGCAGCCGCGAGAAGTCAGGATCCCCATCCAGCCACGGGTTTCTTTCATGACAGCCTTCATGTCAAAGATGTCATAGTCTAATGGGGGTAATTTTTCCAGATCAGGAAAAGGTGCAACCGGGTTAGATACCGGTACACTCCCCATCCAAGAACGAAAATTCGCCAGTGTGTGTGGTTGTGCTCCTTTCTCTAGTGCATCCATCAGTTCAAGGAGTGCCCAATCACCTTCTCCAACGCAAACATAATCAAACAGTTTTGATTTGTGTACTTCATCAGGAACCATCGTGCAATGCACTCCCCCGATGGTCTGGATTAGTTTAGGCATAGCTTGCCTGATAGCTTTGCTTTGTTGCACAACCCAGTCGTATTGTTGGGACATGACCGAGAAGCCAACAAGCCCCGGTTCCGTTTCTCGGATATAGTCGATTATTTCCTCACTACTGGGAACCGGTTTATATTTTTCGGAAACGTGCATCAGATCCATTTCATGGCCCTTAGCATGCAGCACACCGGCTAGGGACGCGATACCGTGGTTGGTGCCTAGCGGGGCATCAATCTGTGGGTAGATCATCAGTATTTTCATATAGCCTGAATTCTCTCAAAAAGGGCCAGAGCTCGGGTCTCTGCGCCAGAGTCTAACATTGATTGTTGGCTTTAATAATAAGTGAACAGCGGATTATTAACTTTATCGGTCAAATATCCTGAATTCTTGTGCGGTATTGCAGGGTTTAGCAGGCCACGGGCCCACTAAAGTCTGGTCTGTAATGAGAATAGGAAATACAAGTCAGGGCGATTCGGCTGGCGTGGCTAAGACTGCCATCAATCTACTTCACGGAAATTTTAATAATTTCCTGATGGAAGGCCCTTATCAGAACTACATGGTTGAAGTATTTAATGTTCCCGAAGAATAACTTTAGGGATTAAGTTGTATTCGTCTGAACCCGACCGTGAGATTGTGTCCGACTACTTGCGAAGTTAACGATCATGTCGGCAGTTACCGGTACGCGGTTGAATAAGTGACCGCCAAGGGCATCTGAGATAGCACACAACAGTGCCGCTGCGGCACAGCCCTGAATCGGTTCGCCTATGCCTTTTGCTCCGACTGGATTCTGTGGGTCTGGAATATCCATAGCCGCCCAGTCCATTGGGGTCGGTGAGTCGAGATAAGTTGGGAGTTTGGAGTTGTGAAAGCCAACTGATGCTGGCAAGCCATTCTGAGGATCGTAAGCGTGGCGCTCATAGCCTGCCATCCCGAAACCCATCACTGCCGCGCTCTTGACTTGAATCTCGAGCCCACGGGGGTGGATCACGGTGCCGCAGTCGGCTACACCAAGATAATCTAATATCTCATACTTACCGGTTTCCAGATCCAACTCAATCTGGATGAATCCGGCGGCCAAGGCGGGAACAGTCCCTTCTTTTTCGAGATTGTCTTTAGCAACACCGATGAGTCCGGTTCCGGCCAGAGCCTGTACCGAGCGACTTGTCATAGAGTTGATATCTTCAGGTACATATTGCCCGCTGTATTTACCACGCAATTCAATGGCTCGTGCTGCAGCATTGGCATAAGTTATGAAAATGGAAGGATCGGATTTTAGGTAAACACGTTCATCGGCTATGTCGTAATCTGACGGTGAGCCTCCCAAGTCAATGGCAGCAATTTCCAGTAGTTTTTCCAAGGCATCTATGGCGGCTACATAGTTGGTTCGGGTCATGGTAAAGGAGGTGTTACTGCCAAATTGTCCTAGGTTCCAAGGGAGGTGACGGCGGCTATCGCCGCGTTCGATAACACAATTGTCCCAATTACATTTCAAGATTTCCGCTGCGACGCGGGAGGTGCCTGTGTGGGAATAAGTTCCGAGATTACCTACACCGGTATGAATATGCAGTTTGCCGTCCGGGGTAAGGCGCACCAAACCGTCGAACCCACTACTACCAGCTGAGTGGTAGGCTTGTCCTACACCGACGCCAATTACTTTACTTCCATTGCGTTGTCCACTTTGAGCCCGTTTCGTTTCCCAACCAAATTGTTCAGCACCTATTTGTAGTGCCTCACCTAGATGGGAGCTGGTAAGTGAACTGTTATTTGGCCCATAACGGTCATTACTGGTTGGTGCATTGATTTGGCGGATAGCTAGTGGATCCATTCCTAATTCACGAGCCGCCCTGTCTAACAAAGGTTCTATGACCGCATGAATCTGATTTTGACCAGGTCCTCTTTGAGGCCCTTTAAGCGGAGTGTTAGTAAATATTGGGATGCCACGGAACCGCATAGCTTCTGGTTGATACACCAGTGAAACAGCGTCTCCAGCGGATAGCCAATCTCCAAATCCCGAGTTACCGCCATTGTCCTGAATGACATAGAGATCTACGGCATTTATTCGGCCATCGGCTCGAAATCCTATTTTCACGTGACCCTGGAAACCGTGACGAGCGGAACCGATGTAGTACTCTTCTTCGCGACTAATACGCAACATCACCGGCCTGGCTGTCAGACGCGCTAGATGTGCCGGGATAGACATTTGTGGGTAAGGTCCACCTTTGGACCCAAATCCGCCACCGCAGTATTCCGCCACAAACACCAAATTTGCTGGATCAATACCGATATATCCGGCTAACCCAGGGACAGGAAAACTCTGACTTTGGCTGGACCCATACACGAAGCACTTGCCGTTTTCCCAGTATGCGAGCGCAGATCGCGGTTCCATGGAATTATGGGAAAAGCTTGCCGTGACAAAACTTTCGCTCACCACATAAGCGGCGTCTGCAAAACCAGTTTCAAGGTTTCCGACACTCCACTCTCGTGCAGCTTCACCCTCAGGCATCTCACCATCTTTAATAGCTTGTATGTCCTGCTCCGACCAGTGAATGGACTTGAATTCATCTTGCATCGTTGAATTACCAACATTTCCCTGCTGGCGTGCATGAGGACCATCAGGCTGCAGGCTGCTAACCGGATCCACGGTGAAAGGCAACGCTTCGAAATCAAAATTTATCGCTTCAATTGCATTTTCCGCAATCTGCTCATTGATGGCGGCAACAGCCAGAATGGGGTCTCCTACATACGACGGTTCATTGGTAAGAATCGGGTTGGCAAGGTTTGGCATTTGCGGGACGTCGTCGGCTGTAAGAATGGCAACCACTCCTTCCATCTGTAGGGCCTTGGAAACGTCGAGGTTTAGTATGCGCGCGTGGGGCACCGGGCTTGTGAGTAACCGGGCATAGAGCATTCCATCTACTTTAAAATCCTCTGCAAACTTAGCCTTGCCAGTGACCTTCGCGTGAACATCTGGTGGAGTGAAATCTTTACCAATAAGCTTGTAGGCCATAATCAGTCCTCACGGTTTTTCATATTTTATAGCATAAGTAGCAGGATAGAGAATGTCCATCGAAATGAATAGCTGGAGCTTACGGCGAAGGTTCCAATTGATAAAGTGAACTTGACCCTTTACCTTGCCACGGGCAGGCCTATCTAATCTTGGATCAATTTAAGGGTTCGATAAGTTATTCACGCCCTTCGTTAATAGCCACGGCAACGGTAGTCTGGCCTTTGTTTTGAATAGTGAAAGGAGACTCCGCATCCCGCCAAGCCCAGTCGCCGGCCATGTCTAGCTCAGTCGTAATTCCATCTTCTCGTGTCACATGCACGGTACCCTCGGTACCCTGGACAATTACAGTAGGATTGTGGTGGTTTTGCAATAATGTTTCTTCGCCGGGATCAAGTTCTATGCGGTGGGAGCGAAACCAGGAATTTTCGATCTGAGGATTGGAGGACATGCCTGATGGTCTGTCTGTTGGCTCGCCTGCAATGCCGTTACCACCATTTACCAGCGCAATAATCCGCAACAGACCCGGTCCGCCATTGGATACGTTGTGAGTTAGGGGCGTAGTCGCGTAATCTGTGATCGCTCTTACAGTGCCGTTGCTCGGACCAGCTCCACTTCTGATTGAAGTCAGCAGGATTGCCTGATCATGTATATGCTGGAAGGACTCATCACCAGGGTTTACCTGCACGTCCAACAGGAACAAACTGCCTGCCCTGTGCACAGTCCGATGACGGGGTTCCTGCAATAAGTGTACGACTTTTTCCTCCGACAGATCGGTTTCCTGGGCAATTATACTTGGCTTCATTTTACCCAGCGATATATCCAAAGCGGTTAGCACTAGTGCCGCCAATAGCAGGCTAGAAGAGGTTTTGAGTAGTGGTTTTAAGGCAATCTTAATCATGTCTGCTCCAATTTGTTGTTTTATTAGTTACTGGTAGTACCAGGTAGGGCAAATGACAGAAGTTCAGCATCATTATTACGCCCACCTCCGGCGATGGCAATGTATTGCTTATTTTGTATCTGATAGCTCATGATGGGGCCATGCAGGCGCAAGGCAACATTGACTTCACCGATAAGTTCACCTGTTGCTTTATCGTGAGCAACCAAGATTGAACCGGTTTCCTCCGGGCCGATTTCGTCCTTGGCTGCCAGGTAAGAAATTAATAAAGTCTTGGTGATCAGAATACCACCTTCGGCAACAACATCGTTGAAACCAGTGCCTAGTGGCCCCAGGTCCAAGTCGGCAATATCCGGATGGTCGGTGGGCCCTTTGCCAAAGGGTATCTGCCAAACGTGTTCGCCGGAGTTAAGATCTATGGCGGTAATTCGTCGGTAGGGTGGTTTTACCAGAGGTAATCCACGTGGCCCGGCTGTGCGGGTATATTGAATCACATAGGGCCAGTCTGAAGTTCCATCAGGGGGTTCCACCAAAGCCATGCCAATTGGTCTGGTGACTGACTGGATATAAAGGGTCTGAGTTTCAGGATCCATGGAAGCTCCCGGGAAATTAGCCCCGCCACCGGCTCCGGGAACGACATAGGTTGAAGTTTTTCCATCGTGGCCTTGCACGATAGGTGGTGTGAAGATATCGCCGAGCACGAAGTTTTTCGCGATCTCCAATGCCTCTTCCCTGATTTCTGGAGTGAAGTCCACCAGATCTTCCTCTGTCGCGCCAATTCTCTCGAAGGGTAAAGGCCACGTTGGGATAGGTTGTGTTGGATGAGCGCGCTCACCAGGAACCGTGCTTGGCGGCACAGGTCGCTCTTCGATAGGCCATACCGGCTCTCCGGTCACCCGGTCGAAAACATAGGTGAAGCCGGTCTTGGAAACCTGGGCCACGGCTTTGATAGGCCTTCCGTCGACAATAATATCAATGAGATTCGGAGCCGACGCAATATCATAATCCCATAACCCATGATGTACCGTCTGGAAATGCCAGACCCGTTCGCCCGTTTCCGCATCGAGACATATGATGCTCTCAGCATATACGTTTTCACCTAGCCGTTTGCCACCCCAATAATCGTTAGTAGGTGTGGAGGTAGGTAGATAAACCAAGCCCAGTTCATCGTCCGCTGCCATGTATGTCCAGACATTGGTGTTGCCCGCTGTCTGCCACGAGTCCTCTTCCCACGTTTCATTATAGTCTTCACCAGGTTGGGGAATTGTATTGAAGCGCCACTTGAATTCACCGGTGCGAGTATCATAGGCGCGCACATGACCGGGAGGGCTGCGGTTGCTCATGATGTAGTCGAAGATCTTCGAGCCTACAATCAAGGTATTGCCAACAGCAATGGGTGGTGCACCGTGGGTAATGTTGCGCATCTCGAACTCTAGGCGGCCCAGATTCTGAGTAAGATCTATGAAGCCATTATTGCCAAAATCAGGATCAGGTTGGCCGGTGTGAATATCTATAGACACCAACTGCTTACCAAGAGTGGCCAGAAAAATGCGTTCTACCTCCCCGTCGGTCCAGTATTCGATGCCACGAGTTTGCACAGGCGAGAAATTCGGAGGGCCTAGCTTATAGCTTTCAGGATCGAACAGCCATAACTCTTCTCCTGTGGTTGGGTCAAGGGCGACTACCTGTCCATGGTTTGTGTTGGTATACATGACGTTATTAACTAAAAGCGGAGTGGCACGATAGTCCCCAGTGGGATACAACATCGAGTCTGGAATGCGCTTGTCTGCCGACTCCCAACGCCAGGCTATCTCCAGTTGTTCGAAGTTATCCGCATTAATCTGATCCAGGGCCGCATATTTCGAGGAAGAATGGTCAGCACCGTGGTGGTGCCACTGGCCATCAGTGTCGGACTGTGACTGCTCGTTGCTCTCTTCCGTACAGCAGGTCAGAACCACCAACAGGCCAGCAAATAAAAGCGAGGGTTTTAATTTGGTCATGGTTGCTTCCCGGTACTGAGTCATCGGTTAGTTGGGCAGATTCTTATTTAGAAAACTGAATATTGACCCATAAATACGCCGCATTTCATTCGCGGGAAAGCCGCCGTGCCGGCCATTCGGTACAGTAACCAGTTCATTGGTAACTTCGGCGCGATCTAACAAGCGATGTAGTTCTACAGCATGGTTGTAGGGTACAGTTGGGTCGGCGTCACCGTGGATACTAATAATAGGGGGCAAATCTGACCGGACGTAGCTTACGGGAGATACGCGCTCAGCAATTTCTGTCATGTCAGGCTGAGCACCAAGCCAACGCACAGCATAGCTTTTTTGGTTAACCCCATGGAGCAAATCATTGACATCGGTAATACCATACCAGTTGACGACCGCCGCCACCTTGAGTGTTTCATTTCCGAGGCACTGCCGATCCAGGCCAGCTTCTGAGGGAATCATGCCAGTAGTTAATGCTAAGTGCCCACCGGCCGAATTGCCTGACACGACTAATCGATCGGTATCGAATCCATATTGTTCGGCATTTCTGACGACCCAGCGTAGTGCACACAAGCTATCCTCTACCGCTGCAGGGGCCAGCGATACATCACCTAGGCGATACTGCACGTTAACAGCAGCCCAGCCTTCCTCCAGATAAGGTAGCAACCGCAGGACATTGGCTTCCTTCGAGCCGCCGACCCAGCCTCCGCCATGATAATAGATAAAAGTGGGTGCAGGTCCTTCGTTGCTGCGGGACTGATAGACATCAATCTTGAGCTCGACACCATTGGCGCGTCGATAGGTGATATTGGGGATCACTCGGAATTCGTTCTGTACTGTTGCTGTCCAAGCAGCGCTATCTGATGTCTGAGCAACAGCTGAGGAAAGAAACAGCGATAGGATGGAGGTAATTAGTAGGGCAGAAGAGTTATGCATCGCAATAGTCCTTTGATTTTTTGTGTCTAAATATATACGAGTTTACAGTCAAATGGGCGCCGACTAAACTACGAATTACCATTGAATGAACAACTCGAATCCCGTTAACATCTGTTATAGAAGTCAAGATACCTGTTTTAAAAATACGAACAACCAATCCGATTTCCTGTGCTCGTGGTCGGTTGCTGTCAGTCTGCGTCAATGCTTTAGTTGTCATTAGCCCTATAAGGGACAAAGAGAAGAGAACTCGACGAGACATATTGCCGCTGCAGACTAAAAACTTGTATCTAACCGATGAGCAGATAGTAAATCGCCGTAGATGTCTGGACAAATAGTTTTTAGTTCTTAGAATAAATAAATCATAGCAGGCACTGTAACTTGTTACTTAGTTTGACAATGAGTGGAGAAAACCCTGTCTTTATGGTCATATTTCGGGGTTAACATCCAGGCAAGCGGCCGATAACTCCAATATCAACTAGCAGTCATTTGTATTATGAAGCTGAAGTGCCTCAAGCAATACTTTTCTTCCCTGTGTTTTTTGGCTTTGACCTGTTTCTCCCCTCAGATCCTTGGCCAGATTTCAGAAGACGAAGCGACGGTTACCTATCCAAACAGTTACTTTGCCGAGTATGGCTCTGTGACTGCCAAAGATATGCTCAATCGTATCCCAGGGGTTGGCTCAACGACCGGTGCCGGCTCCAGCTCCAGCGGGGGATTCCGCGGCGGGGGTGGTGGCAGCGGCGGTCGCGGTTTCGGCAGCGGTAGCAGTTCAAGTGAAATCCTTATTAA
>NZNL01000061.1 GCA_002694855.1 Gammaproteobacteria bacterium
GTGCAGTCAAAAAATAGCATCGCCATAGTTCAGGAAAAGATACATGATGTCCGCATAATTCCAATTGTTGAAAAGCCAAAGTTAGACGGCAAAATTTCTCTCTGGCATGGAGATTCGAGAGGTTGGTGGGATGGGGAGACTCTAGTTATTGAAACAACAAATTTCTCCGGAAAAGCCGACTTGCTTCATTCTGTATCTGCGGCGGGCCAGCAAATAAGGGGGCCCGGTCCAAGAGCTTCTGAAAGGACATACACTGAACGTATTACTCGGGTCGCCAAAAACGCGATTCGTTATGAAATCACGAGCTCAGATCCTGGCACTTACCAAAGGCCCTATACCGTTGAAATGACTCTTGACTATACCGAAGACCCAATCTATGAATACGCGTGCCATGAAGGCAATTATGGGATGGCTAATATTCTCTCTGGCCATCGGGCTCAAGAGCGTTTTGCTGCGGAATCGGGATCGCAGAATTAGTTCTGTGACGGGATCAAATAAATGAAAATTAAGAAGGGATTCCGTGCTTTGGTTGAGGAAGCCGAAGCACAGGTGGAGTCGCTGACACCGGGGCAGGTAGATCAAAAGCTCCATCAGCCTGGTGTTAGGCTGGTCGACCTTCGTGATGTTCGTGAATTGAAGCGGGAAGGCAGAATTCCCGATTCACTCCACGTGCCCCGAGGAATGCTGGAATTTTGGATCGATCCCGATAGCCCTTATTATATGAAAGAATTTGATGAGGCCGAGGAAATAATTCTCTACTGCAATAAGGGCTGGCGTTCGGCCTTAGCAGCATTGTCCTTAAAATCCATGGGCATAGAAAAAGTTACCCACATGCGGGGTGGTATGGAGCAATGGCAACAGGAAATTGGAAGAATCGATCCACCTCCGGTACGCAAGGATTCCTGATCCATCATATTCTTTATTACTTTCTAGTTAGACGCTGCAACTTTTGGGTGTCATGATATTTTGACTTTGTTGCCGTGAGGATGAACCCATGCGAACAAGAGGACTTTGCGAGAGTCTGCCCGTCGATTCCGTTAACAAGACAAGACGTAACCTGTTGAAGGCTTTGCCCGCAATAGCAGCAGTGCCCTGCGGGTTTGCACAGGTAAGCCCCACACCTATAGCAGTCCGAAAACTGCATTCATTCCAGATCCGCGTATCAGATGTTGCGCGCTCCGTGAGGTTTTACCAGGATCTTTTTGGCGCACCGATTCAGGCAAGACAAGGAGACATAGTATGCCTGCGTATAGGAGATGGACCTCTCTTTCTTTCAATAGCCCCAGTAAGTGGGGCTGAGCAACCTGGTATCAACCATATCGGGCTGAGCGTGGCTGATTTCGATGTGGATAGGGTAGTTGCACAACTGCAAGGATTCGGGCTAAACCGTGGTTTGAAACCAGTTTCCGGACAGGATCCCCTTGATATGGCTATGCATTATTGGATTGATGAAAGAGGGCAGACTGCTGGAGAAAGCAGTTATGGAGGCCGGAATCTCTATTTCGCGGATGCCGAAGGTATCCGCTATCAACTATGTTCTGAGAATCATTGCGGTGGCAGTGGAGATCTCGGTAATAATTGCTCAAACCTTGAATTGGCTGCTAACAGTGGGCTCTTTTTGCTGATGGACATTAGCCATTTTACCATTTTTCTAGCCAACCGAGATCGAGCTAATGATTTCTATACTTCTACTTTTGGGAAGGAATACCAGGCATATCAAGGCCCAGAAGCTCCAGTCATCGGGGTAGGGGATGGCGTTCAGTTCCTGATGTATGTGGGAGGCAATCAACAGGGTCGACCGACTCAGGCGGGAAGGATAGACCATGCCTGTTTCAGCATGGAGAATTTTGATGTTGATGCTGTGCTGGCGAGTTTGACTGATTATGGTTTAACGGCTCGAGAGAATGCCTCCGACACTCAACCTTTAATGCATTGGATTAGCATGCGTATGCCAAATCGCGGAGGTGCAGAGGGCGGGACACCAGAACTTTATTTTTCCGATCCAGATGGTATTCGAATCCAGTTGCAAGATCCTAGCTACTGTGGTGGCGGCGGATACCTTGGTGACGGTTGTCCTCCATTGGCGTAAAACTGTTAGGAACTAAAAGGAAGCAGTATGGAATATCGCTATGTAGGAAGAAGTGGATTACGTGTGTCGCCCATCTGTATGGGAACCATGAGTTTTGGTACTTGGAGTGACCGTAAAGAATCTTTCAAGATTCTGGAAAAGGTCTATGACCGGGGCATCAATTTTTTCGATACAGCCGAGGTTTATCCGGTTCCACCTACAGTCGAATTGGCTGGAGTGACGGAGGAAATATTTGGTGAGTGGATCAAGACAAAGCCTCGAGATTCTCTGATTATTGCCACAAAGGTTGCGGGCGCGGCATCAGGGTTGTTTGTTCCACCTGTTCGCCATGGGCTCACAGCAATCGATCGTCATCACGTACAAGCGGCAATCGAAGGTAGCCTGAGACGTCTTGGGATCGATTATATTGATCTTTATCAGGCACACTGGCCTGACACTATTGTGCCTATCGATGAATCTATGGAAGCGTTGGACCGATTGGTTCAGGCAGGGAAGGTGAGGTATCTCGGCACATCTAATGAGAATGCTTACGGTCTCACCAAGGCCAACACTATTGCTGACTATGAAGGGTGGGCACGATTCGAATCTATCCAAAATAATTTTTCCCTGCTTAATAGACGCTTCTTCGACGAACTTGCCAATGTCTGCAAACGAGAGCAGATTTCGTTATTACCGTATTCTCCAATTGGAGGAGGTGTTCTTAGCGGCAAATATAATGGTGGCAAGGAGCCTTTGAACTCCCGTTTCAATGACTATCAAAAACACGAAAACCCTAGGCAGCAAGCAATGTCCAAGCGATTCGTCAACAAGGATACATTGGCATCCACTGAGAAATACCTGGAAATAGCTAAAAAAGCGGGTTTGTCACCGGTTACTTTAGCTACTGCCTGGAGCATGCACTTTGATTTTGTGGCTTCCACGATTATTGGTGCCCGCTCCGCAGATCAACTTGATGAGGCTCTCGCTTCCCTGGAAGTCAGCCTGAGTAAAGATATCCTAAGTGAGTGTAATGAAGTACATAATCAAATCCCTTACCCGATGGGTTAGTTTCGCCGCATTTTTGCAGATTTCACCCACAGGGCATGGGCAGATTGTGCATATTGCTCATTGCATGGCCGATTGTCCGTCCGGTGCGCCGCCTAATCACGAGACAGTAGTACACCACTTATATGTGGCTTCGGTGAATTTAGAAACCGGGCTTCCTGACTGGGTGGCCTACCGGGTTTTGAGAGATTCAATTGGAGTCGCGTCTCTATTGCCACGCGTGTGGCAACAAGATCAATTGCTTCCCGAGAACATGGGCATGGACCTGAGGGATTCACAAGGTTCGCGCGTTACGCAGGTGGATCCAAGTGCTCAGTCTGACAGATCTTATCGAATTAACGAATACGTTTTCGAGTCAAAAGACCGAGGTCGTTTGACCCCGATGAGCAGTTTTGCCGCTACCCCGTATTGGGAAGAGCTAAATAATACAACCAATATGGCTCCAATGCCTGGTCAGTTGCGAACAGGAAGCTGGGCCAGGCTGGAACAAGCCATCAACGAGTTGGCGGCAACCCAGGGAGAGTTATATGTAATCAGTGGACCGCTCTATGAAATTTCCGAGCCTCTAGGTTTGCGCAGCACTGGCTTTAGCGGACAACCTTCGGCTTATTTCAAGGTGGTTGCAACGCAGAAACGACACGCGGCTTTTATCTTTGATTCAGAACTTGGCTTGAGCGAGCGTTATTGTTCTCAGCAGAACACCTTGCAAAGAATAGAGGAGTTGAGCGGACTTAAACTTTTTCCTGGTTTGCAACAGACAAATAGGCAAGATCTGGCCATTGAGTTACGGTGTTCAGGAAATTAAAAGGAACAGGAATCATAAATGACTTTTCTATTTCCACCTCATCCGACCTCGGTAATACCAGTGCAAGACAGCGATCACGCTTTTCCGGTACATCGTATCTATTGTGTCGGCCAGAATTATAGTGATCATGTTAAAGAGATGGGCGGCGATCCCAGAGAGAATCCTCCTGTTTTTTTCAGTAAACCCTCTGATGCAGTGGTGATTGGCAACCAGCCAGTAACTTACCCTCCAGCCACAGCCGATCTGCACTACGAGGTGGAGTTAGTGGTTGCGCTTGCCAGTGGAGGTAGCGATATAGACGTTGAAGAGGCACTAGCCCGTGTTTTTGGTTATGCCGTGGGCATTGATTTTACCCGACGCGATTTGCAGGCCGAAGCTAAAAAGCAAGGCAGACCCTGGGATGCAGCTAAGGGGTTTGACCAATCAGCCCCAACTTCTGCCATAAGGTCGACGAATGGGGGTGACCATCCGCTCGAGGGAAGAATATCATTGAGTGTTAATGGAGAAACCCGACAGGATGCCAAGCTCTCCGACATGATTTGGTCGGTGCCTGAAATTATCAGTGAACTTTCCAAATATTACGAATTAAAAGCTGGTGATCTCATATTTACCGGGACTCCCGCTGGGGTATCGGCGGTCGTTGCTGGAGATCAGATACACGCTGCAATTGAAGGTGTGGGAGAAATCCATTTCGTTTTAGTAGCTCGTTAATTTTTTCACCATTCCAGAAGCACTGTCGCTGATCGTTAGACGCTGGTTCTCGAGCTACACTTCAACTAAATTCTTCACGATTGTCGTCGAGCTTCTCATAGTTGAATTCCAGGTCGATTCGTTTATTGTCGAGGCGTTCTTCAATGCGTCTGCGGAGTTTAGTAATGTCTGATTTAAAGCTGAGAGCGTTAATCTTCACTTCTGGCCCTTCTTCCGGAAATACTGTGGTCGCTTCAATAAAATCTTTACTTTCATCTACTGAGTCGTCCCATTTATGCTCTTTCATAACGTTTGCCCCCATACTGTATGGCCCATCTTTAACTAACCCGTTGGGTTAATTATTTTGCGAAGCTTTAATATGCTTATCGTTAGCCAAGGGTTGAATCTTCAATAAAGTTAAAAAAGAATAATTGAAGTCGAGCCTAATTTTAGACAAAAAGAGGGGGGATTTATAAGGTGACGATTTGCTCGATAACTTGTTGGCGTATCTCTTTCTTGGCTATTTTGCCGGAAGCAATGCGTGGTAATTGTTTATATTGGAAATAGAAACGCTCCGGTATTTTGAAAGTGGCTATCTTAGAGCTCAGAAATTCTTTCAGTTCTGCACCGCTTAAGGTTTGACTTCCTTTTAGCATAACTGAGGCACAGGGGACTTCGCCCAGCCGATCATCTGGGATCCCATAAACAGAAACCTCGCTAACGGCAGGGTGTTCAGTGATAGCATATTCCACCTCGGCACAGCCGATATTCTCACCGCCACGAATGACAATATCCTTGGCGCGATCGAGAATTACCAGAAATCCCAGGTTATCTAGCATGCCTATGTCACCGGTGTGGAACCATCCGTCTGTTATCACTTCGGCGGTGGATTCAGGTTGATTCCAGTACCCCTTCATTATAGTTGGCCCTTTAATACAAATTTCTCCTTTTTGACCGTTAGGCAGTTCATTATTGTCCTCGTCAATGATGCACATCGAAGTGACAGGCGGAGTAGGGCGACCAGTACTATTGGGTTTCGCTTCGTAAAACCCTCCGGAAATGATGGCGCCGATGGCGTTTGTTTCAGTGAGGCCATAGCCTAAACCCGGGATTGCTACTTCGGGAAATTTTTGGAGCATCATCATTAGATGTTCCGGAGGCCTCGGTGCACCGCCACTCTGAACTCCTCTTAAGCTGCTGATGTCAGTGGTCGAAAACTTTGGAGACTGCATGATTTCCCAAGTCATAGTCGGCACTCCATGAAAGACGGAGATACGCTCTTGTTCAATCAGTTCCAGCGCTTTTTCCGGATCCCACTTGTACATCATCACAAACTTTCTAAGACTGATGAAGCTAGCCAAAAACTGTGCATGACTTCCTGTAACATGGAACAGTGGAACATTGGCCAGAATAGCAGGCTGATATTCCGGGTTTTCTTCGACCAATTCAGGCCGGAGAATTTCGTTAATTTCTTTGGCGAATTTCCATGTGTACAGTGCATTTATAATATTACGATGCGTTGAAAGCACACCTTTAGGCATCCCGGTGGACCCAGATGTGTACATTATCGAGGCGTTATCTTCGGGATCTACTCCAAGCTGTTTTATTTCTTCGTCAGATAGGGGGTCTACCCCGTCGAATAAACTGTAGAACTCAGGGAAACCCGTTTCTGATTCCGGTCTGATCAAGGCGATTTCTATTTCATGTCTATCTAAATAGGGTGTTATATGTTGAAAACGCGCTTGATCGACAAAGATTAGCTTACTACCACTATCTTGTAGACCGTACTCCAGCTCAGCGCCTTTCCACCATGAGTTCATAGGTACAACGACTCCCCCAAATAAGGTTATTGCCATGTAGGCAACGCACCATTCAGGGGAATTGCGCGCAATAATCGATATTCGGTCACCGGGCTCCATCCCATACCGTTCGATTAAAACCCGGGCGAGACTCCGGGCCATGTCGTGAACTTTTTGGAAGGTGTGGCGATCTTCGAGATAGACCAAAAAAGTCTTGTCTGCGTCCTGAAGTGCTAGGTCATACAGCTCACCTAGGTTGTGGGGAGCATTGCTGAATACTTCAAATTCTTGACCATTAATGATTTCGGAATGAGTTTCGAGTGGGGCGCCTGGCGACTTATGTTTCGCTACGATGTCTCGAAGCTTTTCCAGGTCCCTTTGAATTTCTTCGTCGCTTAGCATGGTGTAGTGTTACTCGGCCTGTATCTCCAGCGTAACTTTGCCTAATACTTTTCGTTCAGTGAAGACGTTGAACGCAGCAACATAATCTTCCATAGGAAAAGATTCAGTTACTATCGGGCGAAGCTTATCCTCATCATACAACTGCATGAGTTCCTTGAAATTTTGTTCGTATTCANCTGGCTCTTCCTTGCGAAATCGACCGAGAAAAACTCCTACCATAGAGGAGCCTTTCAGCAACGCAAGGTTTGCCTTGCACTCTGGGATCCGTCCGCTTGTAAATCCTATTACTAGAAGCCGACCGTTCCAATTGATACATCGGCAGCATTGATCAAATAGGTCACCTCCTACGGGGTCATAAATTACGTCTGCGCCTCGGTCATTGGTGAGGGCCTTNACCTTTTCTTTGAGTTCGCCATCACCATAATTGATGATTTCGTCCGGATTCAGACGTTTTATAAATTCCAGCTTCTCATCAGAGCTTGCAGCGGCTATTACACGGGCACCCATGATTTTGCCTANTTCAACCGCTGCGAGACCAACGCCTCCACTGGCTCCTAGCACCAGGAGGGTTTCACCGGGCTTGAGGTGGGCACGCTGTTTTAGCGCATAATAGGAAGTGGTATACACCATGGCAAAACCGGCGGCAGTTTTAAAATCCATGCTGTCAGGAATCTTACGCAATCCTTCGGCCTTAACGATTGCTTTTTCAGCTAGCCCCCCGAGTCCAGGAATGGCCATAACTCGATTGCCAATATCGAATCCTTTCAGGCTAGGTCCAACCGATTTAATGACACCGCCAATCTCGGAACCGGGTATAAAAGGTAAAGGAGGCTGAAATTGATACTTGCCTTGTATTTGCAGTCCATCCGGGAAATTGAGCGACGCCGCATAGACCTCCACCACAGCTTCATTTTCNGCGGCAACGGGGTCCTCTACTTCTTCCAGGACCAGATTTTCCGGAGGGCCGAGGGTTTTGCACAGAATTGCTTTCATGGCTTAGTCTAAAAGAACCTCTTTTACGAAGAACGCGGATTCAATCACGAATACAAGCTGACTGCAATTGCACCACGAGCACAGGAATCATTAGCTTTGTTGTTGTAGCAATAGCAAAGAAGTATATTTGCATTTTACTTTATTACGGGCTCAACAACTCTGTGAATGAACTTCGAAGACAGGCCTATCTTGAGGCAATGGGAATCAAAGTATATTACCCCCGTGCTACNTTGCCAGGAGCCAAACCTTCGCCCCGTTACGAACTAGCTGAAAAGTCATCAGTCTCCGGAAAAAGAGCAGAAGNCTCTTCGAANTATTCGGCCATTGAACAACAAAAGTCTAATCAGCGCGGAGCTCAAGCAAAAGCAGTCATTGACAACCAAGAAACCGAACTGATCCGGAATAGGGATCTTAAACCTGATGCCAAGTTGGAACAAATTACCCCCGATAGTGATATTTTAAAGTTCAGTCTAGGCTATTACAGTATTAATGATAGCTTGTCGGTTATTAATGAANTGCCGCATTTAANAGCNNGGAGCTTGAGCGAAGAATCCCTGTCACTTTTGCGTAATATTCTAACGGCACTGGGAGTAAATGCCGATGGTTGCAACTTTTCCAGTGAAAATTTCGATTGGCCAATAGTGGAGGGGCTGTCTGTGGCTACAGAACCNAACCAGGCTGCTCGGCAGGCTTTGGGAGGATTCATCACTATGCGTCAGCAGCAGGATGGATTTTCCAATTTACTGGTNTTCGCTGGTGAAATAGACGAATTGCTAGTTAAAAANTCAGGAAAAGAGGAGGTAAGAGACTACAAGGTTGAGCAGGCNGATTATTATTTTACTATCACCAATAGTTTACAGATGATGCTTTCCTATCCAAGACTCAAACGAGAAGTCTGGGACCAATTGCAACCTCTCAAGCAAAGACTCAACAATTGATCTCAATAAGTCATGAAATGAATTTTCCGTCTTCCTTACAATCAAATCGACCAAACCAGTTCTTTGCTAGGAATATGCGCTATAGCGATCTTGATCTGATAGTTGCGAATGAGGTGGCTGCTTACGAACACCCCTGGACAAAGCGAATATTCATTGATTGTCTCAGGACAGGATACCAGTGCTGGGTGCTTGCCAATAAACGGCAAATTGTCGCGCATGGAGTAATGTCGCTGGCAGTTAGTGAATGCCATTTGCTTACATTATGTGTGCATCCTGATTACCAAGGTTGCGGATACGGACGCAAACTTTTCAAATTGTTGCTGGATCGTGCACATAAACTGGATGCGATCGATTGTTTCCTTGAAGTGAGATCGACAAATGATGCAGCCATTGGACTGTATCGATCATTAGGATTTACCCAGGTTCGGGAAAGGAAGAACTATTACCCAACGACTAAAGGGCGGGAAGATGCCCTGATTATGTGGCGTAGCTTGCCGCTTTCCTAATCTTGCTTTCCTTTGTTGTCGGTGTCAGGGCTTTTACCAAGAAAATTTCCTAGGATTTTGAAGATTGCGATTAACAGTATCGCTGCGACCATAACGGCACCAACCATGATGGTAGTGGCCAGTAAAATGCTGAATAGCTCGCTAGCCGGTATGTCCTGCCAAGTTGAGATACCCCATAAGCAGAGAGCCGCAATAGCGATACCGGCTATGGTAGCAGCAGTTTTCTTACGAACGTTTAGCAGTGAAAAGATCAAAGTTGGGCCTGTTATCTACGTCGCTAAAGCTCGCTTTACAACNAGGGTAATTCGCACANCCCCAGAATAACCCATTTTTGCCTTNACGTTTCACAAGCAAGCTTCCACAATCAGGACAGTAATGAGCTTTTTCCGGAACTCCATTGTTGTCCGCAAGGGTCACTTTACATCCTTTTGAGTAGCCACTACAAAACCAGTAATCACCTTTATCNGGATCAGCTGGGACCATTCGGCGAGTACAGATTGGGCACCGGTAACGATCATCTATCTGTGTTGGTCTACCGTCGGAGTCATTAAGTATCGTTTTGCATTCTGGGAAACCGGTGCAGCCCCAGAAAGGGCCCTTTTTGCCTTCGATCAATCGCATTGGTTTTTTACACTTCGGACAATGATGAGTTTTTTCCGACGTGCTCGCTTTTTCTGACACAGNCATAAGTGAACTCTACGTAGTAANCTGGAGTTNCGTGAAACAGATTAGGCTGTTCTAAACTTGCTGCGTTAGGTTGTCAACTTGCAGTTTAATTTGGTCCGCTAATCAAGGTCTGGAGTATTTATTAGAGAGCGGATGGCTTCTAAAAGAACTGCGTTTTCAGAGTCACTGCCGACAGAGATTCGGAGATTGTCCTTGAGTCCATCTTGATCAAAATAGCGCACAAGAATATTGCGCTGTTTGAGGCCTTCGTATAGGTCTTTCGCGCTAATCGGACTCGGGACTTGGCAGAATACAAAATTTGATTGGCTGGGTACCGTGTTTAATCCTATTTGTTTTAAGCCATCGGTCAAAGATGCTCTTGACTTGCGCACCCGATCCCACGTTCCGCGTGCGTAGTCGACTGATTCTAGGGCAGCTGTGGCCAGTCGCTGAGCCACAGTATCTGTGTTGTAGCTGTCCCGGGTTTTATAGATCATGGGCTTGAGGAGGGATTGCGCGCCTATTCCATAACCGAATCGCAAACCGGCCAATGAGTATCCTTTAGAAAGCGAGCGGAGTATTAATACGTTGTCCTTGGATTTGATGAGCGGCACAGAATTGTATTGAAATTTAGGGTCCACAAAATCAACGTAAGCTTCATCAATAACTAGGATACCCTGGAANCTATCAGCTAGCTGTGAAAGGTAATTTGCTTCCAGCAGCCTGCCAGTTGGGGCATGAGGGTTTACGAGGATGCACATTTTGGCACCGCTACTGTTCAGGTAAGCCTCAAAATCTGATGGCATGGACCAGTCATGCTGCAAAGGGACTTCAATAAGTACGCAACCTTGAACATCGGTTAATACTGGGTATAAGGTATAAGATGGTTGGGTGACCACAATTTTTTCGTCGGTATCTACAAAAGTTGTTATGGCCAGCCTGAGTAATTCATCCCCTCCTTTGGTCGGTATGATGTTTTCTTCGGTGACGTTATTGAGTTTTGCAGCTGCTTTCCGAAACGAGTCTGCTAGAGGGGAAGGGTAGCGCCGCAGGCTTTCCGTATCTAAATTTTTCAGTGCAGCCGCCACCTCTGGGCTAGCAGGGTAAGGATTCTCGTTAGTATTGAGCTTAATGACATCCGGCCCCTCTATCTGTTCACCAGGTTTGTAGCCCTTCATATTCTTTATATTAAGTCGTTCGAAGCTCATGATAGCCTTGTATTTCCGGGTTTTATGCTCGTTCAAAAAGTGCTGCAGAGTATAGCTAAAATGGCTNAGCAGCAAGCTGACATGAGATATCACTGAGCAGAATTGTCTGGTAAGTAGGTTTGCAGACGTTTCTTCCAGCCTGGCAACCAGCGATGTTCCTCCCGGTTGGGTGGCGCGTTCATTACTCGGCGTTCCAGCACGTACTCGGCCGCTGCGACGAAATTTTCCACTGTCGGCGTGGCTTGTTGCACCTGTTGCAAAACTTGTAAAAGNCCCCACCCTTTTCTTTGGTAGCGCTCTCCTGGGTCGAGCCCAGAGCCTTTAAAATGTAAATAATCCATCAGGGTGTACAGGCCAAGCGGAGTATGGCTATTTGCAAGGTAAAGAATTTTGTCTTCAGTTGCCTGCTGTTGTTCGATGGGAAACTGTTTGATGATTTCGTTTATTGAGGTATACAGACGCCGACTGATGAATTCTACCTGTACGGGCTTCGTGCTGGCTAAAATTTGGCGGAGTTCGCGCATGCGGTAACTTTGTAATTGTGCGTTGAATTGATTACGGTTTTGCCATGGTGCATCGGCATTTCTACCGCCACTCAACCATTTGGGAAGAACAATGCCGCGTTCATTAAACAGGGCCAGTACTTTGGGAAAAGTTTCCTCGAAAGGTTCNGCCTGTCCCTGCTGGTACCAAATAAAATGNCCTATNCCCATTGATGGAAANCGTTCACCCGGGTTCCAACTCGTAAGGCATTCGAACTGGCCCGCGCATTCATTCTGAAAAATTCGTTCTCCTAGCCACTGAAGCTCGGCTTGTGACAANGAGGGAAGTTGACAATAAGCTTTTGAAATAAATAGGAAATACCAGAATAGAATCCGCCAAANATTATGGAATTTCTTTGAGGTTTCTCGCATTTCTCTTGGGTCCAAATTTGTTAAAAAAGTCTACCTTGGGTCCCGATGAACCTATCGCANATCTTGCAACGGAGAGAAGNAGACATTCCGGACGCTACCTGTGACTAAAATAGCGGTACTTAACAGATATTTTTGAGAATTTCTGCATCAATACTGGATTAATCGGCTGGGCAGGGAAAAACAGGCAGTTTTTTGACAAAAACTCCGTTCGCANAAATTTGTAAATGAAAAAGGTCATTGANCAGGGCATCCAAATTAAATTCAGAGGTTGAAGACCACAATAATGAAGAAGATAGNGCGGGGTTTGATTGGNATTCCAGATNTCATAGTGTTCACGTTTAAGTGAGACTCCAAAGCAGAAGAAATTGCTGTCTACTCATTGCATGAATGCTTAGGTACTACAAATGCTTTAAGAACGAACGGTATTGTAATTTGAAAAACTCTAATAAAAACAGTGATAAATGGAACAGTGTATTTACAAAAATACATTTAACCCGAGTTTTTATGCACAAAAATGAGCCGATGATTATAAAACCCTTAAAAATAGCAGGTTTTATTTTTGTTCGAACCTTCTAAAACCTTTAAGAGATTGATATATATAGTATTTATAGTTTGATTAAAAATTGATCAAAACATGTCATTCACACAGTATTTAGCGGCTCGCGGGATTTTTCTAAGAATTATGCACTGAGTTATCCACAGAATCTGTGGACAAAATTTGGCAGTCTTGTCCGGGTTTGAAATTCCTTCACGCTCAATAAGTTAGTGAAAATTGCTGAAAATAGTGTTTAGAAGATTTCTCTAAGTGATGTGTTTGTCCGCTGGCAGGGGTCATTGGAATAATATAGGTGGAGATTCTGTCAAATGTCTTATTGTGGTATGTTTATCCGTGTGTTTAGTTATAGCAGTAATTCATGATTGAGCTACGCGGCGATATTCCTTTCCTTTGGCGGCTAAGCGCCGAGACCAGCGAGGGTTACTGTTCAGTTTCCTTGGTAGTACCTTGTCCACCTGAAACCGAAATTAAAGATCTGACTATCGAAACAAGTGTTTTGAGCCTTTCATCCGACAGTTCATGTTCGAAAGGAGAAGAAACCCTGCAGTGGAATCAGGATGATATTAGCTTATTTCTGCGCCTGATCAATCAAAGACAATTGCAGAAAGACCAACCCTTGTCGGATACGGTTCGTGTTGATCTAACTGATCCCGACATCATTGACATTATCCACGTGGTCGCCGCTGCCGGTTTCGGTGTGGCTTTTGCATCTTATGGGTTACTCAAACAAACCGATGGTATTTATCCTGTGCATAATTTTGGGGTCGGCTCGTTCGTTTCGTTGGACACAGTGAATGGATTCAAGCTCTGCGTGGTTGTCGATGTCGAGGGTGATGACGTGGTCTGCGTCTTGCTGGATGATATTGATGCGCGCTCGATTGATGAATATGACGGCTTGTGTCGTCACGATTTACTTATTGTCAAGCGCATCGATGTGCTGCATCCTGAATTTGCCGAAAACAAATGCAAGCCCTCCAGTGCGAATCTACACTGATCATAGTTCCTTATTCTGCTTATCCGGAAATGGCTTCCAAATAACCGATAATCTTGTCAGCAGCTTGTTCCAACGTCAGTGTCACAGTATCGATAACTAGCTCTGGGTGCTCTGGTGGCTGATAGGGGCTGTCTATGCCGGTGAAGTTTTTTATCTCGCCGGCTCGGGCTTTTTTGTAAAGCCCTTTAGGATCACGTTTTTCGCAAACTTCCAGGCTGGCTTCGACAAAGACTTCAATAAATTCGCCTTTATCAAAAAGGTTGCGCGCCATTTCCCGTTCTGCTCGGAAAGGCGAAATAAAGCTAGTAATGACAATAAGGCCAGCATCTAGCATCAGCTTAGCTGTTTCGGCTATACGTCTGATATTCTCAACCCTATCAGCATCGGTGAATCCGAGATCTTTGTTAAGGCCATGGCGTACATTATCGCCGTCCAATAGGTATGAATGCCGTGTTTTAGCAATTAGTTTTTTTTCAATGAGATTGGCAATAGAAGATTTGCCAGCGCCTGAAAGTCCTGTTAACCATATTATCTTGGGAACCTGATGCTTGATATTGGCTCGGCTTTGTTTATCTATATCCAGCGTCTGCCAGTGAACATTATTGGCGCGTCTGAGCCCATGATGGATTTCACCCTCTGCTACTACCTCCCCTGAGAACTTATCTAACAAATTGAAATGTCCCATTGCGTTGCATATGGAATAGGGGTCATAAAGGATAGCCTCAGCTAGCGAGATATTACTAACGCCATATTGTTGATCGCTCAGTGTATTTGTGGCTATTTGGTGCTGCCCGTCCTTTTCGAGTCGATACTTGAGCTTACTTATGGTCGCTTCACTTTTCCCACCGACCGCCTCCAATATGTAGACCCTGCCGGGTAGCAAATCTTCTTTGCTCAGCCAATATATTTTAGCCTCGAATTGGTCGGCAAATTCTGGTCGAGAATTAGAGGGAACGATTATGTCTCCTTCTGNCATTGAAACAGAANGAGTCAGCTCCAGGCTCAANTCNGTTTCGGCAATTGCTGATTGGTGACAATTGCCTTCTTGTTCTATGAGCAGGATGCAAGCCTGTTTCCCGGAAGGAGCAAAGGCAACGCTGTCGTTTGTTTTGATTTGGCCGCTGACTAACAGGCCTTTAGCCCGTTTAGTCGATTCGATTTGATTAACGATGAATCGCATCGGTTCCATTTTTTTGTCCTTGTGTTATTTCCTCAANNTGCGCGTTGATTAAATCGCCGTCCCACTAAAGCAGAAGTTATGTTNATCTTCTGNATATCAATGGCNCCTCCGGCAATGCCCCAACCCCAAGCGTCCCNNAGTTTTTGTTCAATAGGGAATTCNTTAGAGTAACCGTAACCTCCCATTANNTGCATGGCCTTGCCGGTAATTTCTCTGGCTGCCTCATTGGCAAAACACTTTGCNATTGAGCTGTTTGCAATTGACGGNAGCCCCTGTTCNGCATTAACGACNGCTCGATAAAGTAGNAGTCGGGCTGCATCGAGCTTCATNTTTATCTCNGCGAGTTGAACCTGAACGGCTTGAAANTCTATTAGCGGCTTTCCGAACTGTTNGCGTTCTTGNACATAGTCCAGCACGAATTCAAATGCTGATTGTGCCACCGCCAGTGACATAGTGGTGTTACCGCANCGCTCTAGATCGAATGCATCCATGAGTTTGCCGAATCCACCTGCCTCGACTAGGATGTTCTCTTGCGGGACTGTTACGTCATCAAAGTACATGTCGGCGCTGTAAACACCGCGGAACCCTAAGTGATGGTCCCGGCTTCCAAAAGTAAGGCCTTCACTGGCCTTGGGCACGAATACTGCCCCGATACCTTTGGCCCTCGGCATATCGGCCATGCGACAGTAAACGATATAGCCTTCAGAGTGACCTGCTCCTGAACACCAGCGCTTGGTTCCGTTGATTATTACTTGACCGTTTTCCAGCCGAGCGCGTGTGGTCAAATCAGTAAGGGCGGAACCGGCGTCGGGTTCAGACATGGATACTGCCAAGATCATGTCTCCAGAACAGATCTGGGGCAGGATTGTTTGTCGTAACGTATCGTTGCCAAAATGGGCAACAGCTAGGGATGGCCCAAAGCAAGATTCAAATATCGGAAAGGCAACCGCGATTGATACCTTGGCAATTTCCTCCAGAACGAGCACAGCGTCGAGGTGTGACATTTCACCACCACCATAGACTTCAGGTAAATTGATTCCGAGATAACCAAGACTGGCGAAGCGTTTCCTTAATTCAATGCTTGGAGGTTCATCAGTTTCCTCAATTTGTTTTGCAATTTCTGGTAATTCTTTGGCGGCGAATTGTCTTACTGAATTCTGCAGAGCTAATTGTTCTTCTGACAGAGAAAAATCCATAGGGACCTCCTATAACTGGCCGAACATTATATGTCATTCGTGACGAATCAGCTGCATTCAAGCGTTTCGCCTGACTTTGAGCCTTAAGATGCCTATGCAAGGACTGAGGCAAAAACCTCGAAAGAAAGCGCAAGTCGGATAACGGGCAGAGAAATTGGCAAATTTTTAATGGAGTAATTAGCTCGCGGCCGATGTGTTGGTAAGATTGCTGTATAATCGCGCCTTTTTTGCATCAGTTTGGACTATGTCGATAAATAAACTTCAGCAGAAAATTGCCAGCCGCAGGGTGCTGGCGATCATTTCTCATCCGGATGCAGGTAAAACCACGATTACGGAAAAGTTACTTCTTATTGGTAATCTGATCCAGGTCGCCGGCACCGTTAAAGGGAAAAAGTCCAACCGCTACGTAACTTCGGATTGGATGACTATGGAAAAGCAACGTGGTATTTCCGTGACCTCATCGGTCATGCAATTTCCTTACAAGGGTTGTGTAGTAAACCTGCTTGATACCCCTGGCCATGAAGACTTTTCTGAGGACACTTACAGAGTGCTTACAGCCGTCGACTCGGCACTNATGGTGGTAGACGGCTCCAAAGGGGTTGAAGAACGTACCATTAAATTGATGGATGTCTGCAGATTACGAGATACTCCGATATTCACATTTGTTAACAAGCTCGACCGAGATATTCGAGATCCAATAGAAATAATGGATGAGATTGAGAATGTCCTAAAAATTAAGTGCGCTCCGATTAACTGGCCGCTGGGTATGGGCAAGGAATTTAAAGGTGCGTATAACCTTTATACTGACACCGTCCATATATATCGTCAGGGCCGGGGNGGAGAATTGCCCACAAATGACNGTATCCANGGACTTGATTCAGCAGAAGTTAAGGAATTTCTCGGTACATACGCTGANGGANTTAAGGATGAAATCGAACTTGTAAAGGGAGCGAGTCACCAATTCGATAGGGAAGCTTACTTAAAGGGACAAATGACACCTATTTATTTCGGGACAGCCTTAGGGAATTTTAGTGTCCGGGAAATGCTGGAGGATTTTATAGAATGGGCGCCAGCCCCGCTGGGAAGGAAGACAAATACCCGAGATGTTGATGCCCATGAAGAGGGCTTCAGTGGCTTCGTGTTCAAGATACAGGCAAACATGGACCCAAAACACCGTGATCGCATTGCCTTTATGCGAATTTGTTCTGGAGAGTATCGCCAAGGAATGAAGATGCACCATTGTCGAATTAGTAAAGATATCAAGGTTACCGACGCAGTAACTTTTGTTGCCGGCGACCGGNCNCATACGGAGGANGCGGTTTCAGGTGACATCATCGGCNTATATAATCACGGGACAATTCAGATAGGGGATACCTTTACTAAGGGAGAAGAACTCAAGTTCAAAGGGATACCACATTTCGCNCCGGAACTTTTCAAACGAATTCGCTTGCAGGATCCGTTGAAGCTTAAGCAGTTACATAAGGGACTTAAGCAGTTGTCTGAAGAAGGTTCTACTCAAGTATTTATGCCGCTCAAAAACAACGATCTAATTGTTGGGGCTGTGGGTGTATTGCAGTTTGAAGTAGTCGCGTTTCGTCTGAAAGATGAGTATAAAGTTGATTGTGCTTATGAGTCGGTTAACGTGCGTTTTGCTCGTTGGGTGAATTCTGATAACAGGACTAAACTTGAAGAGTTCCGCCAGAAGGCTCATGAAAACCTGGCCATTGATGGTGGGGGTCACCTTACCTACCTATCCCCGACCCGAGTTAACTTGAACCTTATGGAAGAACGCTGGCCGGCCATCCAGTTTAAGGCTACTCGAGAGCTNTGAAACAATGACACNCTGCCATATGCAATTTAAGGTAAATGCCANGGACGACAANGCTCGCTCCGGNTTGATGACNTTTCANAGTGGCGAGGTGGCTACTCCGGCGTTTATGCCTGTTGGGACTTATGGGACTGTCAAGGGTCTTAATCCCGAACAAATACTGGATACGGGGGCTGAGATTATTCTTGGCAATGCCTTTCATCTCATGCTCCGACCCGGNATAGAAACCATCANACAACATGGCGGTCTACACGANTTTATNGGTTGGCAAAANCCGATTCTTACCGATTCAGGNGGTTTCCAGGTTTATAGCCTTGGCAAGACGCGCAAAGTCACAGAAAAAGGGGTGATGTTTCGTTCTCCCTTGGACGGTAGTGAGATATTCCTTGGTCCGGAATCCGCTATCGAAGTTCAGCAACAACTTGGTGCTGAAATAATAATGGTTTTTGATGAGTGCACACCCTATCCTGCTTCGGAGAAGGCGGCCCGCAAATCGATGGAGCTTTCCTCGCGTTGGGCCAAGCGTTGCAAGCTTGCACATGGGGACCATCCTTCTGCATTGTTCGGTATTGTGCAAGGATCCATGTACAGGAATTTGCGAGAAGAGTCGTTGGCGCAGCTCAAAGAAACAGGGTTTGACGGTTACGCGATAGGAGGTCTATCGGTCGGGGAGCCAAAAGTTGAAATGCGAGATATAGTCATTCACACAACCGCTGGGATGCCAACGGATAAACCCCGTTACCTCATGGGAGTTGGCACTCCGGAAGATATTGTCCATGCGGTGATGCATGGTATCGATATGTTCGACTGCGTTATGCCCACACGAAACGCTCGTAATGCCCATCTCTTCACGTCCCATGGTTTGCTCCGGCTGCGCAATACCCGCTACCGCCGGGACACCAGTCCCCTTGATGAAAAGTGCAGCTGTTATACATGCCAGAAATTTAGTCGTGCCTACTTGCACCACCTGGACAAGTGTAAGGAAATACTGGGCTCCCAACTCAATACGATTCACAATTTGCACTTCTATCAACAGCTTATGAGGGGTTTGCGTGAAGCAATAGAACAGGGTAGATTGAGCGCCTTCGCCAGTCAGTTCCAGCGGGATCAGCAGAGTCTGCAGCACTAGGAATCTGCTGCGACACGAAATGGCCGATATTTACTTGAATTGTCCCGCATTAGCCCAACAATGATTGAAGCGAGCAAGTAATAAAAACTATATGCAANCAATAAGAAACGGTGGGAAGCTGTTATAGCAGCCTCCTTTTTAAAATCGCTAGACAGCAAACTACGAGAGAATATTCATGAANCTACTACCCCCTCTGTTTCCGATTGCCTATGCCCAGGGTGCCCNGGCAGNAGGCCAATCACCGTGGACAAGCTTGTTGCTATTTGGCGGCATGTTCCTTCTGTTTTACGTCNTGTTGTGGCGTCCTCAGTCAAAAAGAGCAAAGGAGCATCGTGAGCTTGTAAGTGGCATTTCCAAAGGCGATGAAGTGATGACATCAGGTGGTTTACTAGGAAAGGTCACAAAAGTGAGTGACGACTATATGACCGTCCAGGTGGCCGAAGGTGTTGAATTGAAACTTCAGAAGTCTTCAGTTGCAGCCGCATTACCTAAAGGGACAATTAACCAGATATAGGCCCTGCTAACTGGCCGGAAATTGCGGACTTAAAGATGCTGAATAGATACCCGTTATGGAAAAACATTCTGATCCTTCTGGTTGTGCTGTGGGGGCTGCTGTATTCAGCTCCGAACCTTTACCCTGATAACGAAGCACTTCAGATTACTAATGAGAGCCTCAATCTCAATTCCGCTGACGTAGAGGTTATTACGACAGCATTGGAAGCTGCCCAGGTTGAATTTTTTGGTGAGGAAATTAGTGACACGGATATATTACTTCGCTTTGACTCTGTCGAAGATCAACTTCGCGCCAAAACGGCCATCGAAGATGCGCTTACTGACGACTATATTGTGGCGCTCAACCTTGCTCCCACCACACCGGGATGGATGCAAGCCATAAGGGCAGGGAAGATGAATCTCGGGCTTGATCTTCAGGGCGGTGTTCACTTTCTGATGGAGGTAGACATGGATGCCGCGCAGGAGAGGCGCATGAATGATGATCTCGGTAATGTCAGGACTATATTACGAGAAGAGCGCATTCGTACTCGAGGGATTAATTTGATCAGCAACTCTCATCTTGAAGTTCGGTTTGCTGATGAAGCGGCTCGCTCCCAGGCGAGGAGAGAGTTAACCGATAATTTCCCGGAACTGCAGTTCCAGAATCGTGAGTCCGAGGGTACCTTTATCCTAGATATGCGCATGACCGCCGATACAACTCTTCAAGTGCAGCGCGACACCCTGCAAGCCAATCGAACCACTCTGCTAGAACGTGTTGACGCTCTTGGCGTGGCCGAGCCTACGGTGCAGCAACAGGGGTCTAACCGCATTGTGATAGAGCTACCTGGTGTGCAGGACCCCGCCCAGGCGATTCGGATCCTTCAGAGAATCGCTACCTTGGAATTTCATTTGGAGGCGGACATTGGTGCTCCGAGTCTTTCTTATGAGGCTTATGAATACGAAGGGTTATTGGTTAATGTCGATAACGACGTCATTCTGCAGGGAGACAGGGTCAGTAATGTTCGTTCTACCTTGGATCAGAACGGTCTGCCGCAAGTTCAAATTAGTCTCGATGCACAGGGAGGAACCCAGATTAATCGTGTGACTCGTGACAATGTCGGACGGATGATGGACATTCTGCTGATTGAAACCAAATCGCGCACTAACGCTTATCTAAACGAAGAGGGCGAAGAGACGGAAGAAATCGAGTTTTATGAAGACAAGCGGCTAATCAGCCATGCCACCATTCGTACGGCGCTTCCGCGCACTTTTGTGATTACCGGACTAACGGCCAGGGAGGCGAATGACCTATCACTATTGATTCGCTCGGGATCACTGGCTGCGCCTATGACAATTGTCGAGCAGAGTGTTATTGGCCCGACCATGGGCAGGGAAAACCTGGAAGCGGGGTTGAGAGGGGTGCAGGTAGCGGCTGCACTGGTTGTGATATTTATGCTGTTCTACTACCGGCTGTTCGGGCTAGCTGCAAATGTGGCTTTGATCATGAACATCCTGCTTATTTTTGCGGTGTTGTCCTCTGTCTTGCCGGCCACCCTCACCTTACCGGGTATTGTTGGTATTGTGCTTACGGTAGGTATGGCGGTCGACGCGAATGTCCTTATTTTTACCCGGATTCGGGAAGAGCTTGGTAACGGGATGCCACCGCAACAGGCCATAGACGCGGGTTACAACCGTGCTTTCACGACAATTCTCGATGCTAACTTGACAACTTTCCTGGTTGCCGCGGTGTTATTTACAATCGGTACCGGTCCTGTGAAAGGGTTTTCAGTGACGCTTATGATCGGGATTATGACGTCTATGTTTACCGCTATTGTCGGTACTCGAGCATTGATAAACCTCATTTATGGTGGGCGGAGCGTGCAGAAACTTTCCATCGGTTATTATCGTTCTAATAATAAAATATCTGGAATACAGACAACCTGATACTAGTAGCGGTGTTATTAATGATCTTTGGAAGAGAAATTGATTTCATGGGTGTGCGCAAGATTGCAGCGGCAATCTCTGGTGTGCTAGTAGTCGTTTCCATTATTTCCCTGGTTATCAATTCTTTGGAGTTCGGTCTCGACTTCACCAGCGGTACATCTGTTCGACTCAATTATGCGGACACGATCGATATGGATGAAGTCAATGGGGTACTTCAGACCAATGGATATGAAGATGCGGTGGTTGTGAGTTTTGGCTCCGACCGCGATATTCGGATTATCTTACCAGTCGATGAAAGTGTCGCAGTGGAGGACCAGGCCGCTCAAGCTGTGGAAATAGGAGCAACTATTGCCACTGTGTTGAGCTCGACTAGTGACTCTCAGATTTCGCTGCTAGGTTCGGACTACGTTAGCGCTAAGGTTGGTGAGGAGCTTGCGGAGCAGGGGGGCTTGGGTATGTTAGTAGCGTTGGGAATCATCATGGTATACATCGCCGTGCGTTTCCAGTTCAAGTTTTCCGTGGGAGCGGTTGTCGCCCTGGCCCATGATCTAATTATCACGCTTGGCATTTTTTCGGTTTTTAGTATGGAATTTAACCTGAATACCCTCGCAGCGATGTTGGCCATTATAGGCTATTCATTGAATGACACTATTGTGGTATCCGATCGTATTCGAGAAAACTTTCGCCGTATGCGAAAAGGCACTCCTATTGAATTGGTGAACAGGTCATTGAACCAGACTCTTAGCCGCACAATGATAACGTCATTTACTACATTACTGGTATTGTTTTCCATCTTGTTTATAGGCGGAGACTCGACACAAGGGTTTGCTATCGCCCTAATCATTGGAGTCTTAGTTGGTACCTATTCGTCGATTTATATCGCCTCTAACATTATCATCTATATGAATGTAACACGGGAAGACCTGATGATTCCGGTTAAAGAGGGAGCGGATCTAGATGGGTTACCATAAAGTGGCTTCCTCAGCTTTTAGTGAAGATGCAAAATCAGAAGCTTACGATTTATATTTGTGTATTAATCGTGCCGGTATCCGATGCCATGAGTCTCTTCTCATTGGCCTCAATCAAGTTGCAATATAAATTGGCGATAAAGTCTCAGAGGTCTGTTAATTTTCACTTGGCGATATAGACCAATATTGCTAAGGTTTAGGCATCAAAAACTGCGTGATTTCTATACACACAGAAAGAGGCTGGATTCTCTTGATTTTTCTGGCAAAAATCCAACATAGACNACTAAATTACAGNCTTTATGGACTGTTAATTCGACTGCTGTTGGCTAGCTTATTTGCGGTGCCTGCGCTGGCTTCCGCACAGTCTAGTGATTTGTTCCCACGACCGTCGGAGCTTGAGCCGGCCGTAAATTTCTGGATCAAGGTGTACACAGAGGTCAATACGCGGAATGGGTTTTTACACGATTCCCAGAATNTATCGGTAATCTATGCGCGCGTTTCCAACAACAGGAGGGAACGGGAGGCACAACGGAACGAGATTCGCGAGAATTTGCAATTATTGGCGAGCGGTAAAAGAGANGNTTTAACTCGCTCCCAANGTGAAATTCTGACCCTNTGGCCTGNAGATGTCAGCAATCAAACNCTGCGGACCGCGGCCTCCAACATAAGATTCCAATTGGGTCAGTCCGATCGATTTATGGGTGGTCTAAAACGCTCAGGAGCGTATCGTGCCCATATTAACCAGGTCATCCGCGAGAAAAATCTTCCCNTNGGCCTGGGCGTGCTTCCTCACGTGGAATCCTCATTTAATCCCCGAGCCTATTCNAGCGCCTCAGCGGCCGGCATGTGGCAATTTGGGCGTGCAACTGGGCAGCGATTCATGCGTATCGATCACATTGTGGACGAGCGTATGGATCCTTATATAGCTACTTATGCAGCTATGAGCCTGCTTGAATACAANTACTCTGTTCTNGGGACCTGGCCGTTAGCACTCACTGCNTACAATCATGGTGTGGGTGGNATCTCTCGAGCGGTGCGCCAGANCGGTACTACTGATATAGAAAAAATTGTAGCTAACTATCGCGGGCGAGCATTCGGGTTTGCATCCCGGAATTTCTATGCCCAGTTTCTTGCGGTGATGCATGTCGACAATAATGCTCAGCNNTACTTTGGGGATCTTCAACTGAATCCCGCGCCGAATTTTCTGGAAGTGGAGACTGATGCATATATAGATGCGGAGGTCTTTGCCAACGCTATAGGGGTCAGTTTGGAACAGCTACGAGCCGACAACCCTGCGTTGCGTCCGGCTGTATGGGAGGGCAACAAACGGATACCTGTTAATTTTCCACTTTGGGTAAGGAGGGAGGCAGTAAACTCTGGTGATTTGCTGGCACTGGTGCCGGAGGATTTCAAATTTTCCATGCAGACTCCGGACATCGCATATGTTGTCGAGAGAGGAGATAGCCTTTCTGTCATCGCCCGTCGCTTTGATACTTCTGTTTCGAGACTGGCAGCCCTCAATCAGCTTTCCAACCGCCATCGCATCCAGATTGGTCAGCGTCTACTGTTACCACAGGACAGCCTTGACGATCAACAGTTAGCTTCTAATGTAAAACCATCCGCTCCTTCCGATGGTGTCTATACGGTTAGGCGAGGCGATACAGTATCGCTCATCGCTGCTCGTTACGGCATAACCGAGCAATCATTATTGGGAAATAATGGTATTCAGGATCGTGATCGCATATATCCGGGACAACAATTAACCTTGCCCGGATTTGAGCCGGAACATGACCAGTTTGTAGTGATAGAGTCCAGNTTGACTCCAACTCTGCCGAGCANGGAACAAGTAGCAGGTGAAATTGATGAGGCGGTTGTATTAATTGATGAGGTTTCTGTAGGGGATGNAGAAAACACTGTTCAGGAAACGCGNGAGGAACCTCCGGTTCAACTGGCACTGAACGAAGAATTATTGCCACCGGCGGCGGTATTGCCAGATAACCAGGTTTTAGACACGACAGTAACTCCAGAAGAGGAACAGGCGGTAGCGATCGATCCCGCTCTAGATCTGGCAGAAAGTAACGAGCAGCTAACAGAGGCTTTGGCAGCCGATCCGTCAGACTATACGGTCGCGAGCAATAACACAGTAGAGATACACGCTTCGGAAACCTTGGGACACTATGCGGACTGGCTTGGTATTCGAGCTTGGGATATTCGACGACTAAATAATATGGCATTTCGAGACCCGGTCATAATAGGTAAACGCCTGAAGTTGGATTTTTCGAGGGTTAATATTGCAGAGTTCGAGTTAAAACGACGTGATTTCCATTCATCCCTGCAACAAGAGTTTTTCAGCAGTTACCGTATCCAGGACGTTGAGCAGTATCGAGTGGCGAGTGGTGACAATATTGGTCGAATTGCGCGGAATCGCTATTCCACGCCGATCTGGTTGTTGCGCCAATACAATCCGGAACTGGATTTCAACCGTATTCAGATCGGTCAAGTAATGGTATTTCCCCTGCTTGAACAAGTTAACTAAGATTTATAAAACTTTTCGACCAGATNAAAAGCGTCTTTTTTCTGGAATTCCGCACAGCATCCAATGGGTATATTAAGAAGATATTAGCTGCGCGTTTTGCGGGTTTTTCGTTTGAGCGATCTGAACAGCATTGACTAGGAAATTGCCTTTGAGCCTTCTGGGNGATTGACAAAATATTCGTCTTCTGNCCCTAGATTATGGGTCTATTTTGCAAATCGGGGATTTACAAGGTAGCTTCGGCTCAGCATTATTGATCTAGTGTGATTTTGCTGAAATCTCCTTTAGTGAGGAATATAAATGAGCATTAAATTGTACGGTATGCCTTCTAGTAACTACTACAATATAGTCAAGGCGATTTTGATCGAAAAGGATATAGTGTTTGAGGAAATCCTCATCAAACCCAACCAAGGGGCTGAATATCTGATCAAGAGCCCGATGGGAAAAGTGCCGTGTATGGAAACCGATCAGGGGTTTCTTACAGAAACCGGGGTTATGCTCGACTACGTTGATGCCCTCGGTGAGGGCCCCTCTTTATACCCTGGAGATCCTTTTAAAAAAGCAAAGGTGCAAGAGCTTATTCGATATATAGAACTTTATATCGAACTACCCGGCAGACGGCTCTACGGTGATGTGTACTTCGGCCGTCCTGCCTCCGAAGAAGAGAAAGGCGCCGTGAAGCCTTTGCTGGAGAAAGGGTTTGTCGCACTGCAGCAGATTGCNAAGTTTGAGCCCTATATCGCCGGTAAAGAACTGACTTATGCCGATTTTTATTTCCTGTTTGCNGTTCCACCGGTGACTCAGGTATGCAAAAGGACGTGGGATTGGAATGTTCGCAGCGATATGCCGAAAATAAAGGAGCTTTCAGATTTGCTGGGTAAGAGAGAATCGATCAAACGGGTGCATGCCGACCAATCGGGAGCGTAAGCTGAATTCGGAGGCANAAAGATTAAATCTTAAACCCTCTGCAGCTCTTTTTATCGGTGCGGGGTTCTTTCCAGGATCCCCTTGTTTTCATCCATTTTGAGAATGGCTTTAATATTATCCTGTATGTTTTCAGCTGTGGTGTTGGTTCCAAGGTCGACCCCCTCGTTTTCCCTTATGTCGGCGGAATAATAGCGGCCGCCGGCGGCCTGNATAATACGTCCATTTGGGGCGTTCTCGCTACACAAAAATACAACCGCTGGGGTAACCAGTTCTGGAGCGAGTCGATCGCNACTNTCTTCAAANCCAGGTAATTCTAAAGTCATNCNTGTCGCAGCAATTGGTGCTATTGAGTTTGTAAAAACATTGTACTTGGCACCTTCAAAACGGAGTGTATTCATCAATCCTACCAGCCCCAATTTAGCTGCTCCGTAGTTACTCTGCCCGAAGTTGCCAAAAAGACCAGATGTCGAAGTGGTCATTACGATGCGCCCATAATTTTGCTCCATCATGACTGGCCAAACGCATTTAGTGGCATTGAGGCTGCCCATCAAATGAACGTCCAGCACTGCNTGCCAATTAGCTAGTTCCATTTTATTGAAAGTTTTATCGCGCAGAATTCCGGCGTTATTGACCAGAATGTCGATGCGGCCCCATTTGCTCATAGTGCTATCTACCATCGACTGGACCGCCTCGAGATTGGTTACAGATGCTCCATTGGCTATAGCGGTACCACCAGCATCTATGATTTCCTGGGCTACTGCTTCTGAGGCTGACATCGAACCGCCAGTGCCATCGACACTGCCGCCTAGGTCGTTGACAATTACCTTCGCTCCGCGGCGACCCAGTTCCAAGGCATGTTGTTTGCCAAGACCACCACCGGCTCCTGTGACAATGGCGACTCTNTTTTCAAAACTAATGGTCATAGGTAGTCCTCTCTATCAAATTTAAATCAAGGTGTTTCGCGTAGATCACGAATCAATCTTTTCAAATATGGCAGGATTCTATGAACATTGAGTGTAGTAGTAAATCTCTTAGTATCATGGAATTACCCCAACACCCATTTGAAAAATTGGTTATCATCACTGGCCAAAAATACTGTTAGCAACATTTAATGACGAATATTCAACCAGTACCCGCAGCTACTGTCGTCTTGGCGCGCGAATCTGAAGTGCATCCTGATATTGAAATTCTATTACTTAAGCGCAATTCGCGCCTTGTATTCCATGGGGGTCACTGGGTATTTCCAGGGGGAAGGATTGACGCCGAGGACTTTAAGCGCAGTAGAGGTGACCTTGAATACCCGGCAGCGTTGAAGGCTGCGGTACGTGAAACGCGGGAAGAGGCAGGCATCGAAATCAGTGAAGAACATCTCATTCATACNGCGCACTGGACTACACCTCCAAAGCAACCACGGCGTTTCAGCACTTGGTTTTTTGTATGTCCGCTGTATGAGCATGTCTCGGTAAGAGTAGATAACGACGAAATTCTTGAGCACCGCTGGATTACACCTGTAAAAGCGCTGGCGGAAGCGGACGCGGAATCTCTAGTGTTGCCAAGGCCAACTCGAGTGACGCTGCAGGATATTGCTCTCCACCAGACCCTCAAAGAACTAGTTGCTGCCGCAACTGAAGGTAATATTCGGGTTTTCCCGAAAGACTCAAAGCATTACCACCCTGTCAAGATGGGCTACAGTCCTTCTGGGTGATTTGAAATTTTTTCTTCTCGGTGACTTCTGCAGGAAGTAGCTGACAGACAAGTCCCAGACATCTCGTCACTGTCTCGCCGTTTTCTTGGCGACAGTACCAAGNCTGNATCGATCCTAGGTGATCCTTCACATAATGCTGTGGGCGTTTTATCTAAAAATAATTTAGCGTAAGCAAAGTTGTGGCATATTCAAAAATGTCCTTAGCAGAAGCACGCATCAGTTCAGTCAGCTGATTTACCTTGTAATTGTCCCCAATCTGGCTTTAAAACCTTGCTTTTCGGTGCNGGTTAATGGGATAGTTAAGANCGCTCGAATGTATAGGGGCGCTAGTTTTAACGGCCCGTTGGGACGCTTTAATATGCCACGTGGCATGGTTTTTAAACGGCGTTTTCAGGGGGCTGATAATTTTGTTCGAGTAGATATCATTGCACCGAATAGACATCTATTATGAAGTGTCCCGTAATCGCAAGTAAGCCGTCATACATATTTTAGACTGAAGAGCCTTTATGTCTTCCTCCACATTCGAAAGCCTTCGAACTACCCTTAAGAATCTACGCCGGCGCCGCCGTAATCTTTTCATACTGAAGCACGGCAGCCTATTTGCTATTGCTGCCGCGCTGCTCGTGCTATTGATAAGTGCCATATCCATATGGATGGATCTGGATAAAGCGGGAACTACATTTCTATTTATCCTAGCCTTGGCTGGATTTGGTGCGTTGTTTTGGCGCTTGGTGTGGTTACTAAACAGGAGACACTCGGATGATCGCCGTCTCGCTCACTACGTGGAAGATCACATCCCCGATCTGGAACAACGTCTCATCACCTCGCTCGAATTCAGTGAGGAAGATTTAATTCAAGGCAAAGCGGGTGTTTCGCAGCAGTTTATTCGACAGCTCTGGCTGGATGCCCAGGAACATGTCCAACAACAGAAATATGAAGTTGAAACAGTAACGCCAGCTCGAGGTTCATGGGTCTCGTTTACTTCTGCGGTCACCATAGTGGGAGTAGTGGCAGGTCTCTTTGTGACTTCAGATTTGTTATTGAGTGCGTTCAGCAGATTGATCTGGCCTTTTTCCATTGAAGAGCCTGTTCAGGTGGTAGAGGTGCTCCCGGATATCCAAATTAGCGTTGAGCCTGGCAATATTGAAATGCAGCGCGGAGATGGTGTAACCATATCGGCTCGCGTGACCAACGCAATTCCAGATACGATTAATCTGCGATTGCAAGACGACAACGTTAACTGGCGAGACGTGTCTATGAGTCGCGATCGAAGTGGTAATGAGAGCGCTACCTATAGTTACTTTATCCCAGCGTTGCAGGATGACACGACTTACTATGTGACTTTTACTGAGCGTAACGAACAGAGCTCTCCTCAATATCAGATTAGCTTGTTTGATCTTCCTCGGGTCGAGCAAATTGATCTGGCATTTGATTATCCTGAGTACACTGACATCGAGGATATGGTGGAAGAAGACAGTGGTGACATGATTGTGCCTGAAGGAACTCGTGTTGATTTAACGATAACATTCAACAAGGCTATAGCAAGCGCCAACGTAGAGTTTGATGAGAGCTATAGTACTGACGACGAAGTGGTCAATGCCATTGCTAAATACGAAGATATTGAGTTAAGTATTGATGGCGTTATTGGTAGCGGTTCATTCATCGTTAACCAGGATGGTGTGTATCGTATTCAAGCGTCTGACTTCTCAGATTTAGAAAGTCAAAATCCACTCGATTATTTCATTCGAGCCATTGAAGATGCCCCACCTGAGTTGGCGCTACAACGACCGGGCCGGGACCAGGATGTCATGCCATTAGAAGAAGTCATGCTGCAAGTCAGTGCAAGTGATGACTATGGGCTTAGCGAATTTAAACTGAACTACAGTGTTATTGGCAGCGGAGAAGTAGAGGTGGATTTTCTGGGGGAAACTAATGCGCGAAATGCAGATGGCGAAGAGCTCATCTACCTGGAAGATCTAGAAGTACAACCAGGTGATTTCGTTAGCTACTTTCTGACCCTAACAGATAATAATGCTCTAGACGGGCCCTCTGAAGTCATATCTGATATTTACTTCTTACAAGTTATCCCCACCGACCAGGAATTTAGACGCAATGCTGGTGGTGGAGGCCAGGGCGGTGGTGGAGGCCAGGGCGGCGGCGATGGCAGTGCTTTGGTCTCTATACAAAAAGACATTATTGCGGCCACTTGGAAACTAAAGAACAGGCAGGGGCAGGTATCGCCGGAAGAATTTAGCAGCGATGCTGAGATCATCGCCGAGTCTCAAAAAGAAGCCACCGGTCGTGCTCGTATGTCGATAGATCGTCTGGCGGAGCGCCTAAATTTCTCCGATGATACATATGACACTGCTGTGGAAAACCTATCTTTGGCCATTGAGCAGATGAATTTGGCTGCCAATGACCTTGATCTAGGACAAATTACAAGCGCTCTAGGCCCAGAACAATTTGCACTGCAATTTATTCTGCGTGCCGAAGCCAGTATTAACCGCACCAACGTCAGCATGCAGCAGGGTGGCGGTGGCGGTGGCGGTGGCGGGGCACGCCAAGAACGCGAAGATTTGCGAGAGCTGTTTGAGATGGAGATGGGGCAACTGGAAAATCGTTATGAGACGCCTAATAGCGCTGGTGGCGGGAATCGAGAAAATCAGGAAGAAGTGAATAAGCTGGAAGAACTGGCTCGTCGTCAGGAGGGTCTGACTAGAGCGCAGCGCAATCTTGCGCGGCGTGAAGACCAGATGACAGAAGAACAGAAACGACGCGAACTAGAACGTCTCATGCGGCAGCAGGAACAGTTGAGTCGTGAAGTGGCACAATTGGCTCAGCAGTTGTCGCGTGGCCAACAGAGCTCGTCGTCACAAAGTGGACAACAGTCTCAATCCCAATCTTCCTCTAATGGAAGTGCCACTGGTGGCCAACAACAGCAACAGACGGCCCTTCAGCGGGCTGCTGAGCAAATGCAGGATGCGGCACAGAGTGAGTCAGCGTCTATTGCTGCAGCGAGGAGCCAGAAGGCTCTGGAAAACCTGCGAGAGCAACAACGCGAACTCAATGAACAGGGTGAGCGCTCGGTAAATCAATTGGCCCGAAACCTGGGTCAGCGCGGTCAAGAATTGCTGCAACAGCAACGCCAGCTTCAGGAATCGTTACAGCAGGCAACTCGCCAGCAGGGCCTGGGTCAGACTCGTCAGTCGGTTCGCCAAGATGAAAGTATGCAGGGGCTGATTGAAGATCAGCAGCAACAGCAACGTGATCTCGAAGAAATTGAAGATATGTTACGTGCCATTATTGCTCGTGGTGACAACGACGATCAGCGTCTCATGTCACAGGCACAAGCAGCGTCAAGGGAACTACGCCCAATAAGGGAAGAAATGGCAACTAGTAACCGAGTATTGCGCAATGGCATGGTAAACCTGTCAGTTGACATTGAACGCGAGCTAGAGGACCAAATCGAAGAGTTTGCTCGGAGTCTTTCCGCTCTTAGTCCTTCTCGGGACGATTCCGGCTCTGACCAGATTCAACAAGCGGCACGTGATGTCGAAGCCTTGCGCGAGCAAATTGAGGAGCTGGAACAACAGGCGTTAGCATTTAACGAAGCCGGACAGCAATCGGGAGGGGGCGTCCCTTCGGTGCGTGAATTAAGGGAACAGCTACAGCGGTCACAGCAGCTAGCTCAGTCTCTACAGCGACAAGCGCAAGCCCAGGCCGGTGGTCGCCAGCCTGGTGGTCAGTCTGGGCAGGCTAATTCTCAGGGAGGTCGTCAGCAATTGGGTGGCGCCAGGGGATTGAATGACAACCGAGTCGGCAGGGGTGGGGAAATTCGCACTGACGGTAATAATCTTCCATGGGGAAATGCCCGTTCTATACGTCAACAATTGACGCAGCAGGACATCGAGGAGTTTCTTAAACAGCCGGAATTGTTTAGACAACTCCTGGAACCAATCCTTGAACTTGAAGGTGCACTGCGAGCCCAAGCAGAACTGGACAACATCAATGACAAGTTGTTTACCACCGTTGATGAAGATATTCCCGAGGAGTATCGCAAACTAGTCGAAAATTACTATCGTGTGTTGTCAGAAAATCAGGGGTCTGCTAATCAGGCCCAGTAGTAATGCAATCCCTCATACCCAATCTGTTCACTTCAATAGGAGAAGGCACTTTCAGCTTTGCCTACGGAATTAGTCCCTACCTGTTTTCGTTTCTTGTCGTCCTCATTGTGTGTGGAGTGTGGCTGACCTATTTAAAAACAACCCGACCTCTTTCGTCCGCTTGGAAAATGTTTTTTGTTGCAACCCGCTCCAGTGTGTTAGTTATTTTACTATTTTGTTTGTTAAGGCCTGTCATCACTACGTTCCAGGCAGCCCCCCAGGAAACCTATCTTGGGATACTAATAGATAATTCTCAGAGTATGTCGATCGAGGATTTGGATGCAGGTCAATCCCGCCANGAAGCCGTTGAGGAAAATATATTCGGTAATGGGTTAATTGATGAGCTTTCCGAATCATTCCAAATCCGCAGTTTCCGCTTCGATAAGGATACCCAGCGCATTGTAGGACTGGATGGCATAACGGAGGAGGGAACAGGTTCCTCGATAGACCAAGCTCTTAAATATGTGGATGACCAGCTCAACGGGCTACCATTGGGTGGCATAGTTCTGGTTACCGATGGTGCCGACAACAGCCAGATTGATCCAGTGACTAAGGCTCAGGAACTTGGCAATCGTCAGATTCCTATTTTTACCGTTGGAGTCGGCCAAGAAGAAATACCACAGGATATCGGCATTGTAGATGTAACTGCAGCTAAAACTGTTCTTGAAGGCTCTGTTTTTAATGTTTCGGTTTCCTTGGATCACCGAGGTTACGAAGGCCAGGAAGTCGAATTATCCATTATCGATAGAGATAACCAGGTAGAGTCCGAAGTAGTAATTTTGGGAGCAGAGGGCGTGCCACGCCGTTATGAACTCCAATTGAATCCTGAACGACCAGAACTGATTGTGTACGATCTCCAAGTCGAGCTGCAAACCGGAGAGATAATCGAACAGAACAACAGCTACAGTTTTTTAGTTGATAATACAGAGAAGCAGCCGCTGGATATTCTTTATATAGAAGGTCATCCACGTAACGAGTACAAATTTATCCGCCGTGCTGTTGAAGATGATCATTCACTGCGCCTAGCAACTTATCTGCAAACCGGGCCTGAAAAATATTATCGGCAGGGTGTCGACTCGGCAACAGAACTCAACAGTGGCTTTCCTAGGGACAAGGAAACCTTATATGAGTACGAGGCCATCATTCTGGGGGACATTGAAGATAGCTTCTTTAATGCAGATCAGCTCCAGATGATCGAGGACTTNGTGGCTGAGCGAGGTGGGGGGTTNCTGATGAGTGGTATGGTGGATGTGGAATTCATTAGCACACCGATCGCCGATATATTGCCGGTAACTCTGGTGGAAGAGAGTTTCCTGNCANCCCATCTGCGGGGGGGGATNCGACGCGGNGAGCACCCGACTGGGGAATTGTATTTCCCCAGATTGACCAACAACGGTGAATTCTCGCCCTTGCTGCGTTTGTCCACCGACGATTCAGAAAACCTCAACTTATGGAGGCAATTCCCGGAGCTACAGGGCATATACGTGACTGGCCGTATCAAGTCTGGGGCAACCGTACTTCTAGAACATCCATTATTGCAGTATCAGAACCAGGCATTACCCATTATTGCGTCACAGCGTTATGGTAGTGGCCGCAGTATCTCGATTAACACAGCGAGTACTTGGCGTTGGCAGATGATGCAGCCCTCAGCCGATTTGTCGCATGAAACCATCTGGCGCCAGATATTACGGTGGCTAAGCACATCAGCCCCGGAGCGTATTACGATAGAATTCGATCAGGAATTCTACAATGTAGGCGACGAGGTTAATATCATCGCTAGGGTTTTAAACGATCAATACGAGCCTGACAATGACGCCGCCCTTTGGGTGCAAACTACAAATCCCTTGGATCAGGCTACAGACATTCCTATGGAATGGGATATTGAACAGGATGGAGTGTACCGGGCGAGTTTTAATGCGGAAGATGAAGGTGTCTACAGTCTGTTAGTAGATGTAGCTAGTGCGGCTGGAGATGCAAGTGCAGACGGGTCCGAAAAGCGGGCAGCATTTGTTGTTACCCCATCGTTGCGAGAATATACCAATGCTGAGAAGGATGTTGGTCTTCTANCTCGTATCGCTGAGGTTAGTGGTGGCAGTTACTTTAACCTCGCAGAAGTGGGCAGCTTGGCCGATATTGTCGAATTCACCCCCAATGCATATTCACGGGAGGTTCAAATCGATTTATGGGACCGGCCTTGGTTACTGGGTTTGTTGATCCTGATAATGAGCATAGACTGGATTGCAAGACGTATGCGTGGGCTTTCATAGAATGAGGACTGGAAAGGGCGATGTGGTGAGCTGTGGATTTATGAGAAATACAAAAGCATTGCTTGTTGCTATAACACTTTTCGGAATGACTGCCGAGGCTGCAGCCCAGCTCTCTGGGGTTGAAAATAGCAGCAATTTTTTTCTAAATAGTCCTAATTCCTCGAAGTACGCTGTGATTCTGGTAGGGCCTTCAGTGGGTGAAGAAAATCAGTTGAAGTTTCGGCAATGGGCGTTTTCCTTACATGATATTCTGGCGCGAGATTATGGTTACAGCTCCGACACGATAAGCCTGTTATATGATCGTGGAGAAACCAATTTTACCGGTGGTGAGCGTGTGGATGGGGCCTGTGATCGTGTCGGTATTGAACAGGGATTGGCAGATCTAAAGGAGCAAGTTGAAACCGGTGACCAGATCATCCTCTACCTGATTGGGCACGGATCTGGATCCGATGAAGAAGCCAAGTTCAATATTGTTGGCCCGGACATAACCGGTCTTGAATTTGCCGGCTTGCTTGACCAATTTAATGAACAAGACATTGCCATCATAAACACAACCAGCGCAAGCTACGGCTTTTCAGCGTCCCTTTCAAGTGAGGGGCGCGTAGTAATTTCATCAACTCGGTCCCCTTCAGAGCGTTACGATCCGGTGTTTTCGCGTTATTTTATCGAAGCGCTGGATAATCGCAACGGTGATCGGGACAAGAACAACCGAGTGTCGATGCTGGAGGCTTTTGAATACGCCAAGAGCAACGTTGAGGCCTGGTATGAGGGTCAGGGTAGATTGGCTTCCGAACACGCGGGTCTGGATGATAACGGTGATTCGCTTTTTGCACTGGAGCCTAATTCCGACGCCGTTGATGGAAGGCTAGCTGAGATTGCTTACATAGACACACTGGTTGATAGTCAAGCAGACTTGTCACGGGAACAACTTGCTCTCAAAGCTAGGATGCAAGAATTAGAGCGAGATGTTTTTATATTACGGGGACGCAAGGCCGATTTTCTGGAAGCTGATTATTGGCAGCAAATGGAAGGATTTTTGGTGGAACTGGCTCGGACTACAAGGCAATTCAATGAAACTCTATTACCGTAACTACATGACTGGGCATATTAAGAAGGTTCAGTTGCTGGTCCTTTGGGGTCTCATGGTTTCGTTCAACACGTTTGCTCAGGATAACCAGACCAACACTGGGGAGTCACCCTTAGTGCGCGGTGAGCAACTCTTGTTGGCTGGATCTTATGCGGCCGCCAGTGACGTATTTCAGATGGCAGATGGACTTGATCACAATGATGGGTTAGTAGGAGCCAGTAAAGCCTTCTTCATGATGGGTAACTCTCAGGAGGCCATGCGAGTTGTGGAAGACGCCATCGAGGGTGATGACTATGCACGTTTCCCCTTGTGCAGTACTCAGCTGGCTGAGGTAAAGCGGTCTATAGGTCGGTCCCAAGAAGCACTGGCTATACTAGAGGTCATAGTTCGGGATATGGATAATCCACCTGTCCGTACTTTAGTACAGTACGGCAGTCTCTTGAAATTTGTCGGCCAGAAACAAGCCTCTATCCAGACCCTTGATCAGGCAGTTCAGCAATATAACAATGGGCTGGTATTCTCCTCCGAGGACGTTGCTATGGTGGCTCTGGCAAGTTGGTTAATGGACAACTTTCACGATGCCAACAGTCTGTTCAACGAAGCTATCCGCGCTAACCCTAACAATCTTGAGGCTCATGTTTTGTGGGGGGACCTGTTTCTTGAGAAATACAATGCGAGCGATGCCGAGCGTTCTTACCAGGAAGCCCTGGAAATAAACAGCCGCTATACTCCCGCTCTGGTTGGAATCGCCAAGGTGGTGGGAGATGAGCGTGCCCTGCAGAGAGCCCTCGCTATAAATCCAAATTTTGTTCCTGCTCTCGAGACCTATGGTCAATTACTGATGATGAACAGCCGGCAAGACGAAGCTCAAGATTATTTCACTCGTGGTTTGGCCCTGAACCCCGAGTCTGTGAAAACACTTAGCGTCCTTGCAGCTCGTGCAGCGCTTGAGGAGCGCGACGAAGATTATGAAAGATACCGTGCCCAAGTTGATGCATTCAGTCCCAATAATTCAAGATTTTTGGGCGATGTGGCTGATGCCTTTGGAAATAATTACCTATTCACAGAGGCGGTGGAGTATGCCAGGGCGGCGATCGAAGCAGATCCGCAGTACTGGCAAGGATATACACTGCTTGGAAGCAACCTGATTCGACTTGGAGAAGAAGAAGAAGGCAAGGCCAACTTGGAAATAGGGTTCGAAAACGATCCTTTTAATGTTATGACGTCTAATATGCTGAAAGTGTTTGATACCCTTGAAACCTATACCACGCAGGAGAGTGGGCATTTCAGAGTGCACATGAGCCAGAATGATGCTGACATCCTTTGGCCTTACCTGGAGCCACTGTTGGAAGAGAGCTGGGATACTCTTACTGAAAAATATGGCTTCGAACCTGAAGGGCCTATTCTCATAGAGATATTTGAAAATACTGAGGACTTTGCCGTGCGCTCCGTTGGTCTTCCGGATATTGGGCCTCTAGTGGGTATCTGCTTCGGTAAGGTGATTACTTTGATTTCACCAGATACCCTTTCGGCGAACTGGCAGGAGATCGTCTGGCATGAATTCATGCACGTGATCACATTGCAAATGACTAATAATCGTATGCCGCGATGGCTATCAGAGGGTATCTCGGTATGGGAGGAACGGGAAGGTCGTCCTTACTGGGGGAGGTCACAAGGACTGGATCTTGTGCGTGCAGCCGAGGAAGACAAACTATTGCACGTCGCCGAGCTTAATTCCGGCTTTTCGGGCGCGCGTAATAATGCCGATCTTGGGTTTGCCTACTTCCAGTCATACTTGGTAGTGGATTACATTTCTCAGAATTACGGTTTTGATAAGCTGGTTCAATTGGTTAAACAATATGCCTTTATAAAGGAGGACAACGAGCGATTCTCCGAAGTCTTTAATTTATCCATGGATGAATTCGATAGCGGTTTTCGCTCCTGGATCAATCAGCGCGTGGAAGAAATAAATCTATACGTGCATTCCGAAGACATGCCGGATGAGGGAGAAGGTCATGGTCATGGCGTCCGTGAAAATTCTAGTGCCATCTTGGCGGAGCTATATAATAATGCGTCGTTAAAACAACACATGCGTTCTCGTATCGAGGAGAATGAGCGGGATTTCCAAGCGCACCTGCAGCTCGGTATAGTGTTGTTCAAGGAAGAGAATTTCTCTGAAGCAAAAATTTCCCTAGAGTGGGCTTACGGTCTGCTGCCCAATTATACCGGTTACCCGAGTCCTGCCCTTGTTCTCTCGCAAATTTACGAGCAAGAAGGTAACCGAGAAGCCCAGTTGCAATGGCTGGGAATATTGCTGGAGAACTTACAGCATGATTACGACTCAGCCATGATTTTGGCGGATGCTGCCCTTGAGGAAGGTAACTTTGAAAGGACGGCTTACTATATTGACCGGGCAATTCAGGTAGATCCTTATAGATCCGACGTACATCAATTGAAAGCGCTTTATGCCGACAGAATTGATGATAATGAATTGGCTGTCACCGAGTATGAGATCCTTTTGAGACTAGAAATCAATGATCCGGTTGAAGCTCATACCAACCTAGCGGAGGCTTACCTTCGCAACGGTCAAGCTATGGAAGCCAAGCAGAATGTGCTATACGCGCTGGAGATAGCGCCGAGTTTCCAGCGTGCGCAAGAGGTATTACTAGAATCTATTGACAAGGAAATGAATTAAGTTGCGGCAAAAAATTTTCACCCTGTTTCTNTTATGCGCCAGCTTGAGTCTCCCATCAACGCTGCTTGAAGGGCAGGTGCTGCAATTTGGCAATGATGAGGATCTTTCTGTTTACGGTAANGAGATTACCGAGTTTACCTGGATGCGTGGACAGTACACCAATCATGGAGGTGGTATGGGTGGCTTCGGATTTCGCCGTCGCGGTGGCTGGTGGGATACTGATTACCCCGATTCTGATGAAAACTTTTTGAGGGGGGTACAACGATATACCAATGTGGACACCAATCCCCGCAATCATGCCTATATTAAGCTTACTGACCCGGCACTATTTGAGCATATTTTTCTTTACATGAACTGGAAAAGAGTACCTATCGGTTCTTCTTACTCAGGTCCTAATTTTTCTCCTGAAGAAATCGAAGTGCTCAGGGAATTCATGTTTCGCGGTGGATTTGTCATGGTCGATGATTTTTGGGGGCAGCCACACCTCGATGACATGTATATGGAAATAGGCAAAATTTTCCCAGACCGGGAGATCGTGAAATTGGATACCAGTCACGAGATTTTCCATATTTTTTTCGATATTGACGAGCTNGCCCAAGTGCCNGGTCGTATGGTCACTTGGGATTTCGGCGGCTTTATGAGATTAGANGATCCAGCCTATCCTCCGGAAGTTTACGCGATACTGGATGACGATGGCCGGGTGATGATGGTCGCTAACTACAACACTGACCTTGGCGATGGTTGGGAACACACATTCTATGGGCCCTATCCAACCAAGTATACGAATGAAGCCTACAAGATCGGCATCAATTTTTTAATCTATGCATTTAGTCATTGATACACGGGAATAACACATGGCAGAAACAGAACAGGTATTAGAAATTGAGAATCAGGATGATCTCGCATTAGTAGAGCGAATGCAGGAGGGCAGGGAAAAAATTGTTGCCGAGATAAAAAAGGTAATCATTGGNCAGGAATCGATTATTGATGAGTTGCTGATTGCCCTGTTTGGCGGGGGCCATGTTCTTGTGACTGGTGTACCTGGTTTGGCAAAAACGCTGCTAATCAAGACCGTCGCTGATATTCTACAAGTGGATTTTAGTCGCATCCAGTTCACGCCAGACCTGATGCCCGCAGACGTTGTAGGTTCCGAAGTAGTTGAAGAAGGCGAAGGTGGACGTACGCTGAAATTCGTCAAAGGACCTATTTTTACCAGCATTTTACTCGCGGATGAAATTAATCGAACTCCCCCTAAAACCCAGTCGGCCTTATTGGAAGCGATGGAGGAAAGGCAGGTAACTGCAGCTGGTGTGACACACCCCATGGCCCAACCTTTCTTCGTACTGGCGACCCAGAATCCGATTGAACTGGAAGGTACCTATCCCTTGCCCGAAGCTCAGCTAGATCGCTTCATGTTTAAGATTGAGTTGGGCTACCTTTCCGAAGCTGATGAAATAACGGTGGTTAGACAGACCACTCAGACTCATGATGAGGCGCTGGAACATCCCCTAGGCGGAGAAGATATACTAGAATTTCAGCGTATTGCGCGATTGGTGCCGGCTGCGGAAGCTGTTATCCAGTATGCCGTGAGGTTAGTGCATGCGTCTCGTCCACAGAATGAGTTTTCCCCGGATTTCGTGAAAGACTGGGTAAGCTGGGGCGGAGGCATACGCGCCTCTCAGAATTTGATTTTGGCAGGTAAGGTGAGAGCTTTNNTGTTTGGTCGCTACAACGTGTCTTATGGNGATGTGCGGGCATTGGCGTTGCCGATACTNCGGCACCGGATANTCCTCAATTTCCATGCTGAAGCGGAGAGAGTGACTACCGACGATGTTATACAGCGATTACTNGAAGCCGTACCAGAACCGGNGTCAGAAATAGCTTAATATANGCNTANAAATGTCTGANNCACTAAACTTTCTCGACCCAACTGTACTNGCCGGTCTCGATAATCTCGAGCTTCGGGCTCGTGTTGCAGTGGAAGGTTTTCTGTCTGGTTTACACAAGAGCCCGCATCGTGGATTCAGTGTGGAGTTTAACGACTACAGGCATTACCAGCGAGGTGATGACATGCGTCACCTAGACTGGAAACTCTATGCTCGCAGTGACAAGTTTTATATCAAGCAATATGAAGACGAAACCAACGTACGTTGCGTGATTTTGCTAGATACCAGTGCCTCGATGGGTTATAGCTCTGGTGGCTTGAGTAAACTGAACTATGGAGTGACTCTCGCTTCAGCCTTGTCTTATTTCATTATGCGTCAACGGGATGCGGTTGGCCTGATAACCTTTGATGACCAGGTTAGGGAGTATATTCCTGCTAAGTGTCGACAACCGCATTTAATGCATATTCTTCGAACACTTTCTACGGTGGAGTCTGGCACGAAGACGGACGTAGTTAAACCTCTGACTGATCTAGCAGCATCGCTGACTAAAAAGAGCATCGTTATCCTGATTACTGACATGTTGGATGATGAAGAACGCATCATTAATACCTTACAAAATCTACGGGGCATGGGAAATGATATAATCACTTTCCAGATAATGGACGATGCTGAGCTGAATTTTCCGTTTGATGAGGCGTCTGAGTTCATCGATATGGAAAATAATGAATCCTATATCACGTCACCGGCGGCTATTCGCAAGGCCTATTTGAATAATCTCAATGAATTTTTGTCCTATTGTAAGAAAAAATGTCAGAGCAGCGGAGTGGATTATTGCCTATTGAATACGGCTGATCCTCTTGATGAGGCGCTCACATCGTATATGTCGAAGCGGGCGAAACATTTCTGATGGTATTTCTGACACCCATACTTCTGGTGGGGCTGCTGGCCGGTTTGGTTCCAATAGCAATTCATTTAATTCGCCGTGAAAAGCCTCCGAAGCTGCTTTTTAGCACTATCCGCTTTTTGAAAAAAACCTCCAAGAAACTGGTGCTGTTTCAGCATCTGCAGCAAATTATATTGTTGATATTACGATCTGTAATTATTTGTTTGTTGGTTTTCGCGTTTGCTCGCCCTTTGTTCAACCAGTCCGTCAGAGGATTGTTAGATGCTGATCCGCAATCGGCAGTTATTCTCCTCGATCTTTCCATGAGTATGCAGTATGGGGATACTTTTGAACGGGCAAAGAACGAAGCATTAGATATCTTGAGCTACATGACTTCCGGAGACGAAGTAGGTCTGATCGGATTTTCTGACAGGGCAGAGTTAGTTCGGGAATTGGACACGGACATAGACAGGATACGTAGTGTTATAACGGAAATAGAGCAAGCTGGATTCGGGGCTACGCGCTACATGCCCAACTTGCGTCTGGCAGATCAGCTGCTCGAAACATCCCGTTACGAGAATCGCGCGGTTTATCTGATTTCCGATTTCCAGGAGAGCGGCATACAAGGTATTGACGAAGGCTGGAAATTATCTCCCGGGGTAGCTTTTACGGGTATTGATGTTGGGGAAGAAGAGAGTAGCAACTTGGTGTTAACCGACGTGAGATCTCCGGAACAACTGTTGGACGCCGCCGCTCAACAGCAAATATTAGCACGTGTACGAACCACTGGAACTCTCTATCTGGAGCAGGGCGAGGTTTCTTTAAGAATCGATGGACAGATGGTGGATCGTGTTCCGATAGACCTTGGAGAGCGCTCCGAAGAAGTTATTAGTTTTACTGCTGAGTTTGATCTAGAGGGCACCCACGACGGTGAGGTGCGGGTTAGCGGTGATGAATTTTCTGTTGATAATTCATATTTCT
>NZNL01000062.1 GCA_002694855.1 Gammaproteobacteria bacterium
TGTCTGACGTAAGTGCTGATTGAACTTTTCTCAAATCAAGCTGGACCAGGGAAAAAGTATCGCTTGAAGTGGGATGTGTCCAGATGTCGACAACTTCGGTTTCAAGAAGTAAGGTCACGGCAGTATCACTTATAGCTGTATGAAGCTTTTCTTTGCTTATCCACCCTGATTGCGTTGGTTCTTTAACCGCTTGATGGTACCTGATGATTCCCTTGTTAAAATCTGCAAGTACCTGGGCCAGGTTATTCCTTGCGTCATCATCGGCTTTCGTTTGTACCTGTTCAGACGCTTCTATATATTTGGTTAGACCCACTCCTGCAAAGACCTCTTTACCCTCATCGTTGCTCGGCTGAAACACACCGCTTCCTGCTGATACCCAGTCAGGCGTTATGACTTCTTTTGCTTCTTTGAGCAGGACAGGTTTGGGTTCTATTGTTTCCGTACTGGTGATAATGTCTTTACTCGTTGTTGAGCAGCCGAACATAAGGGCTGCTCCCAAAACTGATAGAAATATTTTTTTCATAAACCACCTCGATAAAAAGTTTGGTGAACTGACAAGCCAGCCAAATTTCATCAGGGGAAGGAGGGACACCCAGACAAAATCAGAGGAGATCTCCTGACACTTAATTGGACAGGCCTCATTCCATCTATGCCAGGTAAGCTGACCCATCAGCTCAGTTTGAATTAGCTTTAACCCGGGAAAATATCCTTGGCTTTTTATGCAAGTAAAACGGGAACCATTTTCCTCCTGGCGGAGCGGACCAGATCCCCCGCATATCCCCGTTCTCTAGAATTCGTCCTTCAAATGTTCCGGTCATCTGATCGTTATCGTACTCATGAAGAAGAAATGTTTTCTCTTTCCCGATGGATCCCTTTAGTTTTCTAAGCTCATTATTGGTATTGACCGCACTGCCCGTAATATCCCCACCCACTCGGTCCAGTGATATGCTCATGGAATGCTTCCCTCCAATTGTTCCTTCATAGAAAAGTTTTTGCACCGAGGGTGTCTTTACCGGATTGGATTTTGCTACCTCACTTAATTGTGAAAAGGCGACGATGGAAGCAATCAAGGCGATAAATCCAATGATTAGTTTTATTCCGGAATCCAAAAAGATAATCTCCTCGCAAAGTTATTGTTTGTTATTTAGGATATTCAAATAGCCAGTCACCGAGAAAAGGGTCATCACCTTTATGCTCTGGTTCCTTCTTGATTATCTTCTTGGCGACCACCTGGTTTTCCTCCACAGAGTCACTTGAAGATGTGGTTAGGATGATGTCAGACTTCGTCGTTTCTGAAATTACTGAAGACGGAGTCCTTCTATTCCCCAGAAACTCTCCATTGGAGGTTTTGACTTTAAGCACTTTTACTTTTTGGCCATCTTCCGTTACCGTTTCATCGGTGATTGATGGTGACGCATTTGTTTCTTCCTCTCTTTTGGAATCAATTTCTGTTTTAGCTGTGACAACTTCCGTTGAAGTCTCTTCAATGTGAAAGTCATTCATGCCTTTATTTTCAACAAACATATTTTCATCCGGAGTAACAGAACTCTCAGGCGAATGGTTTTCTGCGGTTGGTTCTTTATCAGGAATGACTTCGGCAACCTGGTTCAACTCTTCAGATACTGCTGCAACGGTTTGTATCTCCGATTTCGGTTCCACATAGGTTTTCTCCAAATGGGCCACCAGGTTTTCCAGATACTTCTCTTTGGAAACGTTTTTCTTTTTCTTATAGAGCTCTCTTGCCTTGGTTAAATAGAAAAGAGATTTTTTNCGGTNATCTTTTTTGTTATAGGCAAGACCTATGTTGTAATTGGTCACCGCGTTGTTTTCATCCAGAAATAAAGCTGTTTTATATTCTTCGATNGCCTGATCCAATTGGCCTAACTCTTCGTAAGCCACTCCAAGACCATTGTGGGCCTGGGCATATTCCAGATTGATCTGGAGTGCCTCTTCGTATTGCTTCTTCGCCAGGTCAGGTCGTTTCTGGGCTAACCGGACCGAACCCAGGTTATGGTGCGACCGCGCAAACTCATTGTTTTGCTCAATGACTTCTTTAAAGTCGTAAATCTTGCTTTGATANCGTTCGGCNTCNGTCTTGATNTCCCCAAACAGGAAAGGCCCCATTGAATAAACGCGGTCTGTCTCNAGNGCNGCCTTAAATTCTTCCTCGGCCCTNTCAAGTTGCATGAGTTTCAAATAGACTTCTCCAAGATCGTTATGGGCCTTCGTGTTATGCCAATCTTCCTTAATNAAGGTTTTGAATTCTTCTATACGTTCTTCATACTGCCGTGTGTCTGGACTGGTTAATGGATTTTCCTCGGCACTTGCGTTAAACCCAAGGCAACCAAAACCCAGGATTAAAGCCGCCAGGTAGATTTTTTTCTGCATGATTTCACCTTTGTTGAGAATTAATAAATTGTTCAGTTCGGTTAAATAGGGAAACCGATGATTCGGTTTCGGTCATTGTGATTATTAAGTCTATGTTTCCTGTGACATGAAACTTTTCTGTTTGTCTGTAGCCACCGCGTGGCTTCAACTGCATTACATGCTTGTACCCATCTTCAAAATTAAGGCTGCCCTTTGAATTGGTTTCACCCAGAAGAAATACCTCGTTGTCGTTGGTCATGGAAAATATGTTTGCGCCTTTAATAGGCTTGCCTGTGCCAGAAGAGGTGACGTTTACCGTGGCTTTTTTTTCTGAAATCCGGTTAACCTGAATGTTCAGATCAGGACTTCGTTCATGCATAAGTACTACTTGTTGAAAAAAAGTGGATCCAGGCGATGTCACATATTCAGCGCTTGAAGAAGATGATGTAGATGCGGCTATGAAAACAGCGATCATCAAAGTTTTTATAATTTGTGTTTTTTTCATTTGTTCTCTCCTGCGAACAGTCGATGATTTAAAATTCCTGCTTTTACTTACATAGTTCGAGAAATCGATTGTGCAAAGAAAACTGGAGGATTTATTTTGCGATGGGCCGCAATATGCTTATTTAAAAGGTCTTTTAATGAGGTAGGGATTAAGAGATATTTGTTCGAGAATTATTCAGCTCGAACAATACGATCTATTCTATGGAGATTGAAATGGAGTGTCCCTTGCTGTTCCGCCCGATAGCCGTGATTTCGTGAGTTCCTTTCATGAGGGAGACAGCCGTATGGTGCGGNAGGCTAGTGGTCACGGTTTCTAAACCGTCAACGTACCAGGATACTTGTTGGGTTGGAGCNTTGCTTGTTGCTGACAACCGGATCTCATGGGAAGTTTCTCCGGGATTAAGTAGATACACTTCTCCGGTCAAGGGACTTGTTATTTTTACTTCAGTCTTGCCAGATTCAGANGNGCCATCCAACAGGTTACTGCTATTGAAAATATTTTCTAAATTGTTTGAGAATCCGGCTAAGCGGTATTTTCCCTGTTNTCCATTTTTAAATCGTTTGTAAACCCAATCTGTGTATTGCGAAGGTAAATTGTGAAATTCTTTATCTTCTAAATGATACTGACACTTTTCTTGAGGCTCGAATCCNNTNATAAACAGTTCTTCTTTTGTGTGGGGACAACTTGGGTTTGGCACCANNCCCGAGTANGAGCAAACCNTTTTATTTATCACACTCTCAGGTTTTTTAAACTTCGCAGTAAAACCATCGGGATACAATTCATTAAGAATATCTATAAAAATGGGTCCTCCCCCTTTAGCACCCGTCAAACCATNTGTGGAACTGCCATCGAAATTACCTANCCAGATCCCGATNGTGTATTCAGGGGTATAACCCACAATCCAACTGTCCCTGTAATGGGTNCTCGTTCCGGTCTTGAGAGCGACTTTAAACGGTAGTTTCTGGTTGAAGAAATCACCAAAAGTAAGAANACGGGCAGAAGGATCCGAGAGAATATCGGTGATGATATAACTCGCCTCGGGAGAAAATATCCTGCTTGGAAGATGTTTGGGGTCACTTTTTAAAAAACGCGGCGACATGAATTCACCGCCGCGTGCCAGTGTTGCATAGGCTGCCGCAAGCTGGATGAGCTTGACCTCAAGGTTCCCTATNACAAGACCCAGTCCATAATAATCGGCNTCATGCTCTTTATAATTATTAAGACCGAGCAATGATACGGTTTTAAAAAAGTTTTCGTATCCAATCTGGTTGATCAAAAATATTGCGGACTGGTTCAACGAGTTTCCCAGGGCTTCCCGCATGGATACAGGACCATAAGAAGCACGATTGAANTTTACAGGCCGGTAAATCCCCTGCGGNGAAATATANCTGCGTTTAAGATCTTCCAAGGTATCCGACGGACCATACCCTTCATCGAGAGCCTTCGCATAAAGAAAAGGTTTCAAGGTTGACCCTGCAGACCNNTTTGAGATTGCTCCATTGTTAAAACCAAGATCTGTCTTGGAATGTTCCATTGATCCGACAAGGGCCAGCACATTGGATGTCTTGTTTTCAAGCACAACAACGGATCCCTGTATGGCCTTTTGTTTCTTTAATCGTTTGCGATGAGAATCCAGAATNTGCTCCACTCTTTTCTGCAAACTTAAATGGATCGTTGTCACGGTATTCCCNGACACTTTATTTTGATCCAACATCTCAACGAAGTGAGGCGCATCAAATGGGAATACCTTGTCACTGACAAGAATTGGTTTTCTCTCCGCCCTTACTTTCTCTTTAAGGCTGATAAACCCAAGAGCATGCATTCTCTTTAAAACCCAGTTTCTCCTGGTTTTGAGTTTTTCTTTATTTTTTCCATAAGGATTTAGCGTNCCCGGTGCTTTCGGAAGCGCTGCCAGCAAAGCGGCCTCATGCAAACTCAAGCTGCTGGAGGGTTTTGTAAAGTAGATCCTGGATGCCGCTTCCACCCCTGTCAGGTTGTTACCCATCGGCACCCTGTTGAGATAAACTTCAAGGATCTCTTCTTTGGATAGATGACCTTCGGCTCTGAAACTTCTTAGCACTTCAATAAATTTCTTCGAGTACGTTCGATTTCTGGGATAGGCAATCCTGATCATCTGTTGGGTTAAGGTCGATGCGCCTGATACGATTTTTCCCTGAACCATATTTTCTTTCAGAGCTCGTACCATCGAAACAGGATCGATTCCAACGTGATCAAAAAACCTCTGATCCTCCGCGGCAATAAAAGCCTTTATTGCTGTATNTGATATTTTTTCGAGGGGNATCCAAATATGCCTTTCGCCGTTGGCATCGGGAAACCAGCGTAAGGGCTTTTCAAATTGATCNGATACGATNCGGTTATCAGGGGGNTAAAACTTATTGATATCGATCCGNCTTATTTTTTCAAGATATAAGCCTGCAACAATTGCAACTCCAAATAGAATAGCAACAACTATTTTTGCCTTAAGCCCCGGCTTCATCGTACCTGTGACGCTTTGATATTAACGATGCCTGTTGGAGTAAGGCCCATGACCTGGGGTGAGTACATCAGTTGGGCCTTGGTTGACGGGAGCACAAACTGACCTTCCGTGGTAGCTCTTGCATAGTAAGAATACTGATATTGCCCGTCCCGGATATTTGAGTCCCTAAAGATCAAGACGCGGTCATCCCTAATTTCCTGGAAGCTCGGAACTAATACACGATTGCCATCTTCCGTATAAGAGTCTTCGTCTTCATCATTCTCTGGGACAACCTCTTCTGTCTTGATACTGCTATTGATCGCAACGAGTCCCGCCGGAAGCGGATCATCGATAACGATGTATTGATAGCGTTGACGATAGCCGGTCTTGTCCTTTTCTATACCGATTGTAACTTTGACGAGATCTCCGACGCTAATATCCCGCGAACCATCAACATTTCTTATNGATTTGNTTACATGGAAACCATTTGAAGTCCCTGACTCACCGTAGTCGACTCTTGGGAACTGGAGTACCGCTTTATAGTAAATGGGGAGGTTTGAACTTGCCTTTAATTCCAAAAACGGATTCTTGAAATATTCTTCGGGGNTCAGTTGGATTTTCTTATAGAGGTTATTTATGATACCGGTATCAACCGTATCCGATCCCGCCGTTATTTTCACGCTGTAAGGTTCGTTTTTGGATCCTTGCGCTGAATAATAATCGCCGAGAGCATACAAAGCCCACCCCGTATCGCTTGTTGATGTCCATCTTCCCGATGAACCAAAACCCTGGAATAAAGATTCGGCCATACGATGNGTAAACTTATCTTTNGGNTCAGCAGCATTGAATGCCAAAAGTCCAATCGCGTGACCCCTGTACCTGGCATTGAACACCTCATCTATATTTGCTGAGCTTAACGAGGCAAGTCGAAAGTGTTGATTGTTGCGAATAGTATCTTTCAAGTNGGACTCGGACCAGTAACCGGACTTAATCGCGGCCAGGGTCCAGAACATTCTTGTTTCAAAGTTGCCGCTGTTTACATTTCGGTATTGGGATCTTAAAAAGAACCCCTCATCGAGTGAATCGTTCATGGCGAGTATATAGGCGGCAAATGCTGTCTCGTTTTGATCGAGGTCGTCACTGTTAATACTATTGGAAATATAATTCAACCCTTTTGCAAAGGGCTGTTCAGGCACATCCATACCGTTTTCCCTCGCGATACTCAAAGCGGCCATGGCGTAAAGGGTNCCTGCCCGATGCGGAAGTTTGTTGCCNGGCCAGTAGCCAAACCCGCCTGACTCTGTCTGCATTTTAAGAAGCCTGGCCACACCCGCCCTTAAGTACTTATCTGTCTGCGCAGTCCTTATATCTGGAATCANGCCTTTCTCAATGAGTCCTCTTANTGCCGCCAATGGTAAAACCTTGGAGCTTGTCTGCTCCACGCACCCATACGGATATTGCAGGAGATACAAAAGACCGCCCGTTAGTTTGATAAATGGGTTNGAGGATACAGTCAGGTTGATCGTAGAACTCTTGGTTAATTCNTGNGTNTGTTNTTTCAANAAATCTGTTGGCANCGGNAGCATCACTTTTGATGAATTTGAAAAAGAACCCAGCAAGATTTCCGTCCCCAATGTGTGGCCGGAATTAACAGGAATTTTTAGTTTCACGGAATCAGATTTATCGTTGGCCGAGCTCGAGAATAAAACTTCCGCTGAACCGGTGCTCAACGCTTCTCCATCTACTTTGAACGTGTGACTATTTTGAGATTGAATCGGGCTTGTTATATTTAAGGAACTCAAACTCAGGTGTTCACTAGACTTCAACATTAAATCCGCATTCAATGTTTGATAGGATTTGTTAAACGCGGCTACGGGAAACCGTAATTTATCCCCCACCGTGAGAAACCGAGGCAGCCCGGGTTCAATATAAAATTCCTTTGATGCCACCAGGTTCCTTTCCGCACTGCCGAACCCGCTCCCTTTATCATTGGCAATCACGTAAATCCTGTAGGAAGTTATATTATCTGGAAGTACAAAACTTATCTGCGCCTTGCCTTCAGAGTCTGTCACAACAGCCGGGTTAAAGTATGCAACGGGAACAAAGTTTTCTCTTGCCGTTACGCTTTCAAGNGTTGAGTTTTCCAAGCCGCCCCCGCCTGTCAGCGGNTTGTTTCTTATTTTGGAAAATGGTGTTTGATGCGCGAGCATTCGCCTGATGTCCTGGGTTCCAACACCAAGCGGAACGGTAAAACGGGTCAGGTCATTCAACTTAGGCGTTTTAAATCCCGTGAGCGCAAGAACACTTTCATCAACGACTCCCACGGCAAGCTCTGCTTGTTTNCCTTGCCCATAGGTATCTTTGACAGAAAGATCAAGGGTTACCGGTGACTGTGGATTTTTTTGAAGCGACACTTCTGATTCGTTGATTCCAATTTGGAGTAAACCGGCACCCTTCACAACGGGAACCTTAACTGTTCCAAACTCAAATGTAGGCGCGCCGTCATCAATGCTTCTCCGATAAAATGGAAAGTGCTTTCGTGGAACTGCGCCTAGAATAGAAACATAAACGTTTGGGGAGTAACTTTCCGGGACAGGAAAACTGATGTTGCTTGTATCGTCAGATGTAAATACCTGGTGATCAAGTATTCCTTCCCTTTCGACAGTTAATAAATAGGAAGAAGCTTTCTTTTGAGATTTAATTTTGATCGAAGCCCGATCGTTGGGTTGATAACTGTCTTTTTCTGACCAAATAGGAAGTTTATCGTAGGGAGTATCACGGTTCATATACTCGTAGGAGTAATAACCGCCTTTCACCTCGCAGCTGACTCCTGAAATATATGTGTTCTCGCCATTGGAATAAGTGAACTTAAGAATGTAGTTGCCGCTTAGGCCACCGTCAAAATTAAAATCAGCGGAGCCTTCATTTAAAGACGTTTTAGTAACCAGAAATTTTTTCCAAAACTTTTTATAAGTCCAGAACACTTCGCCGTCATTATTGCGCTGCCGAATATAACTCCAGTCCTTTCTAAGAATATCTACTTTTATTTCCCCTTCTTGAACGGGGTCACGGTTTGGATCCGCGACCAGCAATTTAAGGGACAGGTCATCTCCTGACTTGATCTCTTCCTTGGCACCTTTGATCCCGACCACGTAGGGAACTTTCTCCTGGTAGATGCTTTTTGCCGTGGCGACCCTTCCATCGAAATCAATGGTCGTGGCCACAACTACCAGGCTTCTTTTCCCCTGCCTCACCTTCGGATCTATCGGAAAGGATAGACTCAGTGAACCGTTGTCATCGAGAATCGACTCACTGCTTTCAAGTAGAAACTTCTGTTCCGCAAGGTTTCCAAAAATAAAACCTCCGATTTCCTTCACATTGTAATGAGTCGGGCCATGGAATATTTTCCAACGCACCTGGCCGTTTTTAACATGACCGCCTGAATAGTAGTTTCCGTTAATCGTAACTTTTAGCGTGTCATTAGCTTCCTCCCAGTGGTTGGTGTGGGTCTTTGTTGCAGACTCTTTTTTAAAGGAGATGCCTGTAAAATGACGGGGGGCCTTAAATTCCTGTAACTGGAATGTATGTTCTGCAAGAACTTCATCTCTCCCAGTCATGTCCATTAATTCCATCTGGTAGGTCCCAAGAGGCAAGTGGTTTTCTAATTTGAGTGAACCCCACAGGGATCCAAATTCTGAGAGAGAGTATTGTGCAGATGAAAGAAGCTCTCCCTTGGAGTCTTTGATTCTAATGGTGGGTCTTATGAGTCGACTGGGAGAACTGATTTCTCCTTCGGAGTATTCTCTAACCACGCCCTTAAAATTAAGCGTGTCACCAGGTCTATAGATACCGCGATCTGTAAATAGTTTTGCTTTTTTGGGAATATTTTTTTTGGTATGTAAAGGTACATTGTCTGGGTAGAGTGAATATCCAACGGGAATGTATGAAACATCATTCTTCGTAATGGCTAAAATATATTTGATTTCGTCCGTACCAAGATGACGGCTGACCGGTTCATAACCACTCGACAACAGGTTTATTCCTTCTGTAACCCTCGAACCAAATTTTAAAATCCCATCGTTGTCCGTATCGCCGAGCTTAAAAATGCTGTTAAGTCCTGTAAACCCAAATATCTCCACATTCCCGACAGGCATTGCCTTTTTAAGAGAGGTAATCCAAACGAGCAGGTCATCGCTTGCCTGTTTATAAGTTATCCCGAGATCCGTGATACGAATAAGGCGTATAGGTGTTCGAGCATTTTCATCTTTACCGTCGGTTGTAAGACGGATCAGTTTAATGTCTCCCTCTTTTCTTTCATCAATANCCANNGGAAGGGAGAACAACCTTGATTTATTTTTCTTCTCTACGTTAAAAAATTTATTTCTATGGCCCTTCTTTCTAAACAGGTTCTTAAAAGTTTCGACATCATTCGTCTGGGCAGAGTATTGATTTTCTGAAAACGCCTGGTTCAGNCTATCCCAATCAATATTCCGATTACTAATCGATGCGTTGATCGCACTGGATAAAAGGACCGGGGGAACACTTATTTCCTGGTAATGAATGTTCTTTGTATTGGCGATTTTAAGGTGGAGGTACTGGGGGCCAAGTTTTTCAATAACTGTTTTATGGTTCCAATAATTAATACGCGGGGGAGCANTNAACTCGAAGGAATTGACTACCTTTTTATAGGACTTGTTNTCCAGCTTNNAGTTGCTTGGNAAAANAATGGAATATTTTTTTCCAAACTTGAATTTACCCTTGAGTACCAGCTTGTCCCTGGAAAGATAACTAACATCCCAGGAGAGACCGACAACACGAGGAATAATCTTAGGACCGCGCTGACCGGGCCAGCTTGCGAGCGCGAAATATCCCACATCGTGATCCAGGTAGATTGAAACTTCCTTGTTTCCAGGATCCTTTTCTATCTTGATGATACTGAATGTTTCTTCAGAGTTGTTGTCAGTAGAGGGGTAGCTTGAAGTGACCGTAAAAAATAGCACCGCAAAAATAAAAAAAGTTAAATTTGCCAATGAATACTCATTTAATGCCAATTTGTTTTTCATTGCTGCAATCTTCTCCTATTCCAATCATTGAGATACTTGACCTTCTCACCGCGCTCTTTATTCAACTCATGAATGAGAGAGTCGGCATGTTCGACGGCAAGCTCAGCTGCTTGTTTTGGGCTTGGACGGATCGCTTCTCTTTTGCAAATGATGGCCTGGATAATCATGACTGCCATGGCTTCTCGTTTTTCTAAAAATGATTTCATTAGTCCTCGTTCTTTCTTAATTGGTTTCTGGAATACGATTAGGAATATTTATTTTTTTCTTGATGCAGCAACCAAGAGTCCCGGGCTCGCTGTTCGAGCAAACCGTCCTGAATTCCATGTTTTCAAACAATGAAGACAGCTTGGTAAGCTCCAGCACTTCTTTAACCTTCTCGTTAATTCCGATCACGTTAAATTCTGTTTCAGAATCGGATGCCATACGAACACATTCAACGATTGTTGCGATTCCTGAATTGTCAATTCCCGTCACACCATCAAGATTCATCGTGACTCGACTCCTTTGTTTAGTAAAAAGGGGCGTTATTCCATCAAAGATATCGGGAATAATTTTGCGGTCGAAATTACCGTACACGGTAAACGTGACATGACCGTTTTCTTCCGGTTCTTCAACGGACAATGGACACGTGTTGGTCGTCTCCCTGGTTTCCATGACGGGAGTCATTTCCTGTTTAATCATTTCCTGTTTCCTTTCTCTGGAATTACACATACCTGCTCCTTACTTGTCATCCAGTTTGCGAACAATTCACAGATGAAAACAGCGATCATTGCTGCTAATCCACCCATGAATCCGTTGATAATAATCGTGGTAATATCCATATTCATTCCTTTCATTCCTATAGTTCGAGAACTCGAATGATCTGTTCGAGAAAGGATGTTTCTGTTTAAAACACCGTATTTATCAGGGAACTATTTGTTCTTAAAATTAAGGAGTGGGTATGGTAAAAACCTTTGTTTCTCGAACACTCAAAAAAATTCTCATACCGGGCAATAATATTCTTCAATTATTTTTTCAGGGGTGCGGTTCTTAAGTTTCCGTCTGAATATTAAATGGCGCAGGCGATTCATCTCGATCAATGGTTTCCATACAGCGTGCGTGAGCCGATACTTGATGAGGAGATGCCAAAAGCTATTTGACTTCTTATAGACTTGAGACATCGCAAGATAGGGAAGGACAGATGTTATTTCTTCGGGTCGTCTTTTCCAGATTGATTTGTAAGAGAAGAGTCTTCGATAGACGTATTCGTATCCTTCTTGCAATTGTTCGGCCGTCATTCCCTTGGGTTGATACACGACGTGACTCGTGTCGTACAAGGACCAGTCCTTGTGGAGGATTCTTCCTTCCTTCTCATACTGCTCAAACAATGGAGTCGCCGGGTAGGGTGTCAGGATGTGAAAAGTCGCGCATTCCAATCGATTTGCTTCAACCCAGTCAGCAGTCTTCTTAAATACGTCGGGTCCGTCATGATCAAAACCAAAAACAAAACTCCCATTTACCTGGATGCCGTTGTCATGGAATATTTTGATCCTCTTTACGTATTCTTCTGGAAGCGGTGATTTTTTTCCCGAGTTTAAGATGCTTTCATCATTGAGCGACTCGAAACCAATAAACACACCGAAGCAGCCGGACAGCGCCATCTTCCTGATAATGTCGGGTCGGTCAGTAATGTCTATCGATACGGCAGCGCTCCATATCTTGTTGAGCGGCATGAACGCATCGCACAACCTGCCCAGGTAGTCAGGCCTTGACCCCAGGTTATTATCTGTAAAAACAGCATAAGGAGATTCGTTATCGACAAACTCTTTTACAACCTGGTCGACATCCCGTAATTGATACGGCATGTGCATGTCTTTCGTCGAAAGGTAACAAAAGTGGCATCGGTTGTGGCAACCGCGTGTCGCTATGAGACTTGATGTGGTCAGAAACTGTTCTCTCGGGAGAAGGTCACGCCTTGGGGCGGGATCATCGCGATAAGGTTTTTTAAAACTTCCTTCGTAACGTTTCTTTAATCGACCTGATTCGATATCACGAAGAATAGCCCCCCATAACTGAACACCTTCGCCAATTGCCAACGCATCAGCGTGGGGTGCGCACTCCTCGGGACAGGACTTTACATGGAGCCCGCCAAGAATAATTACAGATCCTCTTCGACGATACCATTCAGCGAGTTCGTATGCGCGGTTTGCAAAGGTCAGGTGCACGGTTATCCCAACCACCTGTGGAAATGGATCAACCGGCGGATGCCCTTGGAGTAAATTTTCGTCCCAGTATTTAACGGTCCAATTATCAGGTGTCGTTGCGGCGATACTGGTAAGAGCAAGTGTTGGGGTAAGCACGTGCTTGCCAAAACTTGCGTGAGGGTCTTTGGGATAAAATGGATTGATAAGCAGCGCATGTCTTTCTTTTATAGTAGGAGTACTGCATTCAGCATTTAAAACAGGTGCCTCTCGCAATTCTTTTGGAACACATAATTCTTTTTTAGACATAAGTAGTCATATCCTTGAAAACTAAAAACAGTAGCTCATTCATCGGTCACTTCAGCCTCCCGCAGTTTTTATTAGTTGAAGTACAATGAACAAAACCCCAATCCTCTGGAACTTTTGTTTCAAACTGGCTTAGAGCAATCGTTAATGTCACAGTAATCGCCCCTGAAATTATCCATAGTCTTTTCATTTTTAAAGCTCCTCTTAATATTCGTTTCTGATTGCAGTGTTTATGCTCGTAAGTTTTAAATTGATTGTTTACTTTCATCTTTATAGTTCGAGAACTCGAAAGCTTGTTTCAAAAAACGGAATGGTCTGCTTCNNAGCGGGTATTGGGGAGAAGTTTTACCGTTGTAAAAAATAAAGAATGGGCGGAGCTAATATATTTTTATCGAACATACGTGGAAAAACAAAAAACCCCCGCCAGCTAAAAGCCGACAGGGGTTCAAGGCAAAGAACCGAAGTTATTTCGCAACTATCTTTTCTTCATAAACTATCTCTTCTTCATATTTTTCTGGCCACCCAATCATCTCTTTGAAATGACTCTCTGACCATCCAAATTTTTCCTGCCCCACTTTTAATGCNGCGAACAGTTCAACCGGGATGTCATCTTCGCTTTCCTGGTTTAACATATATTCTTTTTGGAATTTTTGGATTTCAGACAAAAGATCTAATTCTTCTAATTCGGAAAAATTGTCTTCCACCGCTGGATTGGTTTTAAAAGAATTTGGATTACTGACCTGGAACTTGAACCTTCGCTCTCCTTCCGGTCCCAGGAGATTTCTTTCATAGAGTTTGTAATCCTTGGGGAAAACCCANCCAAACTCTTTTGCAAAGAACTTCCTCAACCTTTTACACACTTCATCGCATAGCTTCCACCGCGCATCGTAATGTTTTATCTTGGCTCTTTTTTTCCGCGTGCCCTCAGAGTAATACTCATAGGCAGGACCAAAATTAAATTGATGATCATTGCTGGAAACTACTTCGATGAAAAACTTCCACGCCCTTGTCTGGCTATCCCTGAATCCAAGGTGCCTACAGTCGTAGGGAATGGGCCGATGCCCCGGAACCTTGATCAAGATACTCGAGTCATTCTCATAGCTGATCTCAAGTTCCCTGACCTTGTCATCGATATCTTTAGTCGGCGTATTTTTCTTTATTTCTCCGACGTGAATATTATTTTTATGCGATATAAATTNAACAAACTCGTTAAACAGTGTCTGGCACTCTAACGTTGTATGCATTGCGTAACCCCTTGTTAAGAATTAATTCAACAAGGACGANGTCGAGCATAAACCTCTNGCTATCGTTCCTCTTGTTTAAACTTAGGAGATTACGCTTGCTTGGGGGGGTGGACTCAGCGAGTCCGATATATANGAATCGAAGAAGGTATGGTGCGAATATATAGAAAGCCCCTGGTTAGTCGGGGTATCCAATTGAAAATCGGAAGATTGATAGAATGGAGATGATGACGATGGATTAACATGATTCGTCCCGGCACCNTTGGTCTGCTTGGANTANTCNGANCCATTCAACCANTTNAAAAAAGCCATCAATGATTTAAAGGTTTTTGATTGTCCAATCGAGTATTTGGGNTGCGTATACGCTGTTGCTTCTACTACTTCATAAACAACTGTTGGAGTTGCAGGAGCNAATATATCATCCTTATCCGGATAAANTACATGCTCAACGACTTTTCGACCCTGAGGAAAACTTNTTGGCGCAGAGGTAGCCGGTCCTACGCGTATGGATTTGTTTTTCAAAAACTCTACTTTTAGTTCTTGACCGCGTAATACCAGGTTTGGGTTTGGAAGCTCATTAAGTCTAACGATACTCGAAACACTCGTCTTATATTTTTTACCAATAACGGTCAGGTTTTCATTATCCTGAACAGTATGCTTCTTTATTATTTTTGAAGGCTCGGCTAGTTCAATATTCATGCGATCGTANTCAGGNGAAGCGAAGACAAAATTATTTGCGTCACCGGTGACNACAAATGTCGCCAACAAAATTACNAGGGGAATGAATGTTTNGTTTGTTTTCATCNNAATTAAATACTTNCCTGATATNAATACTGNTAGAAANCCTACACCCAGCGTACAAATNGGTCAACATGGAATTGNCCCCTTTTGCTAAAACCTAATTCAAACTAACCGATTCTTACCAAAACGCAATTCCCTAAACTCATAAAACATAAGTCTAAATTGGTTTTTTTTATTATTGTTTAAACTCGAATTAATTTTCATTAATCTTGTTCGAGAAATATTTTTTTAACTTAATTCCTGTGCAAAAGCTCGAACGCATCACCGGCTAAGGCAATTGCGCTTTTCAAATACTTTACTATTAAGTGAATCATATTTTTTTCCTGTTAGTTATTATTTTTCTTGATTGCTATTTCAAACGCAGCGTTTCCATTTTACTTAATAGCAATTGGCGTACCGAAAAGAAGATGCTCTTAATATTTAGTTTTAACTTTTAATTTTAAAGCAGTGTTGTGATTTATAGCCTAGGAATAAACTTTCAGAAGTCCCATATGTGGAATACTAATTCTGGGATTTGACAATCAAT
>NZNL01000063.1 GCA_002694855.1 Gammaproteobacteria bacterium
ATACATATTTCTTATGTAATTGATGATCCATTTTCGCTGTTTTGTGGTGATCTCATTCTCCTTGGGATCCACGTACATGATCTGCATAGACCCGGCAGAGAACCCCATATCTCCGGGGTCTGGGTTGTCGATTTTAAGCATATACCCTCCTGATATTTCAGGTTCAGCCGCATGTTCCGGACCCAGCCGTTTCACATTCACCCGGTTCGGTCCGCGCTTGATTTTCTCCATGAACACATAAACGCCCGCATAATCGTTGGAGTTCAATGTCCCACCATCGGTGTTGACGAATACTTCACAAAACCGGGTGCGCATGGCATAACGACCCACTTGGTTGCTGACCTCATAGGCAAAAGCATTACGAATAATTGCAAGGTCCAGATCGTATGGGGCATACAAAATCCAATCCGAATCCTCCGGCATTCCGAGTGGGGAGATATCCTTGTCTTTATCGTATTCATCCCTCGACTCAACAGCATATGACTTCTTCAGTCGACCACGACTGGCCGTGCTTGCTCCCCGTTCTTTGATTCCAACCCTGGTTTCCAGCTTGAGTGGGTTGACCAACCAGGTTCGATCGTCAGTTCCTGGCTCAAAAAATGTCATGTGGGCCGTTTGTATTTGATCCTGCCCTATGGGGCCTCCCTCGAAATTCTCAATCAACAGCACCGGCAGGTTGGATGAAAATTCAAGCAAACTCCAATCCAGATGCAGATACGTGGCACTAACCGGTTCCCCGGGTTGCGCATCCTGTCGGTAACAGCGTGCCCGAACCATCACCGTGCCATTGATCTCAAGGGGCTGTTCATACAGGCTCGATCCACTCCCGGGCATACTGCCATCCACTGTATACCTGATTTCATCCCGCGGATCACTTGGGTTTATCTGCAATTCAAAACCTTCCATGAAGGGACCTGAGACGTGTGAAAAAAACGGTTTTCCCGCTTCCTCCTCCGCTCTTCCAGCATTCATCTTTCCTGGGGTTGGATACTGCAAAAGCACCATTTTCCCGGGATCCATCCCAGCCAACTGTCCTCCAATAAGGACCGGGTGCAGCAACATATCAATGCGATCGTCCTTAAAGTTCAGACAATGCACAGCCAGCAGATTTTTGCCTTTCTTCATTCCTGAAATTTCTCCGGACAAATCAAAATCTTGAAACTGCATCCTAGTGTTCTGTTTCGTTGCCCTGGAGTTATACTTGACCGCTTCGGGCGCATTGACCCCGAGCACGCGCTTGCCGTTCAGGTAAGCCACGAACCCATCATCATAACGAATCAATAATATCAACCGTTCCAGATTCTGTTTTTGCTCAACATCAAACCAAGCCCGCATATAGATTCCCCTTGAATTACTTTTAACTCGGGTCTTTTCCCCCAGTGTGCCATCCATATGATATCCTATCCCGGTTATGCCTCTTGCCCATTCCTCGGTCTCCTCGTATTCCGGTGAGGTCCAGTTGATCTTGGAATGACCACTGCTGGGAATCAGGTAACTGACCTCGGCGTTGGCAGCGATTAACGATTCAGACCCCGCCAACATTTCCACTCCGTAGGAACGATCCTGTTTCAATGGAGGAAGAGAAGGACGAAACTCATGGACTATCGAAAGATCCGGCTGAGCCAGGGATAAATATTCTCCCCGACGGCTCAGTTTGAAGTTGGTGTGCAGTTCCTGGCCGGGCTCTGCCAAGTCCCTCCCCGATGCAAAGACCACCAGGAACTGGGCGGGCTTCAGTATGACCTTTGGGAAGGCCCATTTTTGCAGTTCATTGGGATCATCCGACAGAAACCAGCCATCCAAATCCATCGGTTCCTGTTTGGGATTAAAGATCTCAATCCAGTCAGAGGAACTGAAAAACCGATCCCTCAGGGTGGCGCCATTGGATGACATTACTTCACTGATAAAAAGGTCGACGGCGAAGATCGAAGAGGCATGGCCAAAGATCACAACACTTCCAACCAGTATGGCTCTAATAAACCTAGGTGAGTTCATTCCGAGGAAACTGTCATCCAGGTTAGGGTAGTTTTCAAGCCGTTTCAACTATTGCCGCTGAACCAGAACCCGTCAGCGTTCAAGTGGTGGAGTGGTTAGTTTTTTTACGGGTGGATTTTTCGGATAAATGCGCCTGCGTTCCGGAACAATCGACAAACTTACTTGGGCTGGCCATCGGGTATGTCATTGCGACGCAAGGCGACGGGTGGCATGTAAAGGCGCAGATATTTTCGTGTCCACCAGTCACCGGTTTTCCCGCGTTGAGCAGGGGTGGTGAAATGGTAGTCGAACAGGGAGGCCCGAATCCACTTGGGCGGCCGGTTGGGAAAGGGATTCGTTTCAAGCAGCCCGAGCACTCCGGGATCACCCTCCAGCAACCGCACAGAAAGATTCACAAACCANGGGTTNTGCTGCACAGNTCCNAGCGCCGCGAACCACATTTGCCAGTCAAGCCGGGGCTGGTGCGGTGCCACAAAAGGGGGAGGCCGTTCCACGTCGCCCGGCTTGTACTTGAAATCATAAGCCAGCCAGTTTTCGCCATCATAACTTCCTTCGATGATGATTTCAGGCCGCGACCGAGTCATGACACGGAACAGGCCGTAATCATTGATGCTGCGGAGTGATGCCATCCATTGACTTGGTATGGAGAAAATTCCGGGGCTGTTCCAGCGAAACATNCCCAGCGTTTGATCGATGGAAACCGCGGCCACGCATAGCGCGAAAGCCGCAGTCACAACCGTTCGCAACCCACCCCAAAACCTCACTTTGCGGGGCGGGCTGTCGTTCACTGTGCGATGACCNGTATTGTCGGAGGCGGTCTTCCGGTGCTTCCAGCGAAGCCACCATGGCAGGCATTGGTCATCCAGCAGGAGCAAACACAGCAGGAGGGTTAGCCAGTTGAAGAAGGTGTAATTGCCTGTGAGAATAATCAAAAACATGAACCCTGTGATAATCCAGAAGCCCAGGATGCGTAGGCGGCGTGGAAAAAAGATGAGGAATGGGACCAGCAGTTCAACAGCGAACATGACGCCCACCGAAGCCTTGTGGAAGATCCCTGGAAATTGGTGGAAGAACCAGGCGACTGTGTTCGGTATGGGCTGGGTTTCGTAGTGGTAATGCAGCGCCGTCAAGTTCCACCATACTTCATCACCGCTTAAGAGCTTGACGGCGCCCGAGGCAAACATCAACCGAAACAGAAGCCAACGAAGGAGAAGGATTGGAATCCTCGGCGGCTTGGCGAAATTGCTCATGGGGTTGAGCCATTTCCAAGGGGCGAGAAACACCGCGATTAGTCCTATCTCGAGCAGGAGGGTGTCCCATTGGAAATTCAACCACGGTCGGCAAACCGTGCAGAGGGAGAGGTAGATCATCCAAAGCAGACACAGGGAGGGCGCAGGCAAAAAACCGACCATGACAAACACTGCAAGAAGGGTTCCGGCGCCGCAGAGCCAATGGAGAAATATGTCACTGGTGTCGAACCAGCAGAGCGTTGGGTACTGCCAATATTTACCCCATTTCATGCCAGCCTGCTCAGCGTGGCTTTCGATCGAACCCATGAAATGCTGAACCGGAGCAATCCCATTTTCGCCCGAAAGCGGAATGATTTGCGTCCATAGGGAGACGAATGCAATGAGGTAAATCATTCCCAACCCCTTCAGGAAGAGCCAGGAAACCCTGTCATAACGGGGTAGTTCCGTATGCGGCCCAAAAAACCACCGGTTGACCTTGGACAAGAGTTGTCGGTTGGCAGCTACCTTCCTGTAGAGCCATTCGGAAGCCCGCCCCAAGCCGAGGTTGCGATCATACAACCGACCGAAGAATTCCCATCGGATGCCGAGGGCGTGAAACACCGCCTTGGCACCGGAAAGCACGGTGCCATCCAGCAGAATCANTTGAACGGACTCATCAAAAGACTNCCTGGGAATTTTCGGGAAGCGCCGGGCAATGTCCTCATCCTGCGAGGGTTGATAATCCACGCGCTCACCGGTGAACCACTGCCATCGCGCGATCCAGGCTCGGCAGAAATGACAGTCACCGTCGTATATGAGCAACGGCTTGACCGGCGGATTGGAGACTTTAAGCAACATGGATAATGAGTAGGATCGCGAGNGAGAGNTGCCTCCCCTTTATACCCAAACATCGTTTTCTGCGGTCCATTGACCACCCGCATCTCCTGTGTTGACCACACCCTTAGGCTCCACAAGCATNATTTTGCATTCATTTTTAGCAACTGGCCTGTGTTCAACTCCTTTCGGAATGACGAACATTTCCCCAGATTCTAGCGTNACTTTNCCATCCCTGAATTCGATGTCTAAAACACCGTTGATGACAATGAAAACTTCATCTGTCTCAGGGTGGTCATGCCACACAAACTCACCTTGAACTTTCACCAACTTGAACTGGTAATCGTTCATTTCAGCAATAACTCGAGGAGACCAGAGCTTGCTAAATCTAGAAAATTTCTCCTCAAAATTTAAAGCTTTGTAGTTCACAGGCACTTTCACAGAGGGAAACTACATACAAGTATTTGCTTCATTTGCCTTCAGCTTTCAATTCTTCACCCGTCTTGCCGCCGTGTTTGCGGAGGAGGTTGGTAGTTTCGATTTGTTTATATCTGATTGCCACGTCTAACGGTGTTCTGATTAAATCATCTATTGCATTCACATCCGCACCTCTTACAAAAAGCAGTTNGACGATTTCCTTGTGATCCCAAACAACCGCTTGTGGCAACCGAGACATGAGCACCATTCACGGGGAAGCAGACCAAAACCCTTGAGGAACATCGGATAAACGTAAAGAGCCATCAGCACGATAAACTCCGCGAATGGAAGATGCGACCCCACGTTCATAGCGAGCTGATAAAAAACCACTGCCGGTTCACCGTCAAGCGGGGGNAAAACTACGGGCCACACTACTGCTTGGCCGCACCTGTGTCTACTTTCAGCGGTTGTCCATCTGATTGCATTATTAAAAACCCTCCAAGACAGGAGAAAAGAAACACTGAGATCAGCATTTCAATTGGAACCCAATGCTAAGCCAAATATTTGTGGGCAAAAACCGGAGCGGGCCCCAGGGCAAGTTTAACANTTGCTTTGATCGACACCACAGCCGCTTTGAGGACTGGCGCGAACACAAGGATTNGGTCGAACTGGCAAAACAGTCCAGGTAATCAAACTTCGCGTTGCAGGATGGGTTTCGCCGCGGAGATAGAGCACATAAAAAGAAAAGGCAAAATTCTTGCACAGGTTTGCACAGTTATTTTTCGTTTGTCCTGCGAATTAGGACGNTCTGGTTNAGCCGTTTAGGCGAATCAACGCGAAGGGNGGCGAAGCTGTTTGAGCGGCTTCGAGTCCCGTAGGGGTCGCCACTTACTTCTCCCGCCCAGCNAATTTCTTCACGATAACACTGGAATAACAGGTGATTCTGTGGGCTTGCAGAGCCNCTGGTTTTTGCCGATGCTCTCCCCCGAAGCATTTGCATTTTTTAGACACAAGTTATGAAAACTATTCAACGTTCCCTAGTCGGTTTGTTCGCCGCTTCGCTGGCGATCATTTTCGTTTCAACATCGGGCGCAGCCCCGTATCAAAAGGGGGACGTCAAACTCCAGTCCATCGGGCCACTGGCCACCGGACCGGATGGAGTTTTGTTTGTCTCCGATCCGAAGGCCGCCTCCATCATCGCCATCAAGACCGCGGCCAAGGCGACCGACNACTCCTCCGGCAATTTCAAGGTCGAAGGGTTGAACGCCAAGGTAGCCGCTGTCCTGGGCGCGTCGGTAGATCAAGTTCGGATCGTTGACCTTGCAGTGGATACCGNTTCGCAGTTGGCCTATTTGTCTGTGATACGCGGGCAGGGAGCCAACGCCAACGCGGTTGTTGTGTCCGTCCGTCCCAGTGGGAAGATTCGTGTTTTGTCACTCAAGAATGTTCAGCACGCCGTTGCGAAACTGGCAAACGCCCCTGCTGATCAAGAAACAGGACAAGGTCGACGACGCCGTAACCAGCGGATGGAGTCCATCACGGACATTGCCTTCGTCAATGGCAAGGTAATTGTTGCAGGACTTTCCAATGAGGAGTTTTCCTCGACGCTGCGGATCATTCCCTTTCCGTTTGAAGGTTCACAGAAGGGGACGGGAGTGAGAATTTTTCACGGGGCACATGGCCGTTATGAAACGTCCTCCCCCATCCGCACGTTTGTCAGCTACNACATCGAGGGTGATCCTCATATTCTCGCTGCNTACACCTGCACGCCACTTGTGAAAATCCCAATGACGGAGTTGAAGCCGGGTTCGAATGCTAAAGGAGAAACCATCGCCGAACTGGGTAATCGCAACCGTCCCATCGACATGATTGTTTACAAGAAGGATGGCAAGGAATATTTGCTGATGGCCAATAGCAGCCGCGGAGTGATGAAAATCACCACGGAGAAACTTGGGAATTACAAGGGAATCACTGAGAAAGTGTCCGGAGGGGGAACGAAAGGTTTGCCCTATGAGACAGTCTCGGACTGGACTCAAGTCTACCAGTTGGCCGAGTTGGACAGTCAGCATGCACTGGTGGTTCGTGGCACGGAAGGCGACAGCCTAAATCTTGAGGCCGTTCGTCTTCCGTAATGCTTCCCCGGCATTACTTTGCGGGAGCTCCTTATCTATTCATACTGGTTTTGCAGTTTGGCTGTGCCAAGCCAACTCAAAATGAGGCTGTAGAAACCGGGATGCGAGGCGAGATTCGCTTGGCCAAGCAGCCTGCGGCGCCGAGCCAAGCCGTATTCGAGGTCGATTTGCCCAAGGCACTGGCCGGTGGCTTGGCAAACTCTGGAGAGTTGGAGCCGGCAGACTGGGAAAAGGCGTTTCACATACACGCCGAAACCGCAGAGGGTTTGGGCTGGAGGGAGCTTCCGCCCGTTCAAGGCTCCTATCGGGTCACGAACAACCGCCTNGTTTTTGAGCCACTTTTCCCCCTGCAGGCCGGGGTCAATTATCATGCGGTTTTCGAGCCTGCGAAGGCAAGCCGATTGCTGGGCGGGGAGACGGACGGGCGCCTGGTGGAGAGATCGTTTTCCGATGTCATCGAGGCGACCCTTCGGCTNGAGAAGCCAAGGGCCAAGCCGGNNACAATTGTAAGCCAAGTTTACCCGACNGCAANTTCGTTGCCCGAGAATCTGCTCAAATTCTATTTGCATTTTTCNGCNCCNATGAGCCAGGGAAATGTTTACAAGTATATCCACCTGCTGAATTCNAGTGACGAAAAAATTGAGCTCCCGTTTTTGGAGGTGGACGAGGAACTGTGGAACCCGNAAGGGACACGACTCACCGTCCTGTTTGATCCCGGACGCATCAAGANAGGCCTGCTGCCTCGTGAACAAGACGGGCCGGTGTTGCAGGAAGGCNAATCGTACACACTCAAAATTGACGCTACCTGGCCGGACGCAGCCGGCGCACCTCTCAAGGAAGGCTTCACAAAAAAAATTATCGTGACCGCCCCNGATGTGGAAATGCCATCCCCATCCCGATGGAAAATCACTGCCCCGAACGCTGGATTAAAGAATCCATTCACGCTCAATTTCCCTGAGCCGTTGGATCGCGCCCTCATTCATCGGCTACTTTGGGTTGAGGATNCCAGGAACCAATCCGTCGAGGGTCAGGTTGAAATTAGTGACTTGGAGAAGCAGTGGNCGTTTGTCCCAAACCAAGCTTGGAAAGCTGGCGATTACCGGGTGGTGATCGGGACAAGGATTGAGGATCTTGCCGGAAANAANGTCGCNCGACCGTTCGAAGTNGANCGNGTTCANCGNCCNGNCGNNGAGTTCATTCCNGACTNCGTCACNCTTGAATTNAAAATCNNANACTGATCACTTGTTGTGAATAATTTTGCCNNCCATGGAACCTATAGTTTGAAATTGGTGTACACCCNATGCTGCGCAANAAATGAACGCGTGACAGACCCGACAAATTCATTTCACAATCAGAGAGAGGATTGTTATTGTGTCATGCAGCCGACNANATGAGAACGTCGTTTCGCCAGCAATTGTTCTCCTTCGACCTGCGTTCCCTGGCGTTGTTTCGCGTGGGCCTGGCCCTGTTGATCCTCGGCGATCTCATTCACCGGTCGTTTGACCTGCGTGCTTTCTACACAGATTTTGGCGTGCTGCCGCGCTGGGTCCTGGCGCAAGCCTCCGACCGGTGCCTCTCACTGCATTACCTGGGAGGATCGCTGGAGTTTCAGGTGGCCCTTTTCCTGATTGCCGCCNGCTTCGCGCTGATGTTGCTCATCGGCTATCGGACGCGTCTGGCAACGTTGGTNTCTTGGATGTTCGTGGTCTCGCTGCACGAACGTAATTTCCTGNTGNTTCAAGGAGGAGACGACCTACTGCGACTGCTCTTGTTCTGGAGCATGTTCCTGCCTTTAGGNGCACGCTGGTCAGTGGATCACGCATTGTCCGAGCCCACTCCGCTCCAGGACAACCGATACCGATCCATGGGAAGTATCGCCTTAGGCGCACAGGTCCTTTTGCTCTATTGGGGCTCTGCATTGTACAAGATTGGGCAGCCAGTCTGGTGGGAGGAAGGAGCAGGGATCTATTACGCGCTGCATCTAGATTATATGGCCACACAAATGGGCCACTGGCTNCGTGAGTCCCTGTCAATGGGAACCATGAAGATCCTCGCTTATGGGTTGATCTTTGTCGAATTTTTGGGATCATNTTTGCTTGTCTGCACGAGCTTGCGCAGTCCTTGGCGTTTTCTAGGCATCGGGATCATTGTCGGGATGCATGTTGGATTTTCTCTCGGGCTTGAGGTGGGCATATTCCCCTTTGTGGCGTTCACGGCCATTCTTGCNTTTTTTCCCACCTGGTTCTGGGAGAAGACGANGGNCTGGTTCCAGCCTCGAGAAAAGGGNATGATAAGGATTTACTATGATGCTGAATGTTCTTTCTGCAAAAAATCCGTTTCCCTTTTGCGATCGTTTCTTTGTTTACCCGCTCAATCTGTAAAACCCGCCCAATCCAATACTGCCGTCTGCGTACGAATGGAGGAGCAAAACTCTTGGGTGGTGGTTGACTCATCAGGAAAAGAACACTTCAAGTTCGATGCGGGGCTCGTGATCTTCCGCCATTCACTCTGGCCGAAGGCCCTTGCCTGGATNGCGCGGTTGTCNGGGGTAGTGACGGCCCTGATAATCCTGCTANCCCTGGCAGGGTTGAGCTTGCCGGATTTCCTTGCCGGCATAGCCCTGTTGTCTGGCCTCGCATTGCTGATTTCACTGCTCCCCTTGGCCCTGTTGCCCGAGAAAAAGAATGCCCACCGCCGGTTTGCAANCGGCACAATGATATACCAGTGGGTGGCCAATCACCGGGAGTTGATGGGCCGGATGACGGCATGGCTGCGCTGGCGGCCNCCTACCACTTATCCGAANACGGCCGGACAAATCATCGCCTTGCTATTCCTTAGCTACATTGTTTTATGGAACCTGAATGACATAAAAAACCACCTTAACTTCGTNCAGCGNCTCGGTGTCGAGTCTGAATCCATTAACAGTAAACACACCTTCATGCCAAGGAGTCTAGCTTGGATTGGGCGCCTGACACGCATCGACCAGATGTGGAACATGTTTGACGACCCTCCCAAAAATGACAGGTGGCTGGTGATGCCCGGCAAACTGGCCGATGGCAGTGAGGTTGATTTGTTCTCACGGAACAATGGCTCCCCCAATTTCGACAANCCAAAACTCCCCTCGGCNCAATACCCGAGGTTTCGCTGGCGTAANTACATGGAGAATATCTTACTGCCGAAATTCGAGGATTACCTGCTCCGCTACGGGCAATTCGTCTGTCGTGAATGGGATCGAACCCACCCATCCAACCATCTACAAACCTTTGAGATCGTCNTTGTCCAAGAAACCACCACAGTGAANGGTCCAGCATCCCCTGTTCGCATNACCCGGTGGATGCACTACTGTGTGGAGCCAATGCAACATGATGAACCTGAAGCATCCAATACTGAAGTCGCTCCGCCGAATCCGAATGAATGATTACACCAAAAAATCTGAAACGGGAAAACTCGATCGACTGGTTGCCCGTTACGAGGAGTTTCATCAGGATGAGACGAACCGNCTCGTNCACTTCATTTGCGTGCCGTTGATCGCACTCACCCTGATTGGGCTGCTTTGGTGCATCAAGATTCCGACCACGCTCGGCGACGAGCTTTCGTTCACGCTGAACGCCGGAGCCGTCTTCATCGGCCTGGCCTCGGTTTATTATTTGTTCCTGTCGCTTGGCAGCCTGATGGGGATGCTGTTCTTCGGCCTGGCCGCGAGTGTCCTGTGCATCAGC
>NZNL01000064.1 GCA_002694855.1 Gammaproteobacteria bacterium
CAGCGGTGCCCAAGGACGAACTTCTTCGTAGTTAAGCAATGACATCGGGCCAATCCCGTCAGGATTATGGCAGGAGGCACACTTTTCAAAAATTATGTTTGCAATATCTTTGGAGTAAGTAATTTTGTCGTCATGCGCTGCTTGAGCAATGCCACTTTCCAGCCCAGCTATCCCAATAACTAATATCAGAAGGTTTAGAGTTTTTNNCAGTNATNTNTTCNTNAATGNCTTTTTCATGNNTATCTGCTCCTCNAAGAGTAANCGTGCAGCCAAANTCCCNACTAGACTGTCGATTCATATGATCCTAGCATAAGTTTCACGNNCNAAAATGTCCATNTTATTAGNTTAATNCTGGGCTTTATTACCNTAATNTGGGGCCCTGGAAATCACAGCCTATATAAACCTTAANTGCAAAATGTTAGGATTTGGATTGATGAATATGGTAATTCATAAGCAAACTTTTGGNNTTTTGTTTTCCCTNCTTTTCGCCTCGCTGGNCAGCNTCAGTAATGCGGCGGAGAGNGAACCTATATTGGTTGCAGATCTGGGNCCTCAGATTGGTGANCAANTTCCTGAATTTCGTCTTCCTGATCAGAATGGTCAGACTCATTCCCTCGACTCCATTATGGGCCCGAACGGCGCGATGCTGCTATTTCATCGTTCGGCAGACTGGTGACCATACTGCAAAGCGCAACTCGTGGAGTTGCAAGAACGTATGGAGGAGCTAGAAAGCTCAGGTATTGGTTTTGCTGCCATTAGCTATGATTCAGTAGAAGTCCTGGCGGATTTCGCCCAGCGACGTGGAATCACTTTTCCGTTACTTTCCGATGATGATTCAGCGGTTATAACCGAGTTCGGAATCCTCAATACCGTGGCAGCGGAAGGGATCGGCCCGGATGCCGAAGATCCTGGAGTCCAGGCCGATGTTGCCAAATACGTATCCGTCTTTGGCCCCAGCCAGATGATCGTTGGTACACCATACCCTGGCACCTTTATGGTTGATAATCAGGGGCGGGTTACTTCGCGTTTCTTCGAAGAGTTCTATCGTGAACGCAACACAACGACCAATGTTATGTTGAAGCTGGGTGTTGGCGTGTCTCCTATCGAGGCTGTGGAGGGATCGACTGCTCACTTGAAGTTTAGCGCGTATCCTAGCAATTCATCGGTTACAGTAGGTACGCGTTTCTCGCTTGCTTTGGAAGTAGAGCCCGGGGAGAACATGCACGTATATGCACCAGGTGCAGATGATATGGGCTATCGGGTTATTGGTTTCAATTTGGCTCCAAATCCGTTAGCGCGTTATGAGCCGGTACAATACCCCGAATCAGAAATCTACCACTTTGAACCACTAGATGAACACGTACCCGTTTATCAGGAACGATTCATGCTACTGCAAGAAATTGTAATGAGCGGGGACGCCGAAGCTGAATCCACCATGGCAGAACTTGGTGCTTTGACGCTTTCCGGCACATTGGATTATCAGGCCTGCGATGACGAAATCTGCTTTCTTCCTCAGTCCATTCCTGTTTCATTCACATTAGACTTAACTATGCCTGATCGGCAGCGTGCACAGCGATAATTCGCAGAACGCCAACCTTAACGCCATTCGCTCGCTAGTTCACTTGGATCAGACCGCAAGAAACGGATAAGATCTGCGTGAAATTGATCCGGTATTTCTATTTGTGGAGCGTGACCAATATCAGGATAAAGCAAGATCGTCGAGTTCTGTAATTGTTGATTGACATTATTTACAAGCGCTGGGAAATCCCGAGCTAGGCGATCGTCTTCACCGCCAATCACTAGTGCTTTACTGGCTATGTGCTGCCAGTCATACACAACAGGGTCGTCGTATAGCATCTGGCCTTGAAGCCTTTTTACCCTGGCTAGCCGCGGCCACTCACTGCTCATGATCTGCCCGTACTGACGGCGTACAAATTCCAGTTGTGCTGGAGGCCATTTTGTTGGGAAATAGATTTGATGACTTCTCAGTATTGAGTTGTAACTGGAGTTGCCTACGCTTCCAGCCAAGGGGTCGCTCCAGGGTCGCCCTTGACGCTGGTCAGTAAGGCCAATCTGATTGACCATTACAACATGGGTAGTGATATCAGCGTATAACATTGCAAAGCGGCTAACGACCATACCACCCATTGAGTGTCCGACTATAGCTATCTCGTCGATTTCAAGTTCGTCAAGTAGAGCCTTCATATTTGCTGCGACGAAATTGAAGTTATAGGGAATGATCGGTTTGGAAGACTTTCCGTAACCGATGCGGTCAACTGCGAGTACGCGGAATCCTGCCTGCGCCAGCGCATTGATAGTTGGAGTGTAGGCCTCAGAGTAAAAATTCATACCGTGCTGCCAAAGTACTACTTGGCCATTAGCTCGACCGGCTGGTGGTACATCCATATATGCCATAAGCATGTCTTGGCCGAAGCGATTCAACTCAAGAAAATGAACCGGGTAGGGGTAAGTTATTTCCTCGAAGTTTATGGATATCGGCCCCCAATCTGCCGGTGGTTCAGAAGGTGGTTCTGCTGGCCAGTGTTCGTCTGCATTTGCCAGACTAGTAATACCAAGTAGCAATGAAAAAGTTGTGATTACTATCCGCTTTTTGCAATTCAACATAATTTAGATCCTGTCGGTTTGTACTCTTTTTAAGTGATTTTGGTTGAGGCTTTCATTTGCTCAGTTTGGCAGGGCAAATACGTAGAGGTTTGTGCCTCGGCTTGGCCGCAGTTCTGGAGTCAGGTTGACCTGACCACCGCCAGTGTTGACTGCTATGTATTGTATGCCATCTGCCTCGAAAGTTATGGGGTAACCGCTAACGGACGAGCCAAGATTAATTTCCCATAGAATTTCTCCAGTCCGGTGATCAAAGGCTCGAAAACGCCCATTAGCGTCGCCGCCGAAAACGAGCCCGCCGCCCGTAGCGACAAGTGACATTGTGCCAGCGCGAGTCTCAAACAGCCATTCCGTTCTTCCGGTCTCTGCCGATATGGCTCGGACGGTACCGAGGTTAGTTGTACCTGGCGTCACTTGATGGCGAGCAGCCAACTGATAGATGTCCAAACCTCCTTGGCCGCCTTCGGTTAGAGCGCGAGCTACCTCACTGTCAAAGTTACCAGTAGCGAGCATGGTGGCACAGGTGTTTCGAAGCGGGTAGTACATAGTGTTTGTAAGAGGGCTATAAGCGCCAGCTTCCCAGTCTTTGCCGCCNGTCCAAGTAGGACAAACGAAGACAATCTGTTCTGCCTCCCGGAAAATTATTTCTTGATTTTCGGTCACAGCTCCACTAGCTCCATCGATGTCTGTGATGACGTTTTGTTCGACAGTGGGAGTTGCCCACAAAAACTCACCGGTTTCACGATCCAAGGTATAAACAATACCGGTTTTCCCNGGTATACCAGTAATAACCTTGCGTGTTTCCCCAGAACGAAAGTTAGGATTAATCCAAGCTACAGAGTCAGGGTCGGGAGCTACGCGAGTTTCAACCAGCAATCTTTCAAACGGATGATCAAGATCCCAATGGTCATTCAAGTGCTGGTAGTACCANCGGATCTCGCCGGTCTCCACTTCAAGTGCCAGAGTTGAGTTATGATACAGGTGTCTATTATCAGGACCACCCAGGTAAAACTTTGGCGCCGGAGAGGTGACCGACGTACCCATTATGATAAGTTTCAGCTCTGGATCGTAGCTGGGTACCATCCACGCACCGACATGATGGCGATCTTGAAATGGAACGTCACCCCAAGTTTCGTCTCCGGGCTCACCTGGAGCAGGAATGAGACGTCTCCGCCAGACTTCTTCTCCAGTGCTTGCATTGTGTGCCACCACTATGCAGGCCTGTGGTCCACCCCACGGGCGACAACTGCGACCGGACACAGCGAGTCCATCAGCAATAATCGGCCCGGAACTATGGGTGGCAGAATTTACTTGGTAATCTAATATTTGAGTTTCCCACGCCAGTTCACCATTGCGGGCGTTCAGTGCGAAGATATGGTTATCNTCACTGGTATTGATGATTTTATCTTCGTAGATGGCAATATTGCGATTATTGCGGGCATTGCCGCCGACCATTTGGTAGAGGTCCTCGGGGATCGGGCGGCTGTATTCCCAAATGAAGTCGCCGGTAACGGCATCAATGGCCTGTATGACGTCGTTTGCTTGGGGTACGTATAGCACTCCATCATATGCTAAAGGTGTNATTTCACCGGTCCCTACTGCTAAATCTCGAGTCCACACTAGGCGCAATCGGTTAACATTATCTTGGTTAATCTGGTCCAGCGGGCTATAGCCCCAGCTATCCAGCGTACGACGCCACATAAGCCAGTCGCTATCGTCCGGGTTTTGCAACATGGTATCGGTAACCGGTGTAAAGGGATCTTCAGGTTGAGCCTGGGCTGTGAAAATCAGGCAGCTCAGCAATAACAGAAGCGGGCTAATGCCGGGTTTGGGGCGAAGCTCGTTAAAGGGCAGGGTTAACATCTCAATACTCCCATCGAAGGTTATTATTTTATAAGCCTTTTCTTAAAGGGGCAGGTCTCTTTTTTAGTGAAAAAAATGGGGTGAGCTTTCGTTCACCCCATTCGGGTTCTTTCAAAATTGATGCGCTATCGGTTAGTTGGTTTCTGCGGCCATTCGTTCATGGGCGCGATGACCAGAAAGTATATTCGTCATTCCATAGTTGCCTTCATGGCAGGCATACTCATAAATCTTGTCTGGTGATTTGTCAAAGATGATCTCGCGAGTATATGAGGCAGTGTACGATCCCGGATCATGAGAGGTAAATTGATACTGCATGGCATTCGGGCCAATTCGAGATAATCGTTCAATGTTTACCTTTTTCACTGTATCCGGCCCGAACCCGCTGGGTTCAGAGTAATTAGTTGTCTCAATAACAAGACTGTCGCCCTCCCACCATCCGCGGGAATCGCCAAGCCAAAGTTTTATGTTTTCCGGGGCATGCGGTTTCTCCACGATGGGGACAATGCGCACGTCGTGTGCCATTTCCTGGACGATGGCAACAGTTTTTTTGGACTGCACAATGTGCCAGTAGCTGTTGTATCCGGAAGAGAGGCGCGGTGCGCCAAAGGATAGGCAGCGTTCACCCAGTGGACGATCGGTCCAGCTGTCGGCTGGGTGCAGACGACGACGTTCCGCCTGCTCCCTAGCAGCTGCGGTAGCCTGCTCAGTGCGAGACGGGTACTGACCGTTGGGTGGATCAATAATCTGAGAGGTTCGTCGGTGAATGGTACGACTCGCCATCCATTGGGAATCATAGTTTCCTGTGGAGGGGTCATAGGAATTAATCTCGCCGCTGAAAGCCGCCTGCAGGACACCTTCACCGAAAAGGGCATCTGCCCCAGCCGCTTCAATTTCAGCAATACGCTGGTTAAGGAATTCGACATCTTCATCGGTCAGAAATTTCTTATCGCCAAACAATTCTGGGCGTTCCACCGGTGTAATGGTGTTGTTTTCCCAGACACCTTGAAGGTCAGGATGGCCATCAACGGTTCGTGGTAGTTCCCAGTTTCCATCCGATTGTGCTAGTGCATGCCCGGTAATTAATACCAAGGCTAGCGGCAAAAATGTTTTCAGTATTGTTTTCATGATGAGTTCCTGTTTGAACAATGTCATGAGTGTAAACGGTTTTCAGTTTGGCATTTGTTACTAATTATAACGGCAATCTGCCAGTAGAATCCCCTAGTGAATCAATGGGTATATTTATCTTGTCCAACAGACTCAGGTGTAAATTGGTCAGTGGTGTGTTTTCTGGGTATTGCATGTGATACCCCCCTTTGCCTACGGCACTACCAGCTAAAAGAATTGGTAGGCCGCGAGAATAGTGCGAGTTACTGTCCGCCATGCCTGCACCATATATGATGGTTGAATTATCCAACAATGAATCGTTACCATCCGACGTCGAACGCATGCGCTCGAGAAACTCGGCAAAGATGGTAACGTGGTACTGATTAATCTTTAGTAGTTTCTCCAGTCGCACTGGATCGCGGGCGTGATGAGAAATAGGGTGGTGAGCATCAGGCACGCCAATTTCGGCATAGGTGCGGCCGGTGATCTCTCGGCCCATCATGAAGGTTACTACCCGGGTCATGTCAGTTTCGAATGCGAGTGCCATCATGTCAAACATTAGTCTGGCATGCTCGCCGAAGGTGTCGGGGATGCCAGCGGGCTGATCAATAACAGGCAATTCACGGCCACTCTGGACTTCAGCCATCTGGATGCGGCGCTCTACATCGCGCACAGCTTCCAAGTACTGGTTCAGCTTAGTTTGGTCCCCTGTTCCCAGCTGCTTTGATAGCGCTTGGGCTCGCTCGGAGACTGAATCTAGCAGGCTAGCATCTTTGCTAAGACGAGCTTTTCGTAGTTCTGGATCGGTAGTGCCAGTGTCACCAAAAAGTCGCTCAAAGACTGATCGGGGGTTATTTTCCATAGGCAATGGTGTTGTCTCGTTTGCCCAGGAAATAGTGTTGGTATAGGCACAGCTGAAGCCTTCGTCACAAGAACCGGCGAAATCACGACCATCAATGGCTAACTCTAGAGTGGCAAGCTGAGTCTCACGGCCAAGTATTTTACCGGCAATTTGGTCCATTGAGATACTAGCCCGTAGGTTAGAACCATTGTCTCGCTGGGAGGCAACGCCGGTCAGAAAACGCGTTGACGCGCGTGCATGAGGGCCTTCTCCATCAACGCCATGCAGTCCTGTGAGTACGCGAATACTATCGCGAAATGGCTCCATTGGTTTAAGGATGGACGGAAACTGAAAACCACTGCCGACAGTAGGGGGTGTCCAATGATCCATGCGCATACCGTTTGGCACATACACTATGCCGAGACGTTTGGTGGGAGTTGGTGGGCTCGCCAGTGCTGGTATCATGGAATCGAGCATAGGCAGCGCTAGTGTGGCGCCGAGGCCACGCAGCACGGTGCGGCGTGGTATTGCTTTCCTGGTAATAATCATGATTCTGATCTCCGTTTACGGAACGGGGCACTTTGTACGATACCGACGATGATAGACGACCAGCTGTGATTCTCCAATGCTGCATTGCGAACTATTGACCGAATTGTTGGCTTGTCAAAGTACTCCGGTGGCCGACCCATAGCATAGGCAAGCAGCTTCTCTGTCACTGTGCCGATGAATTCGTCACTCCGCTCCAATAATAGCCCACGCAGGCCCTGCAGCCCATAGAATTGGGAGCCATTGGGTAGCTGGCCTGAAGCATCGATGGGCAAACCAGCTTCTCCTGTGATGCGCCAACGGCCAATTGCATCGTAGTTCTCGAGAGCTAATCCGAGCGGGTCCATAGGTGCGTGGCAGCCGGAGCAAGCCGGATCAGCTCGGTGTTGCAGCATTCGATCGCGTATGTTGGCNGGCTGACCATCAAGGCCACTCTCTGGCAAATCCGCCACATCAGGTGGAGGAGCAGGNGGTGGTGTGCCCAATATATTGGTCAATACCCATTTCCCTCTCAGCACTGGTGAGGTGCGATTGGCATAAGAAGTAGCGGTTAAAAGGCTTCCCTGTCCTAGGATGCCACCGCGTTGTTCGGCGATTTCGCCGTCCAGATAGATACGGCGGAAATGGCTGCCGTATACATTGGGGACACCATAGTGNTTTGCCAGTCTTTCATTCATATATGTATAACCGTTACCTAGCAGATCTAGCACGCTACGATTNTCACGGATCAGGCTTTCGAAAAATAGCTCGCTTTCTTGGCGAAAGGCATCACGTAGATTTTCATCGAACTCGGGAAATTCAACCGCGTCTGGCACTAGGCTTGGCAGGTTTCTCAGGTACAGCCACTGGCTGGCAAAATTCTGGACCAAGGCTTTTGAGCGAGGGTCCGCCAGCATGCGTCTGGTTTGTTGTTCTAGAACCTGGGGATTCTGCAAAGTACCGGTTGACGCCGCATTTAGTAATTCGGCGTCGGGAATGCTACTCCACAAAAAGAAGGAAAGGCGTGAAGCTAGTTCTATACCGGTCAGCTCGTAATCCGAGCCTGGTTCAACATTCGCTGGATCACGTTCTATACGAAACAGGAAATCTGGAGAGATCAATAATCTTTCGAGCGCGAGCTGAATCCCGCTATCGAAATTGCCATCGGATAGACCTGCTTGGTAAAAACCCATTAGCATGTTCACCTCGGCTTCATCTACTGGGCGCCGGTAGGCACGCTGAGCTAGAGATGCCAGTATGTCGTAGGCACATGCTTCTTGAGCTCTTACTGAATCAATCGAAGGCTGGCAAATGAAAATAGCTCGACGGCTTGGTGTGTCCATTGCNCGTGTGCTCTCGTAAGGNCCAGTAAGCTCGATCTGTTCNACTGCTGCGTCACCATCACGNATTTCNTTGACCGCCGCTGCGAATACGCTCTGAGGAGGTTGAAGCACGCCTTCCGGTTCAGTGAATTTACGAACGAAAGAGACACCCACCACGTGAGGCCCNGCCGTGGCCGAGAATCGTACGCGAAGATTCGAATCGGCGAATANCATATATTCTTCCCATTCCGAGTCNCCGAACTGGTTGCCGGCATAACTAGCNGGAGCCTGTAAAACATCCGGTTCCTCGCCACCGAAATTAAACGTTTGCACTAACTTTCCGTCAAGTCGNACNTCNAGCTCATGNTGCGAGCCNAGGCCGCGCACATAATTCACGTAGTTGCGGTGCANCGTGATTGTGAGATCATAATTGCCATCGGCNNGAAAGTAGTGCTGGGCGGCTATGCCGCCTCTGGAACCAAATGGTAAATCTTCGCTCATGCGATCGGTCTGGCTGAGAAGTATGGGCGTATTATAACTTTCTGCAATAGGTCCCAGAGGNGCCTCACCTACCGCTAGCCGAGCGGTCTTGCGAGCTGCTGANAGGTAGCTTTCCATCAAAGCTGGCGATACATTCANTACATNCGTCATNTTGTCNAAACCATATGCATCGATGTCNTCCGCNGGNAATANCCCCTCAATATTAACCTCAAGGGAAAGCAGGTCACGCACTGAGTTGGCATACTCTGACCGGTTCAGCCGATGAAAAGTATCTGTGCGTCCTGGGTTCGGACTAGCAGCGGCCAGGCTATCTATTTCGGTTTCGAGCCAGTCGATCAGGGAGGCATAGGTTTTGCTGTCAGGACGAGGCATGCCTGCAGGAGGCATTCTCCCGGAACGAAGTTGAGCTAACAGACGTTCCGGTGTGTCGCCATGCTCTATTATCTGAGTAAAATCGGTTGTTTGGAACGAAAGATTCCCCGACTGAAGCGTGTCGTTATGGCATGCGATACAGTATTGCTGCACAGTCGCCTGCAGGAGTTCTCCACTCTGTTGCAAAGACTGAGAGTGTATCGGGTTGGATAAGGAGAGTAGAGACAAGAAAACGAGCAACAGCCTTATGCATCGACCGAAGTGTTGCAGGAATAGCAATGCCATATGCCAAGTCCTTATTGGGTTTTTAAATTGCTCTAATTTAAATATCGGCTGCATCCACATCACAGCGAGTAAATCGAGGGTGCCATGACCCTAATTTTGTGTCAAATAGACTGTCAAACAGTAAAAGAATAGCTTAGCATTTAAAGCTATGGACCAGAATCGCATTCTCATAATTTTTCTGCGGCTATCCTTGATAGCGGTTTATTGCTTGCCAGTTGCAGCCCTCGCCCAGGCTACCCCCGCTATCATCGATGCGCTCAAGACGGGTGACATAACAGCTGCTCGTACATTGGTGACGTTGGGAACTGATGTTAACTCACCACAGGGTGATGGAGCCACTGCACTACACTGGGCTGTGCATAGAGATGACCAAGAGGGGGCCCGCCTGCTGATCGACTCCGGCGCCAATGTGAATGCTGCCAATGAATTGGGTGCAACACCTCTCTGGTTGGGGGCCATCAACGGTAGCAGCGATATGCTTGAGCAACTCCTAGAAGCGGGTGCCAACCCAAATGTCGCTCTGAGCATGGGGGAAACACCGCTTATGGCTGCAGCTCGGTCTGGTAATCCCGGGCCAGTCAGGCTGCTTTTGGAAGCTGGCGCTGACGTAAATACTGCAGAAGACGAAAAGGGACAAGACGCCTTGATGTGGGCGGTGGCTCAACAACATGCTGATGTAGTAAAGGTATTGATCAGCTATGGGGCTGATCTACATGCCCGTTCAAAAGTTTGGTATCAACTCGAAAATACTGCTGGTAATACCAACCCGACAGGTAATTTTCGCATGGCGCATGGAGGTTCGACACCACTTATTTTTGCCGCTCGCAATGGTGATATAGAGACAGCGCGGGTGTTAATCGAAGCCGGTTCCGATGTAAAGGACACTGAAGCATCCGGTGCCAGCGCTCTGGTTATAGCTGCCCATAGCGGCCACGGGCCACTGGCTAAATTCTTGCTGGATCAGGGAGCCGATCCCAACACAGCCGAGGCAGGATATACAGCGCTGCATGCGGCTGTACTGCGTAGTCAGATCGACTTAGTTAAAGCACTATTGCGCCACGGTGCTGATATCAATGCTGTTATTGAACATGGTACACCCGGTAGGCGTTTTAGCGCGGATTACAGCATTCGTCATCAATTGATAGGCAGCAACGCACTCTGGCTGGCGGCCAAGTATGGAGAGGTAGAAATTCTACAGATATTGTTGAAGGAAGACGTAGATCCCTTTTTTAAAACAGAGAGGGGAGAGACTATTCTGCAAGTGGCAATGGGCAATTCCGGCTCTTCCTTGGATCATCGTCGTGACCGTATTGGAAACGCTGCGCCTGATTTAGAAGATGAGGAACGCCGAACACTGGAATTGGCCCGTGTTTTGATCAATCTCGGAGTAGATGTCTCTGCGGTAGATGATCGCGGATACGCAGCGCTCCATCATGCAGTGTTGAAAGACTTTCCGACAGTAGTGGAATACCTGATCTTGCAAGGTGCTGATATTAACCTAGCAACTCAACGTGGTCAGACCCCCCTTCAACTCGCAATTACTCTGCAGACCATACCCGGGACTAATGGGCTGCGGGGTACTCGCCCAGAAATTGCAGAATTGTTAGGACGCCTAGGGGCTAATTGATAAGTAACCCCTTTATTAACACCCGGAAACCACTGGGTACGCCCCGACAGTCACAGAGTTCCTACTGAGCCTGCATAAGACGCCAAAGTTTGTTCGGCGTAACCGGCATGTCTACATGACGGACTTTATAGTCCGACAGCGCATTCACAACAGCATTTATAATTGCCGGCGGAGCGCCAATAGCACCGGCTTCGCCCGCTCCCTTGATGCCGAGTGGGTTGGTAGTACATGGCACCTCGTTACGGATAAACCGAATGGACGGGAGGTTATCGGCGCGTGGCATGGTGTAATCCATGAAGCTGGCGGAGAGTAGCTGGCCCGATTCGGATTCGTACTCGCAGCATTCTAAAAGTGCCTGGCCAAGGCCCTGCCCAATTCCACCATGCACCTGTCCTTCCAACAACAAGGGATTGATGACTTTGCCAAAATCATCTACTACTGTGTAATCAACCAGATTGATAATGCCAGTTGGTACGTCGATTTCTAGCTCACAAACATGAGTACCATTAGGGTAGGTCGCAGAATCTGGAACAAAGGTTTCTTTTTCATCGAAGCTGGCCCCGCCATCTGTGGGAGCGGCGGCTTCGCAGACGCTTCGGAAGCTCTGAACTCGGTCGGTACCAATGATACGGAATTCACCTCCATGGAACTCAATGTCGCTTAAAGAGCTTTCCAATATTTCCGCTGCTGTGATTTTGGCTTTTTTGATTATTTTATCTGAGGCAGCGCTAATGGCTGACCCGCCTACGGGCACTGAACGTGAACCCATAGTCCCACCACCGGTTTCTATAAGGTCAGAGTCACCGGTTACGATAGTAACGTCTTCGAAGCTCACTCCCATTCGTTCGCACAGGATTTGTCGGAATGCGGTTTCGTGTCCCTGACCATTGGACAGAGTGCCAATATAAAGTGTGACATGACCCTCAGAAGAAACTTCGAGTCGTGCCTGCTCAGGCGAGCCTCCGGCACAGCGCTCAATATAGCTGGCAAGACCGATACCCCGCAACTTACCTCGGAACTTTGCTTTTTCCTTTCTTTTATTGAAGTCTTGCCAATTTGAAAATTTAATCGCGTCATCCAGATTCTGTTGAAACTCCCCGGAATCGTATGTTGATCCAAGAGAGGTGTCGTAGGGCATAGCGTTACCCGGGATGAAGTTGCGTCGGCGGATTTCGTCCGGAGCCAAGCCGAGGTCGTAGGCAGCGACATCAACCAATCGTTCTATGGCATATATGGCCTCGGGCCGACCAGCGCCACGATAGGCGTCTACCGGGGCAGTATTGGTAAACACTCCCTGGACATTTACATAGGCCGTGGGAATAGAGTAACAACCCACCAGCATAGAGACACCGGCCGCGGTCGCTACAAATGGCGCAAAATTGGACAGGTACGCGCCGAGATTAGCTATAGTGTTAACTTTAAGCCCGAGGATCTTTGCATTGGCATCCAGGGCTAGTTGCAAATGTGAAACATGATCACGGCCGTGGCTATCGCAAAGAAATGCCTCACTGCGATCTGATATCCATTTGATCGGCCTGCCAATCTTGCGGGCCGCATAGAGTGAAACTACATACTCCGGGAACAGGAAGATCTTCATACCAAATCCGCCGCCCACGTCTTTGCACAAAACATGAATATCTTCCTCAGGACAGTTGAATATGGCATTTGCCAGCAGACGGCGCATCACATGCACGCCTTGGCAGGATACGTGCAATACCAAGCGGCCAGTTTCAGATTCAAAAGAAGCGATAGCACCGCGGGTTTCCACGGAAGTTGGAACAACTCGGTTATTTATAAGGTTCAGCTCTACTATCTTTGCAGCATTTGAAAATGCTTTTTCGGTGGATTCAGCGTTACCAGCTTCCCAGTCAAAGCAGCGGTTATTTTGNGCCCCCTCCCATATTTGGGTGGCGCTTGGATCCATCGCCCCGTCAGTTTCAACAACAACTTCCAACAAATCGTAATCGATCAAAACCTGTTCTGCAGCATCTCTGGCTTGCTCTACGGTCTCGGCAATGACCACGGCGACAGCATCGCCGACATGGCGTACCTTTCCCTCTGCCAGGGCCGGTCGCGGGGGCATAACGCAGGGAGTACCGTCTTTGTTCATAGCGGGTGCACCGCAAGGTACNTTTCCTATGTTATCTGCCTTTAGATCCTCCACCGTGTAAATTGCCAGCACGCCTGGAAGAGAGCGCGCATCATCCGTATCGATTTTCTTTATAAAAGCGTGAGCATGCGGGGATCGTACGAAAATGGCATAAGCTTGACCTTCAAGACTTAAGTCTTCGATGTAGCTGCCTTGACCCGTGGTAAGTCGCGTATCTTCAATGCGAGTTGCTGGTTGTCCTATCCCAAATTTCTGCATTACTTTCNNAATCCTTTTTTNAAATTGCTATTCCTGNAATTCCNATTCTTTATCCNTGGCTTCAGGCGCTTCTTCCCANTCGTACTCTTNGCCGAATACATGNTTTTCGAACCAGGCCAGCTCTGCATTGATCTTGAAGAGTTGGTGGCGCAGTTCTGTCCAGCCATGGCCCTCACGAGGTGCNATGTGTAGTTCAGTCGCAACCCCATTGGCTTTAAGTGCGCGGAAAAATTCCACCGACTGAGGCGCCGGTACCCTCTCATCTTCCTCTCCTACTAACAGTAATGTGGGAGTTGTCACCCTCCACGCTTCGCGCAGGGGTGATTGCAGCCAGTACTGATCAATTGGGGCATCTTTATTCCATGGTGGTCCACCGAACCAGTTCCCACGGTGTATACGGATATCAGTCTGGGAGTACATGGACAGCCAGTTGGAAGCTCCAGCGCCCGAAGAAGCAGCCTTGAAACGATCGGTATGGGTGATAATTTTGTTGGTCATGTGGCCACCGGCGCTCCAACCCATCTTTACCATGTGTTCGCTATCGGCAATGCCTTCGTTGATAAGGTGATCAACACCGGTCATAACATCCAAGTGGGATTGATTCCAGTAGTTACCAACCATGTTACGCATGAATTCGTCACCATAACCGGTAGAACCCCGATAGTTGGGTTTGAAAACGAGCCAGCCATTATTGGTTGCCAGTTGTACGAAATTGCGAGACCTGGGAAAGCTTAATTTGTCTGATCCTCTTGGGCCTCCGTGAGTTTGAACGATAAGTGGGGAGGAAGTCCCTTCCCTATAATTACGTGGGTAGTAAAGTATGCCTTCGACAGTTTCGCTATCAGCTCCTTGCCACCTAATTGTTTCTTGTTTCGGTAGCCAGTAGGTTTCAGCTACAAAATTGAACGTGGTGGTTAGTCGGCTAGTTGCACCATCACGAAGTAGCCATACATCTCCTGGATTCGTAGCGGTCGACACAGTGGCTACATGAGCATCTAGGTTAGGCATATAGGACCATCCACCTAGTGCGTGGTTGCCGTTGGTAAGTTGAGTCAGTTCCTGGGAGGGCACGCCGACTTTGAATAGATCACTGCGCGCACCGCTATTGGCTAGAAATAATATCGATTCACCATCGGCTGACCAGGTTGCGTCAAGTACACTGTAAGGCATATCTTCCAGTAACAGTTGAGCTTTACCACCAGTGACGGGAACTATGAACAGGTTGTTGTCGTAATAATTCTCAAAGTTTGCGTTTGATCCTGAAATAAAAAGTACAAAAGAGCCATCAGGTGACAGTTCCCCACTTCCTTCNCGCTGCTTATTGTCTGTGAGTTTTTGCCAGCTATTNTTCTCTAGGTCCAATACAAAAATTTCACTGTCGTAACCACTATCGAGTAAAGGCGAAGGTGCCCTGTGAATGACAACCTTTGATCCATCCGAGGCGAGAGAATAGGAGTTAATAGTAAAATTTCCTGCGGTTAGTTGTTCGACGCTGCCGTCAGCAACAGTTACTTTCCACAAGTGACGATGCATCCAGTTGTTGTCGAAAGCAAACACATCGTCTTTTAGATCTTCTCTTTTTTTTTCTTCTTCGGTCTTGGGGATATCAGACAGGAAGTAGATTGCTGTGCCATCGGGTGACCAAGTTAGATCAGTTGGAGACGTATCCAGATTTGTCAGAGCACGGGCTTCGCCGCCGCGCGTAGATATTAGATAGATCTGATTATTCTCGTCCTCATCCCGTTCTGTCAGGAATCCGATCTGCCTTCCGTCCTGGGACCAACGGGGACTTGATTCCCCTTCCTTGCCGAAGGTCAATTGAAAAGCCTCGCCATCCGGTAGTCGTTTCATCCATATGTGATTGATGCGTTCATTCTCTTCCCAGTCGGACTCGCCAAGGGTATACACAAGAGAGGTACCGTCCGGTGAAAGTCGGGGGTCAGAAAGACTGGGCAGGTTTAACAAGTCGATTGCNGTCATGCCCGGTTTTTCCTGGGCGAAAGCAAGTGCACTTAAGCAGAGCAAGCCACTCACAATTATAAATTCTAGGGACTTAGTAATTTTATTGTTTGTTATAGCCATCATGTTACTCAAAAAAGGAGGCGACCAACTTTGTACCTTACCAAACCGATGTTAATAGTAAAGAACTCTTGGTTTGCGTTATATGGATGTCTGTGAACCGATCTAAACCGCTACAGGAAGCGGTTATGGCTACATTAAGTTCTGAGTGGGAATGTCGGTCAGTAACGAGAAATTTACCAGGTTTAAGAATGTAAGTCGGTCTAGANAGCAACGTGCAGGATGATCAAGATTACAAGTTGTAGCAGGTAATCCCTAGTTCCTTGTGCATTGAACTAATTCAACAAATGCTTGCCGGTTCTCTTCGGGGTTTATTGCAACTCCAAACACATCAGCCAGTGCTCCTCGCCCAGTNTCAGTGTTGAATATGAAATACAGGCCATGGTAACTGCACTGCTTAATTGTTTCATCGGTATTGCAATTAAAGTCCACCTGCTGGCCATTAATGGTTTGTCTCGATTCGTTCCCCGCAAAGGTAAATCTCCAGGAACGAGTCTCAAAACTCTGTCGTTCCCATGTTGATCCATTCCAGCTATAGCCATTGAGATCTATGCTTGTACATCTCCACGCATCTCTGCCCTGAGCCACAATCAGTGTTGGTATCATTATAATTATTAACGTGTAGATTATTCTCATTAGGCNTGCCCCCATTCTCGTTCTCGGAGTTCNATTCGTCGGATCTTGCCACTTACTGTTTTTGGGAGAGCAACTACAAATTCCAGCCTTCTTGGATATTTGTAAGGTGCTGTAATCCTCTTTACATGGTCCTGCAGCTCTTTTGCCAGTTTATCAGATGCGTCATAGTTGGGGGCCAGCACTACGAAGGCTTTAACCACTTCCCCCCTTGTTTCGTCAGGACTTGATACTACGGCCGATTCCGCTACAGCAGGATGTTCGATNAAGGCACTCTCCACCTCNAAGGGTCCTATTCGATAGCCAGCGGACAGAATCACGTCATCAGCCCTGGAAACGAACCAGAAATAACCGTCGTCATCGACATATGCTCTGTCGCCCGTAATATACCATGGCCCCTGTCGAGTATCTGCCGTTCTCTCTGGGTCACCCTTGTATTCTTTGAACATTCCCTGAGGAGCCTCTGGCACAACTTTAACCGCAATATCACCCTCGGTGTTTGCAGCAACTTCATTGCCGTCATAATCGATAANAGCGAGATTGATGCCAGGAGNCGGTTTGCCCATAGANCCNAAACGTGGCTCTATNCCCGGAAAACTGCCGCAAAGAATTGCNGTTTCAGTTTGGCCGTAGCCGTCACGAATCGTGATACTNGTAGCNTTTCGCCAGATTTCGATAATTTCCGGATTAAGTGGCTCNCCTGCACCAACGCAATGTCGTAGACAAGAGAAATCGTATTTAGCAAGATCTTCCAGAACCAACATGCGATAGATNGTTGGCGCGCCACACATAGTAGTAATTGGNTATTTTTCTAATAGTTGGAGAGTTTGCCNAGCATCGAAGCNGGCGCTATTGTGAATAAAAAGGGAAGCGCCACATATCCAAGGACCGAAATAACTGCTCCAAGCAGCTTTGGCCCACCCCGTATCACTGATATTCCAGTGTAGGTCATTCTCGTTAAGGTTTAGCCAATATCGCCCTGTGGGCTGATGGCCTATGGCGTAGCTGTGGGTATGGATGGTCATCTTGGGATAACCGGTGGTGCCCGAAGTGAAGTAGCACATAGCTTCTTCATTGGACTTGGTATGAGTTGTGGAGAAATTGTCATCGAATCGGGCTAGGGCTTCCTGGTAATTTATCCAACCCTTTTTTGTTCCATCGGTAAGCAATTTAGTGGTTAATGTAGGGCAATTTAGTGCAATTTTTTCTACTTTTTCACTATTGGCCGAATTGGTCACAATGCAGGTTGCTGCTGCTGCCTGGATGCGGTACTCAATATCTTTGCTTGATAGCTGCGCAGTACCAGGAGAGATCACGGCGCCCATGCGAAGAGCTGCAGTGAATACTTCCCACCAACTAATTTCACGACCTAAAATCAATATTATCGTGTCGCCGCGCTTTACCCCCGCTTCGGTTAGAGAGTTACAGAGCCTTTTGGAATTCGATGAGATTTGTTGAAAAGTCCGGCTGTCTTCTTTGCCTGTGTCATCTACCCAGAACAGAGCTTGTTTTTGGGGATTGTGGTTAGCCCATTGATCAATCACGTTGTAGGCAAAGTTATAGTAGTCCGGTCGCTCCCATTCGAAAGAAGCACAGGTTTCTTCGTAGTTAATCATCTTGTGGTCAAACATTTGCTCTGACCTCATTACATTTAAGCCGTTCGATGGATGTTATGTAAATCCAACTCGAGCTAGCCACGATGAATATAACCACAGTGGTGTTCCTGATTGCCATGTCTCGACTGCAAAAAAAAATGCAATTCAAGAGAATTGCATTCTTTTCGGAAAGTAATTGTATTGTTTTGGTTCAGGGATTGACGTCAACTGTGATATAGGCGTCATGATAAAGGCCGCCATCATCAGCGCGCCCCCATAAAGTATAGGTACCAGGTTCACTAAAAGTTGCGGTGACTTCCGTCATGCCATCTTCAGCAATCTTTGGTGGTCGCCAATGGACACCCCAAGGAGAGTTGCCGCCGGCCCGGGTGTCTTCCCATACCTTGGTTTGTGGAGGATCAAAGGTCACCATCCCTTGGCCCCGATACACATTCCAGCTTACAAAGAGCGCATTAATTTTGTTTACAGTAGGTCTAAATGGCGGAGAAAAAAGGCGCCGTTGCAGCATATCCGTTGGAATGGTCGATGTCATCCTCGAGCGAGGAATACCGTCATCTGCAACTTGACTCACGATAGTGAGAGGCTCGCCAACACGCACAGAACGGACTTCATCTCCCTGCACGGTCAGCACCGGAGGTTTATTCGCCCGAATTTCCGGGTTGCTGGTACCAATACTCAGGGAGCCGGTCTCAGAGGCGATGAATATATTACTAACGACATAGCTGGGATTGAGCGTGGCATATGCTTTCGTTTCGGAGCCATTTACGTTTAGTGTCCAAACCAATTCACGGTCACCCCAGTCGCCAGGTACAGTCACTTCGAACACCCAGCGNTTACGTCGCGGAAAGAACTTGGTAGGTTGGCCTCTATCGGCNTCACCGGGTGTGAAGTAATTATTCTCACCGACCGATATGAAAGGCTGCTCGTCCCAGTTGTCATTGAAGTATCCAAACATGAAGTTAATGGTACCGTCAGGATTTTCCCGCCAGCCTTCAAAAGCTGGATAAACCGGTTGACCCTTAGTGTAAGTCAATTGAGCCAGNCCGTTAGAGTGCACGAGAAATATCAACATTGACAGAACNAGAGCTNNGTACTTGCAGAACGATTTTAAATGCATTTTTTTCACTGTTAGTAAGCTAATAGTTGAAAGCTGAGCTGGGAGCCGTTCACATTAATCCTCAGTGCCGGAAGGTGCAACCAGTGGAACAGTGCACAAGGGGCAGCCAATTACATGATCATTTCGGCCAAGGTTTAATNCGTTGCGACGTTCTTCCATCTCTTCTAGAAATTGTGTTTCCGTAAGACTAACTTTCAAACCTAAGTCTAGAAACATGTTCGATGTGGAAGCGTTGCCNGAACCCTGCCAGTTTCTTGGGTCAGGGATGTTGAGATTGTTCTCAGTATTGTTCATATATCCGGTGATATGAAGTATGGCTCCGCGCGGTATCAGAGGTTGAGCATGGTCAGCAAACTGGTAGGTGCGAACCCAGTTGTGGTCATACCCCACACAGGAAAGCGTCTCGCGTTGGTGTCCCCAGATCATTTCCAGACACATTCGTTCCCCTGGAGCGTGCAGGTGTGGTTCGAAGGCGATAATTTTGGTGTGTTGGTTTAAAACGCTATAGGCATGCAGCTCCTGTTNATCCTGGTTAGGAACAACACTGATGTCTACCGAATTTCCTGTTACCACAAAGCTGCCCCTGTACTTGGGCTGATAGTCTCTGGGGTGAAAACGAAATCCAATTTCGAGATGCCCCGTNGTATCTACACCANTCGCGTGCAGATGAACGGAATCTGAATAGATCCACGAGTCAGCTTTTAATAGACGGCCAGCACCCTCGTCAAAAATATCCGCGTTTCTGCCAACTTCGTGAACGGGCCATGGGGCCTCGAGTCCTCGCGCCAATCTGCCATCTTCATCAACTTGACCGGCACCCCATAGCATATGATGGAAAATATAGCGGCCACCAACGGTGCCAGCAGCTTTTGTGGTATCGATGTCATTGACCTCAANAATCTCAACCGACTTCACATAGCGGTCCTCGGTCATGCCCGTGGGCACGGACTCGATTTCGCCCCACCAATCGGNTGTACCGGCGAGCTTAGTGGTTTCTGCCAATTTAACTACAAAGTCNGGTTCTCCGGCGCGCCATTTAATGCTGTCATCGAATNCCAACGGTTCAGGCGCGTCAGCAGAATCGCCTTCAGGAACGCCGTTGCGTGCCCAGGTTGAAATTGCAGCGATTTCTTCGTCGCTTAGCGATACATCGGCCTTAAAATCCTGTATGCCGATATCCTTTTCGACATACCATGGGGGCATCGTGCCGGCACGGTCACGCAGGCCGGTTTTGTATTCAATTAGCCCAGCAAAAGGAGCTACTTCTTCGTAGTTTACCAGAGGCATGGGACCGGCACCGCCGCTCCGATGACAGTTTTGGCAACTGCGCTGCAAAATGGGCTGTATGTCCTTATGAAAGGTAATTTCATCGGACTGGCCGAATCCAATTGTGGGTACGGCTAGCGAGATAATGGGTGTAAGCACAAGGGACTTAACTATTGATTTCATTGCATATTTCCTAGTTTCAAAAAAGAATGCATAGCTTGGTAGCCGTTTTTTTGCAAAGTATTTACCCAGACTATCACTACGAAGGGTTGCTATAAAGTAACCGCATCAAATTTCGACGCGAAAAACAGGTACTAGATCGCTGCAAATTCCGCTTAGGGGCTAGCTGTACCAGACAATGAAAGGGATTCTTGTTCTTTTCTCTTTTTGAGTTGCTTTTGGTAGCCTGCCTCGTCCAGGTGGGTTATCGCCAGCCAGGCGTGGGTCATTTCGTCAGCGGTACGATTACCACCAAATACCCACTGGTCTGGGTCTGGGTTATTCGGATTAGCTGCAGTATTGTCATACCACTGCTTTAAAACAAGCACAGCTCCTGTTGGTACCAAAGGCGCTATATCCGGTTCATATATATGGCTATGGTGCCAGGTCGCGCTCCAATTGGAGATCTGGCTAATAGCCTCAGTACGACCCGTTTTTGGGGAAAATATTTCCAGTGACGCCGCTACCATGCGCAAATGCCCATGAGGCTGAAAACTGTCTATGCGTACTGGATGGTCGAATGAATGAAATCCCTGAGTCATTTGGTATCCATTAGGAGGAATCACTAATTTTGTTTCACGCTCACTGCGTTGGAATTGTATGCTGTATTGCTTGAGATCCTGGGTATAAGCAACTTCTTTTTCATAACCCTCAGGGTGTAACCATAGGCCGATCTCTACCACGTTGTCTTTAATAATCGTGCCTGGTGCGGTTGTTCCAAGTCCACCGGGATACATGTGGATGCCCCAGCGAACAACTGAGTTTTGCGGAAATGTGCGACACACGTCTTTTGGAACTAACTCGCCCCATTTTCCCATAGCGTATTCGGTAAGCATCCCATAACGATCCAGCTGGCCTTCTTCGTCATATATTTCAATGGAGGAATTGGCATGATGAACAACCGATTTCGCTTCGCCTTTTGGTTTTACCTGGATAGCCCTAATACAACGATTCTGGGTAACGCCGCTCGGTACGTAATGAGTGCTCCATAGGTCATTGCCGTTGGCAGGAATGTCGATTGGTATCGAAGGAATCACCAGATTGGGTTCACCGAGTTCATCCACGAAATTCCATTCGNTGGGGTCATTGAGTTGAGGTGGTGGCAANAAGTTGTCCGGGTTACCCANCGGGGCACCTTGGTTAACCCAAGCGANTATGGTGTCTATCTGTTCNTGTTCGAGTCGCCAATCTCCCTGCAGATTTTGGATACCGATACCATGGTCGTATGCGTAGGGGGGCATTTCGCGATTAGCGACCATAATCTGGATAAGGGGAGCCCAGGGACGAACCTGATCATAGGTTTCGAACTGCATTGGACCAATACCGCCTTCGCGATGACAGNCTACACAATTCTCATTAATGACTCGGCCAGCCTCACCGTTGTAGGTTACCGGTTCTTCATCATTCTGCGCATGGACCAGCATGGAGCAAAGCAGGGCTGCAGTTGATCCCAGTAAACGAATTGTGTTTTTCATGATTTGCTCGCTCTTGCGATTGAAAAATATNTACCTAGGCAAAATGGCNGCATAAAGAACTGTTTTTACACTTGGNCCAGTCCGATTTAACTGTGAGGTTAGCATTGAGTCAAGCAAATTAAACAGGATCAGGTTCTAGCCTGTTTCAGATGGGATGTTGATTTTTGGAATGATAGGATATCAGGCTGTGCCACCGGATTGAAAAGGAGANGTATNCAATGGTTATCCAAAAAATTTTACAAATTCTGTCAGTAGGGTTGGTGCTGGTCACGAATTCTTGGAATTATGCACAATCTCCCGTGCCTGCAGTCCACGGCGTGCGCAATGATTTANCCCAGCCTTACGAAACGCAACGGACCTGGGGGGAACTGCCTGATGGCACAGCTTNCTGGGCGGCAGTCACGGCAGTGGANCCTTCTCTGGACGGGCGCTTCATTTATGTCATTCATCGTTGCTTTGAAAATTCCTGTGAAGGGCGTATTGAAACTCCGATCCTGAAATTTGACTATGAAGGTAACTTGCTAGATAGCTTCGGTGCCGGATTATTTATTTTCCCTCATGGCGCGACGGTCGATTATGAAGGAAATCTTTGGGTAACTGATGCTCAGGGTAACGGAGAAATCGGTCACCAAGTATTCAAGTTCAGCCCTGAGGGAGACATTTTGCTTACTCTGGGNNAGAAGGGTATTGGCGGTTCAGGAACGGATCTGCTGCATTCCCCAAACGATATTGTTGTGGACCCTAATGANGGCGANATTTTTGTNGCGGAAAGTCATCGACGTGGATTGAATAATCGAATTGTTCACTTCGCTAGTGACGGTACCTATATCAACGAGTGGGGTGGCAANGGTTCTGGGCCGGGTGAACTGAGCGAGCCCCATACGATAGCCATGGATTCTCAAGGAAGGCTATTTGTCGGAGATCGGGAAAATAATCGTATCCAGATTTTTACACAGGACGGAGAGTTCATTGATGAGTGGCGTCAGTTTGGGAGACCTAGCGGAATTTTTATCACGCCNGAAGATATGATCTATGTNGCNGATTCCGAGTCAGGNCCNGATACAGGAGCCAACGAGTTACGGGGTATCATGAAAGGTATCCGAGTCGGATCGGCTGTTGATGGCACGGTCTTGGCGTTTATCNANGACATGGAACCTCTGAGGGATGATCATTCTGGTGCCGAGGGAGTTGGCGTCGATGCTAATGGAAATGTTTACGGGGCAGTTGTACGCCGCCGCATGCTCGAGCGTCATGTTCTTAAATAAGNGCAGTCCTTTTTAAGGGAGTNTGAGGGCGACNAANGCGCTAGGTTGNCGCCGTTTGACGCTTCCTGACTGTACAACGATATACTGCNCTCCTTCGTGCATGTAGGTCATCATTCCATACTGGCCAGGTATCGGGAGTTCGGCGCTAGCCAGAATTTCTCCCGACCGCTTGTCGCGAGCATGCAGTATTGGCATGCCATTTTCATTCAGTTCCGTATCACCTCTCAGATCTTCCGTGGTCTGCACCAGCAGATCTCCCATTAACATCTGGATAGAGTGGCCGGTGCCGCCAGTATCGGATGTGTCTATACCCTGCAGTAACGGATGGTCTGCGATGTTTGCTGGCGACTTACCAATCGGGATGTCCCAGAGTTTTTCACCGGTGTTCATATCGAAAGCAGCGAGTCCTTGGAAGAGAGGCTTATAAACAGGCAAACGGTCGATAAGGGGTAAAAATTCTCGGGAGCGACCCGGTGCCCAAGCTGCAACCGTTGAGCCAGTGGTAGGGGTATGGCGCTCGCGCCCGCGCCAGGCTTCGGCCGATAGGCCTGGCAGGCCGCGTTCCTCGTCGACTCCGTTAGTGGGTTCCATAAAGCTTGGAGCACTGCAGTTGCGTCGGTGAGAAGCATACATAATGCCGGTGGTTGGATCCGCAACGGGCGGATGGTATATGTTGAGTCCGCCTACGCAGCCCACCACATTGCGGTAGGGGTTGGCGTGGGGATATGGTAGCGGAGGCATGTAAAGTCCACCCACAAGAAATTCGCCAAGTACCTCTCTCGCCTGCACTTTTAGTTCCGGAGTATAGTCGAGCATGAAGTCTTCGGTAATGCCATCTATAACAATCCGATCTAGGGGCTCCGGGCGTGTTGGGTAAGGCTGTGTCGTGGAAGTGTAGTTGCCCGGTACCTGGGTCTGCATGACAGAGCGTTCTTCAATAGGCCAGATTGGCTCACCAGTCTCGCGATTGAATGCAAAGACTAGACCCTGTTTTGTGTTTTGGATCAGTGCGGGTATCCGTTGTCCGTCGACTGTGAGATCCATCAATATAGGGGCGGTCGGGATATCATAGTTCCATTGGTCACTGTGATGAATCTGGAAATGCCATTTGCGCTCACCAGTTTGTACATCCAGTGCCAGCACACTACCACCAAAAAGGTTATGGCCAGGGCGTTGTCCGGTATAGGACTGCACTGTTGANGCATTTGTCACAATGTAGACTAATCCCAGTTCCGGGTCTGCAGAGGCGGGTGCCCAGGAGGACATATCACCCGACCACTGCCAGGCATCGTTCTCCCAGGTTTCATGACCGAACTCACCAGGGCGTGGAATGACATGGAACTTCCACAGCTGTTTNCCTGTTCTCGAATCGTAGCCCATGATGTCACCAGGCACATTCTCGATGCGGGTCTGGTCATAGCTAGGCTCATGACCAACAAGCACCACAATGACNCCGTTGACTACGATGGGTGGAGATGATGCAGTAACCATACCCAACTGTCGCGGAATACCATGGTCTGGGTCATAGGGCTGATNCCANTCTATCCAACGCTGCCAGTCGCTGACCAGATCGGGTATGAGNTCCACAACGCCGGTCTCTGAGAACTCTTCCACGCCGGTCGGTGAGCCCCAATTAGTCAGAGGGCGCCCCGAGTTTGCATCCAGTGCCCAGAGGAAGAATGCGGGTGATGTGAAAAAGACAACCCCTTGACCATCAACTTCTGCATAGGCAACACCTTTCCCAAAGTCAGTCCGCGGTGAGCGAAGGTATCGCATTGTTTCNGGCTCCCGAAATGTCCAGAGCGTTTCACCTGTGGCAGCTTCAATAGCTACCAGCTGCCGCCGTTGGCCGACGACNGTATAAAGAATGCCATCGACAAAAATTGGAGTGGATCTGAAGGTATANTCCTCGGAAGCGCTGAAATTATTCCCACGCCAGATCCAGGCGACTTCCAGATCNGCGAAATTGGAAGAATTGATCTGGTCCAGTTGGGGAGCTGCTCGCGTNTGTCCGGCGTCACCCCCCAGGTATCGCCACTGTCCATTTTCTACACCGCCAAGCTGAGAGTAGCTGTTGAACGGTAGGCACAGTATTAAAATNGAAATGGCAAAGCTTGNTGCNGTAATTATATTTAGTTTTTTCATCTTTCGGACTCCTCAGCGCAGAAATCGATAGAGGCACCTGATAGCTTCCATAACTGACAGAATTTGATATGTTGAGCTACTCTGATATTAAGGCAGCATGATCACACTAAGCTTACCATGGGTTTTTTCTAACTGCTGTTTAACTTAAAAATAAGGGTGTTAGTGGTGTCAAATACCAAATTTTAATACAAAGTGGTATATTCGCGGCGGATTGGGAGTTTTGGGGACGCGCCGGCTCTAGTTTTTAAGAGGTAAAGAGATGAAAAGTATTATAGTTACGCTAGGATTTATAGTTATCCTGAGTGGTTGCGAAGGCACGAATAATGATGGAATCCCAAGATTTCGAAGTCAACGGGATGCCGATGCCTATAATGCGACCGTTAGTTCTGAAGGTGAAAAAATAATCTGCGAACGAGAGGAGGTGATCGGTTCCAATATTCGTGCGTTAGTATGTTTGACTGTGAACCAACGTGACAACTTAGCGCGCTCGGCTCGTGAAAACATAGACACGAACGTATTACGTTGAACTGCTAATCTCGCAAATTTAACGGTGGCAATAGACAGGCTTGCAGGAATGTAAGCTTTTTTTTGTCCCGTAATGTTGACAATAATGCTGTTACAACTTACACCCACTTGGGAAATTCATGAACTAGCTTTACGAGGCACGATATGAGTGATTCGACAGACAACAAAACAAGACGCGATTTTATGGCTTCCACTGGTGTCGCGGCAGGTCTGGCAGCGGTGGCTACAATGTTTGGTGGGAGCAAAATGGTGAATGCACAGGTGTTGGGCTTGAATGCTATGGGTCCGACCCCGGAGCAGGCTCAGGCA
>NZNL01000065.1 GCA_002694855.1 Gammaproteobacteria bacterium
GACATTCCCTGCTACGTGCTCGATCGTAAGATCGACTCCTGCCATGAACCCCGGTTGTCCGAGCGCAAAGGTGCCCGCACACAATAAGGAGCCCGTGAACATTATGACTCTAATAAATTTGTGTGGTGTGCCCATTCCATTATCTCTTTTTGATGTACATTTAAAATTGAAGTACAGAGTATATTAGGATATTGCATAAAGTGAAGAGGCTTAAATTAAATAGGTGCTCTTTATGTTGGGTGATAGGTTTACTCCAAATATTAATTCTATGTATTGTTAATCTACTCGAATGATGTACTATTTTTAAGTAAGAAATAATTTATTAGAGGTAAAATCGAATACCTTTGTTTTATGTCTTGATTATATAAATCTGTTAAGCGAGGTGTAATTATGCTGAATAAACAAAGAATTATTGAATTGATCGGGGCCCCTTTATTTTGCCTCATTGCATTTAATGTAATTTCGCAGGAGAGTTCGATCAAGCTCGCCACCGATGTTGATTTAGAGGAGTGGCAGGCGGTATTGCACGCACCCGAAGGCCGGGTCGATCGCCAGGTGAAGGTTGTGGACATCGGAAATTCTCACGTGGCCGTGGGGGTGTTATTTCGTGATGTCATAGAAGCTAATGATGATCCTGTCCGAGGCATTGTTCATACTCGGGTATCCGAGGTTTATTACATTACTTCCGGCTCTGGAATATTAGTGACAGGTGGCACCATGTTGGATCGCACGGATATTCCCGAAAATAGCGACATTGTCAGTGTGCTGGTTGGCGAGAGTTTTTCTACTTCAGTGGCCCGGGGTGATGGTCAGGTCCGTTTGGTAGAAGAAGGAGACATTATAGTTATTCCAGCAGGTGTGTTTCATGGTTGGCACGAAGTCAAAGAGAGGGTTGAGATGGTGAGCATTCGACCGGACCCTGAAAAAGTGTTGCCAGCAGGCTACGTTAANCCCTACGCAGAGTAATATAGAAATACCTATTATTCGGAGGCGCTTATGATATTAATAGTCATGGGTGCAGTATTGGCGNTACTGGTCTACGTTCCCTCGTTCTGGGTGCGCCGAGTAATGGTTAAGTACAGCCAGGAACTTGNTGAACTACCAGGTACCGGAGGGGAACTAGCAAGTCANCTNGTTCAACGCTTCCAATTGGACGGTATCACTGTCGAGGAAACCAAGCCCTATGGGGATCATTTCGATCCCTCAGCGCCGGCTGTGCGCCTGGGGNCTGGCAATTTTANTGGNAAATCGTTGACTGCGGTNGCAGTGGCNGCGCACGAGGTAGGGCATGCCATACAATTTCACCGGCGGGAAAAAATCTTTGAATTACGNAAGCGTTACNTGCCGANAGCATTNATGCTGAGTCAGGCTGGTGTCGCCATTATGCTGGCCTTTCCGGTNATTGCCCTGGTNATACGNTCACCTCTCGTCATCGGCGTTGTAATAGGCCTGAGTTTGNTGCTGCAATTGGCNGGCGCATTGTCCTATTTAATTATCTTACCGGAAGAGTGGGATGCAAGCTTCAACAAGGCNTTGCCCATACTGATCGAAGGTGACTATATCAAGTCAGCACAAATTCCGGCAATACGAAACATATTGAGAGCCGCCGCACTTACTTATTTTGCCGGCGCCNTGGCAAACGTACTTAACGTTGGTCGCTGGTTCATGATATTAAGGCGATAAGATCAATAACTGAAGTACTCGAAACCTAGTCGAACAAGGCAGCTTTTATGCATTTGCTTACATGGAACTACTNCATTTTNGCNGGNGTTCTAATGGTGTCTCCNCTTGTAATTTCAGCCCCAAACACNGGTGGGAGTAANCCNGTAGCCATTATTTGCTTTTTCTTGCTTNTTTTTGGAATGGTTGTACTTACTCGAGACAACAATTCCNTGCATAAACGTAAATCTGTTCTTGGCATTGCATACATTTTGGTTGCTGCAATCCTGNTACTTNCTACTACTAAAGAAAATACCGGCCTGTGTGGANTTTATTACGGAAATAGTAATTTTGAAGGAGTTCCNGAATCTTCCTGGCGCTTTTCTCAAGATCGAGTTCAATGNACCAGAATAGATCAGGGTGTAAATTTCACCAGCAGTGGATTTTCCCTGAGGCGTCAAGTTTTNCCTCTCTATTTTGCGAATGACTGGAATCGNTTTAACTATTACGGGACNANCCTCAATGAAAAAAGAAGAGANCAATTTGCTTTTTCAGCCANTTGGAGTGGNTTTATTCATGTTAATGAAANTGAAAAAANTCTTCAGCTTCAAGCTTCCGANGGCANAGCAGAGCTTCGNGTCGATGGAAGGGTTTTAACNATTAACGAGAGNGGCGCTAGCANATCNTTGANTATTCAGCGAGGCGTTTACCCTCTCTCANTNTCATACAGNAGTNATGAAGGTANCAATCGTGAATTNCAACTATCCTGGNTCNGNCNGGATAATAANCTGATACCCCTTACTAAATGGGAAACCACTTTAACTNCAGAGNCCGAAACAGGGAGGNNTNGATTNTCTACTTAAATTNCTGNTCTTGAGTTGGTTTGTACTATTTTGTCATCACTTGGTGAATGAAAGGGAGAGAATTCCGTGGAGGGAACTCGAAAAAGAAAAACTGGTTCTTTGGGCCATATTCCTTTTGTTAATAGTTGCCCAATTAATCTATTTGGTTATACGAGGAGAATCGCAAGATATAGAGATACTCTCTGGCGGAAACGATCATCTGCTTTATGAAACGCAAGCCAGAAATGTTTTGAATGGGGACTTTCTGGATTCAAACAGTACACTACATGCCCCATTTTCCCAGAATGTTGGTTATAGATATNTATTGGCNTTCAGCCATCTTTTCATGGGNGAGGGAGTAACCCTTATAAGATGGGTTCAANCCGCATTGATGTATGGATTTCTAATGNTCGCATATNCANGTATCAANAANCTGTATTCGAGCACTATAGCGAAAATTACAATAATTCAACTCTTTGNATTTAATTATTTAGCGGAATTCTCNGAACAATTGCTCGATACTTCATGGAANGTTTTTTTCTCGACCNCAGCAATATANTTTTTAATNAGATGGGCCAGAAANCCNAANGCCAGGTTTCTTCTGACAGGAGCNACCNTNCTGGCATTAGCNTGTTTNGTTAGNACAAACTACCTTGCCCTTGTGCTTTTNTCTCTGGGGTGGGTTTTTTATGTATCTAGGCAGCATTTACAGAGACNCGTATCAAATTTGTCTCTTGTTGCTGTANTTTGCNCACTGCCCTACATTTTCATTGGGCTTCGCAATAAGCTGGTATCCGGAGAGTGGGAATTNCTTCCCACATCNGGAGGATACAATTTCTGGCTTGGAAACAGAGAGNTTAGTGNTGGCGCNGATTTNTTCGATGGTAGTCAAGTTGCTAANCTGGCAAATACCCCTNCCGCAGAAGCTATAGCCTATATTCTTAACGAGCCTATTCTNTTTTTAGCAAGGTGCTGGGAAAAAATACTTTTCGTATTTGGTTATGACANATTCGATCTAGAATTNGANTACGGCATATTTTTNCCCTCGGTGTTAGCTATTATTGCTNTNGCNTTAGNAAAAAGGATAAAAGNCCCATTACCTGAATTTACTTTTATTCTCTTGTGGATATGCTGCATTATTGCNCCCCTAATANTTATTTTTCCNTGGGGATATGGGTGGAGACTCCAAGCNGGNGNNATTCTACTTANCAATNTNNTTGCNTCATATNCAATTTTGGCCGGCTACTATTNGGCCCGAAGGGTTCTTCGGGCCTATAACAACTGAATACCTATCTAAATGAAAATATGGGTCGATGCNGACGCTTGCCCNGTCGNGATTAAAGAAATCTTATTCCGAGCAGCNNTACGTACACANACTACGGTCATGTTGGTTGCNAACCAATCTTTAAAAGTCCCTCCTTCTCCNTATATAAAATCNATTCAGGTTTTGAAAGGGTTTGACGTGGCCGATAATGAGATTATCAGGCAGTCACAAAACGGTGATCTAGTAATTACNAGCGATATACCTTTAGCCGNCGATGTAATAAAAAAAGGNNCACTTGCGTTATCACCACGNGGAGANCTCTTNTCAAAGGACAATATCAAAGCCCGGCTTAACATGAGAGATTTTTTAGATACCATGAGAGCAAGCGGAGTAGATACTGGTGGTCCATCCCCACTAACAGACAAAGACAACAAAAAATTCGCCGATAGTCTAGATAGAATCCTCACACAGAATAAAAAGCTGGTTGATTATTGANATTATTGAANNTTTTNANTTTTNAGGAAGCAAATTTAGNTTTTCTCATTTANGGTAAACNAANTTGTTGGGGANATGNTAAATGAATAGANTTTTGCCAAGNGCCTCACTAGAGGATCCCNTTATGTATGCTCGTNTTTTTGTNATAGCGTGCAGTGTCTGTCTTTTTAATACATGGAGCCTGGCCCAGTCANCGGGCACGTACCAGGTACCGAAAACAGAGCACGGTCAACCNGACTTNCAAGGTACCTGGAGTACCAGGTTCAATACACTGCTGGAACGCCCNGGGNNCCTTCCTCTTGTACTNTNGCCAGAACAGGCAGCAGNGTACGCTGAGGTAATTACCCAGGGGTTGGCGGGAAATGATGATCCTGATATCGACCTTTTTGGACCACCGCAACTTGCGATGGTAAAGGGGGAATATCGTAGCTCCGTAATCGTATATCCTGAAAATGGCNTGCTACCTTATAACGAACTGGGCGCTAGAATTTCTGCCCACAGTTATTTTGAGGGTTTGGGTTTCGATCACCCNGAGCAGAGACCTGGTGTTGAGCGCTGCGTAGAGAGCTGGGGCTCNCCNCCCATGCGCTTTTTTGCGTATGAGTTGTTTCATGGAATTGTTCAGACCCCTGANAAGNTCGCTATTATTAGTGAAGAAAGCGTACCGCTTCGTGTCATTCATATGGATGGGCAAGAGCGACCGGATGCGATAAGAAGCTTTGAAGGACATTCCATNGGCCACTGGGAAGGGGATACCTTAGTAGTAGAGGTCACCCATTTCAGTGACACTAATCCAGAACGCGCTAATATGGGTCGGCCAATGTTAATAAGTGGTGATGCCCACATAACCGAGCGGTTTTCTCGGGTATCGGAAAGTGAGTTGTTTTATCAGTACACNGTTGATGATCCAGTGTATTACACAGAGCCTTGGCGCGGCGAATTCTCATTCACCCGGGACAAGAGTGGACATATTTACGAATACTCCTGCCATGAAGGTAATTACAGCATGGTAGGNGCGCTTCGCGGCGCGCGAGTCCAGGAGGCTCAAGCTAAGAAGCTAATTGAAAAACCTTAATAGATTTCACAATACCCGTAAGAAATAACACATGAAAAATGTTCTCCTAGCCCATCATAGCTAGTGAATAACAGGACTATGTAATACTATTCTAGACGAATGGTTAGNCGTTTTAGANGGGCATGTGGGAGGTCAGATGGAATTNGAGACACTGACTTTGGNATGNGCTGTTTACAAAGCTGAATAGCCAAAAATAAACTAAACAAATTGAGGTATAAATGAATGAAAAATAAATTTGCCCTGTTTTTTGTACTCCTTTCGCTAATTCCCGTAGCAAATGCTCAGGAGAGTGAAGCCTTTACTCAAATNAAGAAGATGCTGGGAACTTGGGAAGGCACGGTCACTTCTAGTGATGGCACGGTTATAGAAGCGACTTCTGAATTTAAATTAATTTCCAATGGGGGCACTATCATAGAAAGTATAGTAGAAGATGGTGTAGAGATGGCAACGACTTATTCAGATAAAGATGGTGAACTAGTCGTAAAGCACTATTGCGGACTTGGGACAGAGCCTGTTTTCGAGGCCGCTTCTGTTTCTGGGTCTGGACTAAGTCTCACTCTTGTCTCTAATACGGGTTATACAGAGGGGCAGGATGATTTCGTAACTTCTATTACATATCAAANTAACCAGTCAAATCCTGACTCTGTAACTGTTCTTTCAACAGTTTCTCAGCAGGGNGCNGAAATTTCTAGAAGAGCCATGCTTAACAGAGTTCAATAAACGTAAANGATAGCCNGCCGGATTGAACACTGTCTGAAAGAGGATTCGGGACATTTCTTAGGTTGAAGGGGCCGGGTTGCCGGCTCCTCCCCTAACACCCTTTCTAAAAANTTAACACTGATTCTGCTTCGCCTTTAACTGCCTTCACCAAAGCCTTGATGTATCCCCGATTGCACCTACTTACTCCTAATATTCCGCTTATTTAGATGATTCATTCTGAGATAGTCTGAAAATAGTCATTGACGTGGAAATAACGACCCTGTATGGTGCCCGCTGCTTGAAACTAAGCACTCTATTTATTTACCCATTTCGAAGTATTCTCTGTAACACCTCGTCCTGTAGTCTATAAGTACGGCCCAATTTCTAGCACGAACTCACCACCCGCCTAATTCTTGGCTGTTGGTGTCATTAATTTTTTTACAGGATATTAATATGTCTGACAAAATTACAGGAACCGTTAAGTGGTTCAATGAAAACAAAGGCTTCGGTTTTATCGAGCGTGAATCTGGTGCAGATGTGTTTGCACATTTCAGCGCAATCGAAAGTTCCGGTTACAAAACACTGGCNGAAGGCCAGCGTGTAGAATTTATCGTNACCCAGGGTCAGAAAGGACCTCAGGCCGAAAATATCGTAGCCCTTTAAATTCTATAGCTTGTTAGTCTTACAAGACGAAACCGGCTAAATTGCGCGCCTCTGCAGCTTTTCTAAATGGCGTAGCAATGCGCATTCATTGATGGTATCGCTCTTTAGGTTTGGACCGATACCATCAAATGTTTTGCGGGCGCAGAAAATCATCCATAAAGGTCGTACTCAAGTCCTGTCTGAGTTAATCCAACCAAATCAATATTGGTGGTATTCAAACTATGATCAGCAGCAGCAACAGCCAGCTCAGCAGCAGTATATGTACCGTTATCAATGAGAGCCGAATATTGAGGTAAATTGTCCGCTGGAGTTGGTGGGCCAACTATATTTGACCAGAGTAGATCGACGACCGACGATGAGCTTGGGTTAGCACCTAGAACCACATCCAGGGCCACTTGCATCAAATCCTCATAGCTCATACCACCGTCAAGGAAATAAAGTCCTGCACCAACGTAGACCTTATTAGAAACTCCCTCCGCTCCGAG
>NZNL01000066.1 GCA_002694855.1 Gammaproteobacteria bacterium
GCTGTGACAGACGTCAACTCCGTGGCACAATAATGTCCAGATGAATCTCTCACAGTACCCAATCGATACTCCTGAGAACCCTGAAACACAGCGTTTAATACAGGAGTGCAGGTCTGCATTGTCTGCGAACGGAATGTGCATACTGCCAAATTTTGTATCTGCTACCACCCTCGACCGCATGCAACAAGAAGCAAAATCGCTTTCACCAGATGCACACCATAATGAACACTGGCGTACTAGTCCGCGGGGAGGAGGAGATTCACCAGTGGGCAAATCTACTAAAGCCACTAGAGCCAGTATTTGGGCTATCGCATTTGACCAAATGAGCTCGGACTCCCCGTCCCGACAGTTGTATCAATCCGATGATCTCTTAAACTTTGTGTCCGCAATTACCGACGAGCCAGAACTTTATCGATGCATTGATCCTCTAGTCTCGTGTCATTTTTCCGTCTTTCGTGATGGTGACGAACTCGGGTGGCACTATGACCCCAAAACCAACTTGGTTTTAACCCTACAGCTACAGGACGCCGACGATGGCGGTCACTTTGAGTTTGCAAATGGTGTTCGAAGTAAAGAATTCGACAATGCTGAAATAGAACTTGCNATCATTGAAGNCCGATATGACANNNTTCTGNNNCCAGATCTNCGACCNGGCACNCTAACNATTATTAACGGCTACTCATCATTTCATCGNGTCACGCCCGTCNTAGGCAATCNNGAGCGAATTGTTACCTTACTTAACTACTCGANAACTCCCGNCTATTGCTTCAGTGACAATATTCNACAAAGATTNTTCGGGAGAGTNNCTTAGCGATGCTAGCCCTCANCNAGCCGNAACTTTAAGTCCACNNCCTTCTATCTNATCGATNCTGAAACCAATGCNGTGGCANTGNCGGATTAGNNNGTTATCCGTTAAACGNTTNANNAANTTAGTTCAGNTCACGGTCGAATGANTTNGACCAGGNTTTGGANTAAGTTTTTTCTTCATGCTCNAACACTTCCATNTCGGCNGTNAAGTGGAATTCTGTTGNCGTTGAAGTNAAANNCGANCGTGTCTCGGTNCGCACGTTCAAATCNGCNTCNGGNCGCCGAAAACGCATCGTCCAGTGTAANTCAATCNNTCCAGAATTNGGNTCACCATCNCGAATTGANTAGTNCTGNCTGGACACCGAACCATGTTCCCAACCCAANTCAGTCAGGCGNATCATGCCNCTGTCGGCAACGACNGTNAGACGGGATTCGCCCAGTACNTCATCGCGTTCNACCAGGCGTTTGTAAGNCGNTGGTTCAAGTTCCTCGGCAGACTGAGGCTTCGAACTTTCGGGTCGATCAAAAGGCCTCAGATTCTGGTNCGTCTCACGCCGTGGGCGTACCGGTAGTTCAAGGTGACTCCCTTCTGTATTTAGCGTGAGCGTAACCAGTTCCGGNGACGGCCAGAACAATGGCCAAAGCGTATTAGATANGGCAATGCGAATACGGTGCCCCNNGGNGAAAACCTGAGCCACATCATTCAGNTGAAGACGAATCTCATAGGTCTCGCCCGGTACCAGCGGTTNTGGAAATTCGTGACTATTTCGATGGGTGAGGTTCAATACGCCGTACGTCACCCGAGTNGATGCCCCATCAGGTGCAACGTCGTTNAGCCGNCCAACAATAAACGCATTTGGCTGNTNGGCACTCANCTGCAATGTCAGCACCGGNGCACCTAAGATTTCTACAGCTTCGGTGAGCGGTTCAGTCTCAAATACGACAGAACACCCATCGTCTTCCCGTTGGTCTGCGGGAAGATCAGGNTCCAGACCATGNCCACACCANTCACCTTGNCGAGCCCCCATGGTTTGNGGNGTGTGAATTGAAATCNGTTTGGGATCACCGGNNTGCTCTGTCAATTGTTTNCCATCTAAGTACAACCTCTGATTTTGAATNTGTTGGCTCGGCCAACTGGGCTCTGCAACCCAATGNCCATTTCGAATCTGGTAGTGGGTTGCGGGCGGTGCGCNNTCCTGCATCCAGACCCGATATTGCGGCTCATCCATGACGCCAGTGTCGATATCTTTNAGCCAGTAATCCCACCAACGTANCGTCTCTTGCAGAAATCCAATTCGCGGCCCTGGTAATGCAAAATGTGGGTACTTNTGNGCCCAAGGACCAACGAGGCCTTTCTTCGGGCAGCTCAGGCCCTCCAGCATCCTGGGCACNGCNTTGGAATAACCATCCGCCCAACCNCCNACGGCNTAAACNGCACATTCAATATCGGCGTAGTCTTCNCACACTGANCCNTGCTGCCAGAACGCATCCCTCGTCTGGTGTGAGAGCCATTTCATCGACCAGGGATCGTTGGCTTTGAGTCGCGCCAACCACAGGTCGTCCCAGCCTTCTCCGACAATCGCAGGATCNGGCGGCCTCGAATTNAACGCGAACATAGTNGCNCCCCATGACATCGCATCATTGATCATCACACCACCCATATAGTGGATGTCATCAGCGTAGCGGTCATCGGTCGAAGCGATAGTGACAATAGCTTTGAGGGATGGCGGTCGGCGAGCTGCGATCTGCAGTCCATTAAATCCCCCCCATGAAATTCCGATCATACCGGTCTGCCCACTACACCAGGGTTGCGCTACTATCCAGTCCAGCACTTCGAGCGCGTTATCTTGTTCAATCTTCAGGTATTCATCATCCAGAATGCCCTCGGAATCTCCAGCCCCACGCATATCGACTCGAACACAAGCGTAACCATGGCCTGCGTAGTAGGGGTGGGTNACCACATCCCGTTCAGACGTTCCGTCACGCTTGCGATAGGGCAAAAACTCAAGGATTGCAGGCACAGGGTTTGCTTCGGCATCCTCAGGCAACCAGATACGAGCAGCCAGCCTTATACCCTCCGCCAAAGTTATAAANGTATTTTCAATTTCGCNNACCTGCCNCGGAAAANCTGTCACGACACTGATTTCATTTTCTTTCATCACTTNTCTCTTGAGTAAATGTTTTGAATTACTGAATNAAAGGGAAATGGCACCGAACAAAACGTTGATTATTNAGNTCATGATTNTCCGGTGGCTCAGTTCTACANAGNTCCTGNGCAAACGNACNCCTCGGATGAAACTCGCAACCAGGTGGTCTATTGGTAAGGCTTGGCACTTCTCCCCTNATTGCCGTCANNTCTCGNCTNTTATCTGGGTCAGGCCGGGGAACAGCATTGATCAGNGCTTGAGTATAAGGATGAGCAGGCTCAGCAAATATGTCATCACAGTTACCCTGCTCGACGATATGNCCAAGATACATTATTGCCAGCNTGTCNCATGCGTGACGAACGACAGGCAAGTTGTGGCTGATNATCATATAACTCAATCCGTGACTTTCCTGTAGAGANCTCATCAAGTTTANGATCTCTCCCTGTACNGATACATCGAGGCCAGCGGTCGGTTCATCGGCAATAATCAGACTGGGCTTNAGTGCCAAGGCCCGNGCGACACCTACCCGCCTGGCCTGTCCGCCCGATAACTCGTGTGGGTAACGGGTCATGAAACTGAGGGGCAAACTAACCATTTTGCANAGCTCTTGAACCTCTTCTTCNACGNTNCCCAATTTAACNCNATGAATCTCAAAAGGNTCNGAGAGCAATGCACCNACAGTTTTCCGTGGNCTCANAGACCCGACTGGATCCTGAAACATGNCNGCGATTTCCCTACGAANATGTTTNAGTTGGTGTCCTTTTAGTGNGATGAGATNTTNTTGATTGAANAAGACNTCTCCNCCCGNAGTATCAGTCAACTGAAGTATTCCCCGNGCCAANGAAGTCTTGCCCGAACCNGATTCNCCAACTAANCCTAAAGTCTCTNCCTGGTNTATGCTCAAACTGGCNTGGATAACAGCATCAACAAACATTGGACTATCNCGCCTAAAGNCTTTCTGCATGANATCGAGCACCTNATAGCGCACGTTGAGGTTTNTTACTTCNAGTAATTTATTNGNNTCNCCATTTNNCTNNGNAAGGGAANNANTTTTATATCCTTNTTTCAANGCTGGCTCAGNCGANCTTTGTGNCAGCACACCTAATGTTTCTAACTCAAAGTGCCGATGNCAANGTAAGTTGTGGNTGGCAGAAACATCTGTTNGTTGCGGCAACTCCTGTCGACACCGATCGACNACATAACGACACCTNGCAGCAAAACTGCATCCCTGNTGTGCGGACATCAAATTNGGGACTTCGCCTGGAATAGTAGGCAANCTCCGTGAACTATCGANAATCCGTGCAGGATCNCATTCCAACAGNGCCTGCGTGTATGGATGTTTGGGATTGTGAAAAANATCTGTCACTGTCCCNGTCTCAACTATNTGCCCGGCATACATTACGATGACNTGGTCACACAATTCAGCGATTAAACCAAGATTATGAGAGACAGCGATTACCGANCCGTTCATGTCCTGCCGTAACTCACGTATNAACTGAATNATCTGAGCTTCCATCGTCACGTCTAGAGCTGTGGTTGCCTCGTCTGCTATGAGTAGGCCAGGATCCATCATCATGGCCATCGCGATTCCTGCACGCTGACGCATTCCACCACTAAACTGATGGGGATAGGTATTGATCCTTTCTTCTGGGTCAGGAATTCCCACCGCCCTCATAGCCTCAACAGCCCGTGTAACTTTCTTGTCTCGTTTGTCTGGGCGGCGATACTGAATATCCGTCATCTGCCGTTTGTAAGAGAGCACAGGACTCTGTGATGTCATCGGGTCCTGAAAAACTATAGACACTTGCTCGCCTCGGTAGTTTTCCAGTTGCTGTTGCGTAAATGACAACACGTCACTATCGCCATATCGAATCTGCCCACCGGTAATCTCACCATTTTCAGCAAGCAGACGACAGATACTCCAAACCACGGTGCTCTTTCCGCAACCACTTTCGCCAACGATTCCAACGATAGTTCTTTCTGGAACGGTAAACGACACATCTTGAAGTGCAAATATCGGCCCAAGCGGTGTCCTAAAGGCTACTTCCAAATTCTTAACATCAAGTACTGCAGTCATCAATAACCCTTTCTTAACCTTGGATCGAAAATATCTCGTAGCGCTTCACCTAGAAATGTAAACCCGAGCGTCGTCAAGACCAATGGAATCCCTCCGGCGACTACCGGCCAGGGCGTATCGCGAATGACCATATATCCTTCGTTGAGGATCGATCCCCAGCTCGGCGTCGGTGGCAAAACGCCAAGTCCTAGAAAACTAAGTCCTGCTTCGATCGTCACGACAACAGGCACATCCATTGCTGCCAAAATCAGAAGAGGGCCGATCACATTTGGAAGTATGTGACCCGCCAGAACGCGAACTGGTCCAGCTCCAAGTGATTGTTCGGCGGTAATAAAATCAGCGTTTCGCAAAGCCAGCGTACTCGTGCGAGCAAGTCGGCCGTAACCAGGTATAGACGTGATGATAACAATCACCATAACCATACCGAGGCTTGGCCCCGTAAGAGCAACAACAGCAAGAGCCATAACGATAGTTGGAAAGGAACGAACTGTGTCAAAAAACAACAACAATGCGTTGTCGAGCCACCGCGGTCCGTAGCCTGCGATCATACCCAGCACTAGACCGATCAGAAGCGACACCGAAACACCGATTGCGGCGATCTTCAAAGCAACACGACCCCCATATAGCACTCGGGAAAACGTGTCTCGTCCAAGCTGATCGGTACCAACAAAATAGTCGATTGTGGGTCCGCTGTTTCTGGCTGGAATATTAAGTTGAAATGGGTCATGCGGCGCCAGTTGTGGCGCAAACAACGCACTTGCAAAAAATATGAGGACGAGGACGAGCCCAAACATCCCCTTACCGTTTCTCATGAACAGCTGCAGTTTTTCACGCCACGGGTTCATTCGCGTACTTCCCATAAATTTATCAAAGTGACTCCCGCACGCGAGGATCAAGCCAAGCAACCATTAAATCTGCCACCAAGGTCGTGATGACATACATGGCAGCTGTCACCATGACAGCTCCTTGAACCACCGGAAAATTTCTAGACATGACCATGTCGAATATCAATTTTCCTATGCCAGGGCGCGCGAAAATGATCTCCGCGAACACAGTACCTGAAAGAAGATGTCCGAAGCCGATTCCAATCATAGTTATGGTTGGCAGAACCGCTACTTTGAGCGCGTATCGATAGATTACCGTATTGGATTTCAATCCAAACGCCCACGCTGCTCGGACGTAGTTTTCGTTCATTACTTCGAGCATAGATGCCCGAACGAGTCGGGCGATATACCCTACCCAACCTAGACCCACAGCAAATGATGGAAGAATCAAGTGGGTAGCTTGATCCAATGGATCACCAATCTCTCCGGCACCAATCACTGGGAGCCATCTTAGGGTGATCGCGAATAATAGTAGGGCCCATATCGAAACCAAAAAGGATGGAATCGCAATTGTTCCGACCGAGATGAGTCCTAGAATTCTATCCAGCCAACTGTTCGGTCGGATCGCCGATAGGCACCCCAGCGGTATTCCGACAAGAATCGCCCACGTGATCGACGATAGTGCCAAGATGACTGTATAGGGAAGCTGTTCGAACACCATAACTGATACAGCACGGTTAGAAAAAACATCACGGCCAAGATCACCCGTTAAAGCCTGGCCCGCAAAAATTAGGAACTGTACGATTAACGGATCATTTAGATGCATTTTCTCGGCATACTGCGCCTGTATTTCCGGTGTTGCTCGTGTTCCTAACGCAATCGAAACCGGGTCTCCCGGCATTAGATGGAGCAAACAAAATACAGTCAGAAGCGCAGCAAAGACGATCACAAAACCTAACAACAGCCGCTTAATCAGATATGCCAACATTACGGATCTGAAAGAACAATAGCGTTTGGGAAAGAAAAGGCCAGGGTCGATACGACCCTGGCCTTCAACTTGTTAAAGGCTACCGCGTGAATTAGGCTGCGGTAAAACGTGCAAAATCTTCTTCCCCGGATGGTGCAAACATCGGCGCGAGGTTTGATCGATGTGCAAACACTTCAGGTTCATGTCCGATCCAAACATATGCACCTGTGTTCTCCATAATCTCCTGCATCCGGACATAGATTGCGTTCCGCTTGACGGGATCAGTTTCTAGTTGTCCTTTGACATAAAGGTCTTCGTATTCAGGATCTGACCAGCGTTCCCAATTCCATATTCCAACCTGATCCTTTACAAACCACTGTGCCATACTGTGAGGATCTGGACTACCGCCATAACGCATCAACCAAATCTGCAGGTCTTTCCATTCATCACCTTTGCTTTCCTGGCCCATATTCCAGAACGGCCCTGAATCCAGCGGAATAACTTTAACGCTGATTCCAACTGCCCCTAGATTTGCTTGAATGATCTGCGCCGCCAGAATCCGCTCTTGGACATTGAGCGTTTTGAGTACCAACGATAATCCAGATACACCTGCTTCAGCCAGTAAACCTTTGGCTTTCCCAGGATTGTAATCAACAGGCGACTCTTTACGCTGCCCTGGTAGCCCGGGACAAACCATGCCGTGCGATCGGATAGACGCACCTTCATAAGCACCTTGAATGATTGAATCGACATCTACAGCATGCTGAATGGCTTGGCGCACACGAATATCCTTAAGCTTAGGGTGATCTACATTCATACCCATCCACATGTACTGCAGCGCACCGACAACGTGTAGCTTTGTATTAGGTGGCGGTGACTTTATCCAACGCACATGTGTTTTCGCCAAAATTTTTGTACAGTCAACTTCGCCGGCTTCGTAAGCAAGCTCGGCGGCTTCAGGTGCATCAATACTGATGTAATTGATCTTGTCAAAATATGGTTTGGGCCCTGTCCACAATGGATTGTGTGTAAGCGTGACTTTCTGCTTAGGAATCCAATCCATCACGTATGGCCCACAAGTGGCTGGAACGTCGACCGTGTACTTGCCACCGACTTCCTCAGTTGCTTTTTTACATACCAATGTTCCAGTCCCACTCAAAAGTGCTAGCGCCCAGATTGGTGCAAATGCCTTGTTGAGAACCAAAGTTCCGCTGTACTTATCCTTAACTTCTACATGATCTAAAGCAGACCAGTCGCCTTTCCATTCAGACTCAAGCATTCGCTCGAACGAATATTTAACATCGTCTGACGTCAGTTCGCCGTAACCATTCGACCATTGCAAACCGGGTTTAAGGGTATAGTCAATATGGGTCCCGTCGGGTTGAGATAGATGAGATACAAAATCAGAAGGTGCCCACCCCAATGCGCCGCCCTCGAAAGTAAAATTTGCGAGTCTGGGCATCAAAGCCCACTGGATTGTGATTTCTGATCCTCCCACCATGTAACCCGGATCAAGGGATGCCAACTTAAGGTGGGACCGGGCATTTAGCACACGATGCCCTTCCGCATTTGTTTGTATTGAGTAGCCACCCAGTGCGGCACTCATGCCAAGGGCAGAAGCTACCTGTAGAAACTCTCTCCGTTTGTCATCAAAGTTCTTCATATATTCTCCTTAGGTATAACGGTAAATCTGTTGCAATATATTAGCCAGGCTACGTTTGTTTGCATTGCCTAATATATTACTCATACTAATTCTGACTATCTATCTTGTCCAGTAGATGAATTCTTAGGTTTCTCGAGATTAAATATGAGAAGCACCGGGCAAACTAAGACGGGGGCACATACCGGCCTAACCTGCGACCGCCAGAATTTTATCGTCGACTCAGATCTTAAAGCTTACGAGGAAGATAGCTGCATCTTTTTCTAGAAAGTGGTCACATAGTATCTCAAGAAAACTGGTTTAGGGCGGGTGGGCTACCGGTGCTAAATACCCTTGCGGGGTATGGGAACCGACCATCGTTTTGATAAGACCCTTTTTTCGGATTCATAAACATCAAGGTCTGCTGTCAAAAAGAACTTGTACTTGGTCGACTTAAGCTTAGTTCGAGCAACAACCTCAATATCATAAGCACCCCGTTTCAACCTGTTACCTAACACCATCTCGGTTTCAGCACTCAAAGGATCACCCTCGACGATACTCATTCTTTCTTGGGTGTCACGTCGGGACATTTCCATCCCATGCTCTTCGATCACAATATTTTCACCGCCGCGCTCAGACAACACGTCGACACGACCCGTCATCATATCTCGAAGAACCTTATTGTTTGACGATCCATTTGACAGGGTAGTGGACAACATAGGTAACCCTTCTTCGGCAGGAAGAAACGACTTAACTTTGGGGCCACCTCGTTTAGGCCTCACTGGAAGTTTAATAACACTGTGATGGGTATGGACAGTCAATTGAACGGGCTCAGGAGATGGCCAAATCATAGGCCAATATGTGGTTGAGAGGGCCACCCGCAGGCGATGACCGCGAGCAAATGAATAAGCAGTGTCACTTAAGTCAACGGTTACGCGATAACGCCGACCTGGCACCATTTTCTGGACTTTGTGATGACCTTTGTGATGAGTAAGATTTAAGATACCGTACGCCACGCGAGTTGACGAACCATCCGGTTTGACGTCATTAAGCCGAACACAAATAAATGCCGTTGGTTGATCAACTGAAAGATCCAGTGTTACTTCCGTTGCACCAAGAATTTCCAGCGTAGTACGAAGTGGGCTCCCGTCAAAACAAATAGCGGCACCGTCATCAAACCGCTGATCGCCTGGAAACTCTGGACCCTCTCCTCCGGTACCGTAAGGACACCATTCCCCACCGGCTAGGCCCAAGGTCTGCGGCGTAGTAGCCATCCTCGGCATATCGGGGGTTTGATTTGAAGAAAGTCCATTTCCCCCTAGGTAAAGGCGCTTGTGGGTGATACGTGGACTCGGCCATTGTTTTTCTCCAACCCAACGACCAGGACACTCTGCATACCAGCTGGTGGCGGGTACATTTTCCTGCATATAGGCCCGCAGGATAGGTTCCTTCATGATGCCGGTATCCACATCCTTTAGCCAGTAGTCCCACCAGCGAAGCATTTCCTGCAGGAATCCGATTGCGGGACCAGGCGCTCGAGGTGACTGCCCCCACTGATGCGCATGCGGCCCGATGATCCCCATCCGCGGTACTTTGAGGTTCTTTAATAATCTTGGAATCGCATCCGTGTAGCCATCCAACCACCCCCCTACTGCCATCACTGCGCATTGAATGTCATCGTAGTTTTCACAAATTGAACCGTGGCGCCAATATGCATCCCTTGTCGGGTGTTTCATCCATTTCTCGATTGGACACGGCACGTCTTTCAACCGTTCTTTCCAATTTTTTCGCCAACCCGAACCCATAATTTCAGGATCTCCGGGGAGTGGAAGAAGGGAAAAGAAAGTTGTTCCCCAGTCTAAATTATCGTTCAGTAAACAACCCCCACTGTAGTGCATATCATTAGCGTAACGATCGTCAGTCGAACACGATGTTACTATGGCAGCGAGGGCCGGGGGCCTAAGCGCAGCTACCTGAAGTGAATTAAACCCACCCCAGGAAATACCAAACATTCCTACTGTGCCTGTACACCAAGACTGAGCCGCTAACCAAGCTATAACCTCCTTGGCATCATTAAGTTCCTGCCGAGTATATTCATCGCGCATTACACCGAAGCTATCGCCAGCACCGGCTAAGTCAACTCGCACACTGGCATAGCCGTGACCAGAAAAATAGCTATGTTTAGGCTCGTCACCCGCCCGCGTCATGTCACGCTTACGATAAGGTATGTATTCCAATAAGGCTGGTACCCGGCACTCTGGCCCGGCACTGTCGGGTATCCAAATTCGGGCAGCTAGCCGGTCACCTCGTTTCATCGGGATCCAGACGTCCTTTTCTAGAACCGTGATTGAATGAGGAAATTCTCTGACAGTTTTCATAGCTAATACTTAGGTGCTGTACATCCCTTGGGCATGCCGATCATACTCGAGCCCCGATAAAAGAACGAGAAATTGATGGGGAAAACAATCCATCGATTTGATTGGTGTGAAAATCCTGAGCTGATATTCGTAATTTGACCCTTATGCTAGTAACAAAATTACGTTCCAAATGGCGAACCAAGCACAGGCATAATAAGTTGCTCAAACATATGCTCCCTAGTCATCAGTTTAGATAAGACCCTTTTCAATAAGTCATGAACTCCGTTGTTAACTCAGCTCGCTATCCTATTCATGACCTCGAGAGTCAGGTAGTGCTGGATTTAGTGGCATCTGCCCGATCAAATTTGACAACGTTTGGTGCCTGTCACTTTTCTCAGTTTCTCAGCACTGCTGGTTTATCCGATTGTCTAAAAGAGGCGATGTCACTCGAATCCCAAGCCCATCCCAGCAACAATGAGTACACGCCGTACTACCAAGAGCCAGATGACGGCTATCCGGCGGGCCACCCACGGAATTCAACGGTGCAATTTGCCGTACGTTATATCTCACGAAAGTTAATCCCACAAGATTCTCCGTTAAGAATGCTGTTTGAGGGTGATGACCTACTGGCATTTCTACGGAATCTGTTGCCGAATGAGCCGCTTTATCGCTATAGCGATGATCGTGGTTCACTCAACTACACGGTGATGGGCACAAATGACCAGTTAGGTTGGCATTTCGATGCGTGTGAGCTCGTTGCATCGGTCTTGCTACGCCCTGCCGATTTTGGTGGAGACTTCGAATACATGCCCGCTGTCCGTAGCACTGACGACGAAAACTTTGGAGCAGTTGAATCCATTTTGAGTGGCCAGGACCAACGACGGAAAACCGTTACATTCCAATCGGGTGATTTGTTGCTTTTCAGAGGTCGCCACAGTCTGCATCGAGTAACGCCGATTGAAGGGACAACAACTCGGCTGATGGCCCTGCTGAGTTTCGACAACGTCGAACAGGCGCCCGAGCGCGACGTGCCTGACGACCTCTTACCGCCCTAAGACATCGAACTACTTTTCAGGCCGACCAGCGACCAATAATCTTCTGTAACTGGTCTAACCCATCCGTCAAAGCTGCAGGTCCGGGCTGCAAAATCTCCGCCGACTTAATTTCATAGAGGTCCCCGTTCTGCACCGCGGGTATAGCATCCCAGCCTCGCCGTGCTGCTACTTTTTCCGGTCGAAACTTCTTACCGCACCACGATCCGATGATGATGTCCGGTGCACGCCGAATCACCTCTTCGGGATCGCCAATGATCCTACTCTTTCCATCCGGACAAACAGCCAATTCCGGAAATATATCGTCCCCGCCAGCAATAGTGATCAGCTCTGAAACCCAGCGGATTCCGGAGATCTGCGGGGTATCCCATTCTTCGAAATACACTTTGGGTCGTCGAGGAAGTTCAGCAGCTCGAACCAAACTGTGATCAATATTGTTTTCGTATACCCCCACCAGTTCATCCGCGCGCTGGCCAGCACCCACCATTGCCCCTAACGTCCGGATCATCGACAAGATCTCTTGAACAGATCGGTGGTTGAACACCAATACTGTGACGCCACGGCGGATCAGCTCAGCCGCAATGTCAGCCTGAAGGTCTGAAAAACCGAGAACAAGATCTGGTTCAAGCGCAATGATTCGATCGATTTTGGCGCTGGTAAACGCTGAGACCTTGGGTTTTTCTTTTCGGGCGCGTGGTGGGCGTACGGTAAACCCTGATATCCCGACGATTCGATCTTCTTCGCCCAACAGGTAAAGCGTCTCCGTGGTCTCTTCGGTGAGACACACGATTCGTTCCGGATACTTACTCTTCATCAGTCTTTCATTTCACACAATGTTAAAATTACTCATGAAAGCCTTACAGTACTCTGTTCCCTTCAAGACGTTAATGCCCGGTCAATGCCCTCAATGATATCGCGCCCTCGCCGCTCCGCCCTGTTTATGCCTGGCGACAACCCTCGAGCCCAGCAGAAGGCGACCGGGTTGCCGGCTGATGTCATTATCTTGGACCTGGAAGATGCTGTTTCACCGACAAACAAGGAAGCAGCCCGACAGCAGGTCCAGTCGACGCTTGAACAAACAGATTACGGGCAGCGGGAAGTGGTTGTGCGTGTCAATCGCCTGGAGACCCAGTGCTGCGAAGAAGATCTCACAGTCCTGGCATCCAATCCACCCGATGCCATACTGTTGCCCAAGGTGGAGTCAGCAGACGAACTGTTCACTGCGACGGTCACCTTGAACGCTCTGGGCGCACC
>NZNL01000067.1 GCA_002694855.1 Gammaproteobacteria bacterium
ACATCCGTAAGGCCTGGAAAAAGAGAAAGGTTTCCCGTTGAAAGAGACGTCGTAAAAACCCCATGTTTGTGCTGTTAGAGCACTGGGATAACCGATTTCACCCCGGAGGGTCAGATCTGCGAGCCGAACAGCCCGAGAGGTGGCATCGCCGGCAGCCCATGATTTGCGAGGCCCAGCATTTGGGGCATGCCGATAAGTACGTAAACTAGAGCCGTCCAACCAGGCCTGAGACAGGGCATCGATAATCTGTTGCCGTGTACCCCCTAACATATGTGTGGCTACGGCTGTGGAAGCCACACGAACCAGCAATACATGACATAAACCCACACGGTTAAAACTGTTCTCAAGTGCGATAACACCCTGAATTTCGTGAGCTTTTATCATAGCCGTAAGTACATTACGCATGGTTAGTGGTGCGCTTCCAGTTTCAACTCTTTGCTGGGAAACAAAATCGGCGACTGCCAAGATCGCACCGAGGTTATCAGAGGGGTGGCCCCATTCGGCTGCCAGCCAGGTATCATTGTAGTCTAGCCACCGGATCATACAGCCAATATCCCAAGCCGCTTTAGTCGGATCTAAACGGAACTGGGTTCCCGGAACCCTGGCACCGTTAGGAACTAGCGTGCCTTCGACGAGCGGGCCCAGTAACTTTGTGCATTCCGGGAATCGCTGAGACAGGAATGCACAGCCAAGTGCGTCCATCAAACAATACCTGGCGGTATCATAGGCATCTGCTGATTCGATCTCGTAGTCACACACGTAATCGGCGATATCTAGGAGCACCTGATCGGGTTCCGGGCGAGCATTTAAATCTACATTATCAGTCATTTTAAATAATAAAAATCAAATAGTTATTTAATAAATCGCATGTAAAATATCTTGTTTATTACGCGAATCTGGATTGGCAGGAAAGGCTCATCCAGGCCCCAATTACCTGGGAAAGTAAAGTCTCCTTAATTAAATAGAAGCTGGATATTTGCCGTAGTTATCTGCTATCTATTTTGGATGTCTACCCATTCTGTCGTCTCAGGACCTGTGTAATCAGCGCTAGGCCGAATGATTCGGTTGTTGGCTCGCTGTTCCTTAACATGGGCCGCCCATCCTACTACTCTGGACATTACGAAGATAGGGGTAAATAGCTTTGTTGGGATGCCCATGAAATGGTATGCCGAAGCATGGAAAAAATCTGCATTACAGAACAATTTTTTTTCCCGCCACATTACTTCTTCACATCGCTCAGAAACAGGGTAAAGCAACGCATCACCTACCTGATTGGCGAGATTTTTCGCCCAACCTTTGATGATCAGGTTACGAGGGTCAGATTCTCGGTAAATAGCATGACCAAAACCCATGACTTTTTCTCTACGCTCCAGCATGGCGAGAAGCCCCTTTTCTGCATTGTCAGGGGAGGACCATTTCTCAATCATATCCATTGCCGCTTCATTTGCGCCTCCGTGCAATGGGCCCCTTAGACTACCGATAGCGCCGGTAATACAAGAATACATGTCTGACATGGTTGAGGCGCAGACCCGGGCGGTAAAGGTTGATGCATTGAATTCATGTTCAGCATAAAGAATCAGAGACACATTCATCACCTGACGGAACAGGTCGTTGGGTGGTTCGCCACTTAGCATGTGGAGAAAATGGCCACCAATTGAGTCATCATCTAAGGCTGTGTTTATGCGTTTTCCTTCGTGGGAGAAGCAATACCAATAGCAAATGATCGAGGGGAGGACGGCGAGGAGTCGGTCAATCACTTCATCCTGCTGTTCGAAAGAAATCTCTGGTTCTAGGTTGCCCAGCATTGAGCAACCTGTTCGCATGACGTCCATCGGATGTGCGGAGACAGGTATCCTCTCCAATGCATCCCTAAGCGCTTGGGGTAAATCCCGTAAAGATCTAATTTTATTTACATAATTATCTAGTTGTTCTTGATTTGGTAGCTGATCTCGAAGTAGTAAATGTGCAACTTCCTCAAATTTCGCCTTTTCTGCTAGGACAGAAATATCGAGGCCTCGATAAGTAAGGCCAGTACCTGTTTTACCTACTGTGCAAAGTGAAGTTTCACCTGCAACCTGGCCTCGCAGACCAGGCCCACCTAGCTTTTTATCGATATCTTAATCTCCACAATTCATCTCATAGATATTTAAATCAGTTTTTAGTGCAACTTTGTCATAAAGTGCACGAGCACGATAATTGTTATCTCTTGTTATCCAACGTACGGTACCCCATTTTTCCCTACAGCCGATTGATTTAAGCTCATTCAAAAGCAATTTTGCTGCTTCACTTCCTCTAAAGGCAGGAGCGACGATTATATCATCTAGAAAGCCGATATTTTTTCCCCACAAAGGTCGCGGCATCGCTCTGTAATGGGCTAGACCAATTAGACGATCATCAACTTCAGCAACTAAACCCTTCAATGGATGCGTCCTATCCATCAACCAACCCCAAGTTGTGTTCACAACATCTTCTGTTAATTGAACCTCGTAATGTTCAGCGTAAAACCGATAAATGTCTAACCATTCATCAAAATCATTGTTAATTAAAACACGGATTTTCGTCATTTTTATTTACTCTATTTTTTGGCTTATTGAATTTACTTTCACGTAATAAAAATGGCCAAAAAAATTTAGAATCAATAGATTAAATTTACTTTGGAACTGCCTTAAAACATTAGGTTGTATTGCAAGTCCATCATATTTTGCCTCCGGACTATTCGCTTATCATCTGAACTGGAGTTTGTTATTTTGCGATCGTAAGACTAAATCAATACTTTAACTTTCTATTATTTATGATTCCCCTTGTTAAAAAGTGCATCTAGTTTTTCTTCGTACGCGTGATAACCGAGGACTTCGTATAATTCTGCTCGTGTTTGCATTGTGTCTACAATCCCCGATTGATCTCCATTTCTGGAGATTGTCTGATAAACCTCCAAAGCCGCCTTGCTCATAGCCCTGAAGGCACTGAGAGGGTAGAGCACCATTGCCACTCCGGCTTCATTTAATTCCTGGCAGTTAAATAGCGGGGTTTTTCCGAACTCTGTAATATTGGCGAGTATGGGCACATTCACGGCGCTGGCGAATTGACGATATTGTTCCAAATCCAAAACAGCTTCAGGGAAGATAGCGTCCGCGCCTGCTTCCACACAAGCTATGGCTCTTTCAACGGTGGCGTTCATGCCTTCCACAGCCAGCGCATCAGTGCGAGCCATGATAACGAAATCTTCATCACTTCTGCTATCAGACGCAGCTTTGATGCGATCTACCATCTCTTCTGGGCTAACAATTGCTTTGTTGGGGCGATGACCACAGCGCTTCTGAGAAACTTGATCCTCAATATGCACAGCCGCGGCGCCGGCCCTCTCCATAGCCTTGATAGTGCGTGCGATGTTAAAGGCACTTCCCCAACCGGTATCGATATCGACCAATAGGGGTAGGTCTGATGCATTACAAATGCGTTCCACATCGATAATTACGTCATTCAGGCTGGTAATACCAAGATCCGGGAACCCATAGGATGCATTTGCGACACCACCACCGGAGAGATAAATTGCATCATGCCCTGCGTCTTCCGCCAGCATGGCGCAATAAGCGTTAATTGTGCCTACGATTTGCAAGGGGGCATGGCTCTTGAGAGCTTTTCTGAACTTTGCTCCTGGAGAAAGGGGTTTCATGTTAATTATATTCTTTATCTATTGATTTAATTGATCTAATAAAGTTGATTTTGCACTGGAAATATGACGTTTCATCAGCAACTCAGCCAACTCCGAGTCGTTTGTTTCTATGGCATCCACTATCTGGTGGTGTTCTTTGAACGCTTGAATAGGGCGGGAAGGTTCGCTTGCTGTCTGTACCCGATAAAGACGTTGCAGGTGGTAGAGTTCGCCGCAAAGTATATCGAAAAGGCGGCCATTACCGCTTAGTTGAACAATTTGAAAGTGGAAATCCAAATCGCCTTCGCGCTGATAGTAGATGCGGCCATTCTCCGATTGAATCTGCTTCTCATGTTGGGTCAGCAATTCTCGTAATCTGAAGCAGTCATCTGGTATGGCATTCGTTGCCGCTAGTCGGCAGGCTAGACCTTCCAATGACTCTCTAATTTCATAAATTTCAATTATTTGGGAGATGTTTAAGGAAACGATATTAGCACCAATATTGGGTTTTATTTCTACAAGTTTGCAGCCCTCTAGGCGTCGAATAGCCTCTCGCAATGGGCCGCGGCTGATGCCATATTGCTTGCTAAGTTGTGGTTCATTGATCTTAGAGCCAGGTTCTAGTTCTCCCTCTATAATGGCTGTTCGAATCCGATCGAAAACACCATCGGCGAGTGTAGACGGCTTAGTACCTAGAGAAAATTCTGCTTTAGCTTTCAAATTGATATATTGTCAACAAAAATGTAATTAAAAATGAATATTGCCTATATATTTAAGAAAAATCAATTAAATTGTTGACAATATAATTACTATTAACTGATTGTTTGTGCCAGATACTGTGTTAGGTGAAGGACGAAGCAGGTGCCGGTTCAAGGTCGCAGAGGTTCCAGTGGTCGAAAATAACCGGTTTCTTCAATTAGGAGCGGGTAAGATGGAGATCAGGGGCTTGGAGGTGTAGTCATTGTTTGCTGATAACCATAATAGTAGTAGTACCTGTTTTGACTTTGTACATAAAGCTTATGAATTTTAGTTAGTTGTTCTTCTAAATTACTCAATATGTTATTAGCTTTGTTCCGAGACTTAAGTTTTAATTCTAAGACAACTTCATTTGTAACTAGATCTAAAATACGAAACTTTAAAAGATGGCATTCGGTAGATTTCAAGATTTTTTAAGCGGACTGGTTAAACGCCAGCGGGGATTATTTTTTACTGGCAGTGAAGAAGCTTCCATTGATGAGCTACTAGATAAGCTTATGGGAACCGTAGGGGAGGTTTCCGCAATCGTGACCGCACGCCAGGTTCTGGATCACTATGACGACCTAACGGATGACCATAAGTTAGGGTTTTTTAAAAATTTGGAACAAAACTATAATGCGAATCAGGTTGCAGTGAAATTGGCCTTCGAAGCATACGATGAAGAACCATCTAGTACTAATCTAAATAAACTCTCCAAGGCAGCTGAGCCAATGCGGCATGAGTTGCTGCGACGGCTAAATTCAACTCCCGACGCAGCCCATAATTTGGTAGGAATGCGCACTGATCTGCGGAACTATCTGAGAGATAATCCAGAGCTTAATTCAGTAGATGAAGATTTTGTGCGACTGTTCTCTTCATGGTTCGGTCGTGGATTTCTTGTGTTAAAAACAATCAATTGGTCTACCTCTGCGGCAGTTCTAGAAAGGATTATTCGCTATGAAGCAGTACATGAGATTAAAGACTGGGATGATCTGCGTAGTCGCATTGATCCTCCAAACCGGCGTTGTTTTGCATTCTTCCATCCAGCCCTTGTTGATGAACCTCTCATTTTTGTCGAAGTAGCGCTGTTAAAAGATATACCCACTTCCATTGACTCTATATTAGAGGATAAGGGCACAGGAGCCATTGATTCCTCGGAATACTCCACCGCGGTCTTTTACAGCATAAGCAATTGTCAGCCAGGGCTTCAAAATATTTCTTTCGGCAACTTTCTCATAAAGCAAGTTGTACAGGAGTTGCAGGGAGAGTTTCCGTCCATCAAGACTTTTGTAACTCTTTCACCTATATCTGGCTTGCAAGCATGGCTAGATACTAAGACTGATTTGGAGACGCCCGAGCTCATTGATTTAAAGAACCAAGTGAACGCTTTATCACTTAACAAAGAAGCAACAGAAGAACACGGCCATCTCATTAAACAAGTAGTGTTTAATTACCTGTTGCAGGCTAAAAAGGGCAAATATCCGGCTGACCCCGTTGCTCGTTTTCATTTAGGTAACGGAGCGTATGTATATCAGTTACATACCGGTGCAGATTTCAGCAAAAAAGGTTTAAGTCAGTCGCGCGGCGCTATGGTAAATTACATGTATGACCTTCGTTATATTGAAATCAATCACGAACGCTACGCTATAGATGGTGATATTGAATTTAACGATAAACTGAAGTCACTTCTACTAGAGCCATAACTTCGTTACGGTCGCTAGGGGTTTCAGGATCTTCTAGGACTCGATATTTCAAGCTCTGAAGGGGCTTTGCTTAAGCTGGTTGAACCCCCAGAGATCGGCAAAATAATGGCCAAGGAAAATTTTTAAATAATTTACTGAATTCGATTTTCTTTTACAGCTCTTCGACGAGCCTTGGTGGCGAGCTCTTTGGCATCCTTATTCCCATATTTATTAATTGAGAAGTAAGCGTTTTTCTGTTTGCGACGAATTCCNTTCCCCNCTTGCCAGGTNGCTACCCAGCTATGGTCCTTCTCTGAATAGCTCACCCCGATTTCGCCGGACGAATTAAGTGGGGAAATTTTACGAGGGCTGAATTTTGCGTAAGGCCAGTTNACTCCATAGATCTTCCTGCCCTCAATGTCCCGTTTCTTTTTTGCAGCAGTTATTGCCTTTTGTTTTCCGCCATACTTTTTGAAAGGGAAAGACTGCTGAAAATCTTTACCATTGTATTTTATTCGGATCCAAGCACAGTTAGTGCCTCGGGACTCGATAATACTAATATGATGTAGTGCGCTCGGTTTTTTCAAAAGAACCTCTCCTTCTTTCTGTGTTGGTCTAGAGAATGGGAAGTGGGCTCGATCACTTACCTAGNTTTTATTGCTCAGGCTACTCTAAAAAGCTTTAGGTCACTCTTTATAGCAAAGTATTGTATAGGAATAGTAAATCTTTCAGTCTGACCTCTGGTTATGGAATAAAGTGCGGAATCGTTAGTTTACACCCTCAGCCATCATGAAGAGAAGATAAGATAAGCGTGTTATTGNAGGTTTATTAAGATTTAATGGATTCGCTACAGATCAGACGTCTGTAGCCATATGCTGGATTACGCCAGGTTTGTGGCTCTCAACTCGAGAGATGCTGTATTGGTAGTTCTTGGCGCTTGGATCGATGTCCATGACTTCATCAATGGCGGCAACTAGATCGGCTTGGGCGGCTTGTTCGGTTAGATAGGGACCCGAAACTTTTACCTGCAAACTAGGCTCATTTGGTACAGTCGCGACTATGTAAAAATTCTTTGCGTTCACTAATACGCCACTAACTCTTTAGTACTTCCCGCCGGTTTCCATTCACTGAAATTCTGCTGTGGTATATGGNATTTAAGATACTGTATTACCTTAATTTTTTTACTACCGACNCTCACTATAGGGCTAATATCGGCCAAGNATCAAAAACCATCAGTTGCGTTGATACAAGATTGGAGTTACGGGGTNCCTATACCTATTCAATATGTTCCTCGAAAGGNATTACAAATANTTTTCCGGTGGGCTACGANTTAAAGGCCTGNNTTTCTCAAATTTAGGTTAAAACCCGGNATAGGAAAAGTTTGCTTACGGGATCATGGTTAGGGCTAAGGTCCTTTACAAACGAGCGCTTGATTCTTTTAAGGAAATGAGCAGATGGATTTGGGAAATTCAGCACGACGAATTTCATGCATTTGAACATAGCTTGGCATAAAATGCGGTGGCGCTGACCCTATTTAAAACATCTATTTTAGCAAATAAAAACTAACNGCTATGCTTGATACTCGACCGCTTCTATTAAAGACTGATTTCCCATTGCTGAAACGCGGTACCTTAGAAACTCTGCAGGTGAATCTGGGCTACAAGTGCAACCTTAGTTGTACACACTGCCATGTTAATGCCGGCCCCACNCGCTCCGAGCAGATGACTCGGGAAATAGCAAATCTTGTCTTGGAATACCTANATGTCCGCCCAGTTAAAACGATGGACCTCACCGGCGGTGCTCCGGAGTTGAATCCGCATTTCAAGTACTTGGTCGAAGAAGCTAAAGNGACAGGAATGGAAGTCATCGATCGTTGCAATCTGACTATTCTAGGAGAGCCGGGCATGGAAGANATTGCCGNTTTTATGGCAGAAAAGGGAGTTACGGTNACAGCGTCATTACCCTGTTATTCGGAACAAAACGTCGAAAAGCAACGCGGAAAGCATGTCTATTGGGAGAGTATAACGGCACTCAAAAAACTGAATTCTTTAGGTTATGGCGCGGAGCCAGAAAAGCAGCTCAATCTGGTATTCAATCCNGACGGGATTAACCTGCCACCGGCTCAGGCTAGCCTAGAGCAGGACTATAAGAGCGAGTTAAAATCGAGACACGGCATCATTTTTAATAAGCTGTTCACGATTACTAACATGCCTATTAGCCGTTTTGGAGGCATGCTCCTGGCTAAGGGGCTTTACCATCCGTATATGAGTACTTTAAGGGACAGTTACCGTGAGGAAAACTTAGACACTGTCATGTGTCGTAACCTTTTAAGTATCGATTACCAAGGATATGTTTACGACTGTGATTTTAATCAAATGCTGAAATTACCACTAGCGATAAATGGTAGACCNAAGACACACCTTTCGGAATTACTTNACANGAATCTGGAGNATAACCCNATTATCACNGGAGAGCATTGCTTTGGTTGCACTGCGGGTCAAGGCAGTAGNTGCGGTGGCTCTCTGGAAGTCTGATTGTTTTAAGACGAGCAAGGGCAATTGGATATGCTGAGCATTATAGTTCCGGTACTTAATGAAGCTAAAATAATCCAACGACAGTTAGAAGACCTGCAGGTGTATCGAGAGCAGGGTGCTGAACTTATAGTGGTGGATGGTGGCAGCGAAGATCAAACTGCANACTTGGCGAAATTTCTGGCTGATCGTGTGATCGTATCGGAACCAGGCCGCGCGACGCAAATGAACAGGGGCGCTGAAATTGCAACGGGGAAAGTATTATTGTTCCTGCATATCGACACAGACTTNCCTGACAACTCCTTTGTGGAATTACAACAGATACTTCACAGCAATCACTTTAATTGGGGATGGTTTGATGTGCGTTTGAGCAACGCNGGGATTGCTTACCAAGTGGTTGCCTCTTGCATGAATATACGTGCTCGACTGACCTGGATCTGTACTGGCGATCAATCGCTTTTGGTATCTAGGCAACTATTTAGGAAAATTAGNGGTTTTCCNGAGATTCCGTTGATGGAAGANGTAGCNATTAGCAAATTATTACGTCGAGTGGCCCAACCNTGGATATGCAAAGAACCCGTGGTTGCTTCGGTTAGGCGTTGGGAACAAAAAGGTCTANTTCGCACCATTTTATTAATGTGGAAACTGCGTTTTCTTTATTTCGTAGGTGTGAATCCGGATAGATTGGTTACTCGGTACTATTGAGCTTCTTGATACTAGTATATGNCTTCTAAGCGACNCAGTAGCTACGTTTACCCTTCGTCCCGTATCGCAGTATTTGGACGGGAGCCTATCCTTGGCCAGGTAAAAACCCGACTAGAACCAGAGCTTGGCCTAAAGGGGTGCCTAGCTCTGTATCGGGCAATGTTGTCTCATATTCTGGTCACCGTGCGTGATTCCCGTTTGGCGCCCATGGAGTTGTGGGTTTCCTCGAATATAGCTCATGAATTATTTTTAAAATATTGTTATAAAAGGGAAATTTATCTTCAGAAGGGTGAAGACTTGGGGCAAAAAATGGCTTATGCNGCTTNTAAAAATCTGAATTCACCCAGCATTGATAGCTTGATCATAATAGGGTCGGATTGCCCGGTCATGAACCGGGAATATATAGCAATGGGCCTCCAAGCNTTGCATTGCTCAAGCGATCCCGTAGACGTGGTTCTTGGCCCAACTTTAGANGGGGGCTATGNGCTGATAGGCTTGAAACAGCCACAAGCTGGTGTTTTTCAAGATATCGANTGGGGTACAGTGCATGTCATGGAACAGACACTGGAGCGGATGGCAGCTGAAAGCTTGAAATACCATTTACTTGAGCCATTGTGGGATGTAGATAGACCGCAAGATCTAGAGCGGCTGGAGAGCCTAGATGCACTGCTGGATACATACCTATCTGTATAGCGTCAGTTCTGTTTCAATAATATTTTTCGCAATTTTCTTGGTATCAATTTTGTATTCTTCGGTTATTATCTGATTGTGCAAGCGCACAACTTTAGTCGCATCGATCTCTGGCAATTCCTCAATTAGCTCGCCAATGCGCTCCCAGTCGATGGGCTCCGTCGCCAGGGAAGCTTGGGATTCCTCCGCTCCTCCCGCGNTCTGAATACTGGCTCTGCTTTTTCCGCGTGCGTGTGCTACCACATTGGTTTGTGTGGTTGAGNGCTTATTCTGGTGTTTAATATCGGGATCTTCTTTACTCACTACAGTTCGCTTNCCCTTTCTGTGTTTGTTTGCTTTAGCCCTTTTTGATCGTGCTCTCGAGCGAACACTTTCTCGGCGTCNCTCCACAAAAATTGCAGAAGAAACGGATATTTACCATCTNGGACTTTCAAATAACGTAAAGCTGATTACCGCAGGTTTCAATAATAGCGACTGGGTGCAAGATATCTTTAAACAAGCCNCTCGGAAAAATCTGTGCTTATAAAAGAGGGAATTGACTCTTTTTGATCTTCAATGTCTAATGGTTTGATTCTCGAAATGAATAGTTAATCTCGACATTCCTGATGGATCTTTACCTACCATTAATAGTGAGATTCCCCGTGGTTTTATGATCCAGGCTACCCGAATACTGTTAATTGACGATAACGAGGAGTCTCGCCATGACCTCGAGACGATCTTAGCCTTTATTGGTGAGAGTACCGTTCCTGCGACATCAAATTATTGGCAGTCNCCAGCGACGGATTTGGTTAGCAAATCTTCTGANATTGCAGTGGCTATCATTGGTACATGCGAACAATCCGACTTGGCGACTCTAATGAAGGAAATTTATGATTGGGACGCTGGTATTCCGTTCATACTTGTGGGCAAGCATGAGATTCCTAACTCACTGATTTCCGGCGTGATCTCCAATGTCACAACGAAGCTCGATATGGAACTTCGCCATCAGTCGCTTCTGGATGCAATTCACAAAGCTAAGGTGTTCAATGAGCATTTCAATCGTCTAAGGGNTTTCGATGGTGAGCGAAACTACAACATGTTTCGCAATCTCGTNGGAAAGAGTGAAGCAATTCAGTGTGTAAGACAAATGATGGCGCAAGTAGCAAACGCGGAAGTCAGCGTTTTGATCACTGGCGAGTCAGGAACTGGTAAAGAGGTAGTGGCGCGCAACATGCATCTCAATTCTGCTCGTTCCGAAAACCCTTTCNTACCGATTAATTGTGGAGCTATTCCTAGGGAACTNCTTGAGAGTGAACTGTTTGGACATGAAAAAGGCGCCTTTACTGATGCCATTGCGTCGCGCGCTGGCAGATTCGAGCTGGCAGATGGTGGCACCCTTTTTCTAGACGAAATCGGTGACATGCCTCTTAATATGCAAGTGAAATTGCTGCGTGTTCTCCAAGATCGAAGCTTCGAGCGGGTAGGTGGTGTTAAAACAATACAAACAGACGTGCGCATTATGGCAGCGACACACCAGGACTTAGAGCAAATGATTGAGGAAGGCCAGTTCCGTCAAGATTTGTATTATCGCTTGAATGTTTTTCCCATTGAGGTTCCACCGCTTCGAGAGCGTGCTGAAGACTTACCGCTGCTTTTGAATGAATTGATNTCTGCTATGGAGTCAGAGAATAGGGGNTCAGTGCGGTTTAACTCCGGAGCCATCGCTTCACTATGTCAACACCCTTGGTTGGGTAATGTGCGGGAATTAGCAAATCTGGTGGAGCGAATGGCAATTATGCATCCCCATGGAATTGTTGGCATTAAAGACTTGCCGGAAAAGTTTCGCCATTTGGGTGACGACGAGATAGCTCTGGTAGAGATTGGTGGAGACGTAAACGAAAGCGTAATNAGTATTGATGATNCGCAAGCAACGCGATCGCAGACATCGNGCGNTCAGGCCTTGTTGCCAGTAAATGGCCTTGATCTCAAGGAATANCTAACGAATTTAGAAAAAGATCTCATTGCGCAAGCGCTAAGTGATAGCGGTGGTGTCGTGGCGCGGGCGGCCGGTCGTTTACAATTGCGGCGCACTACACTGGTGGAGAAGATGCGTAAGTATAAGCTGTCGAGGAGACCCAAGATAGAAGAGGAGATGGGTGGAGAACAATTGCAATCGGGACAGCAAGAAGGTTCACCAGAAAACATCACCGAGTCAAAAGAGGACAAACAGGGCCGGGCACCCGATGATGCTATTTCGGCCTAGCGATTAGCCTTTTAGTTCGCAAAACCAGTTGGCTCGAGCATCGGCACTACTTTATTACCAGAAACTGTGGCACTTTCCAGTTCTAATGTGATGTGCAATCCAGATTGGTCCAATTGCTCAATTTTGACTAGGAGATACTGCCAGTCGTCTGCGAGCCAGATTTTGGTTGTGCGCTCATTGCTTTCCACCTGCGCAAGTTCAATTTGGGTGCTATTAAGCTTGCCCAAAGCTGTGTTCAATACCTCCTTTCCTACCANGCGATATCGATGGAATTCGATCTCATCGCCATCAATGAGTTGAAATTCAAGGGTGTCGGTGTTTCCTTTTTTGATTTGTTGTCTGAGAGCAAATTGATGGCTCAATTCATCCATTACACCGCTTGTTAACTTAATAGGCCAGTTCTCGCCGTTTTCGTTGCTAAGCGCCAAGCCGGCATCCCAGTCGTAATTGATTGAACTGGCCTCTGTGCTTATTCCGGTAAGAAGATAGTTGTAGGATAGTGGAACCAAGTGTTCTGCACTTAGGTGGAACTCACTGGTCTGAATTAATTTCGCTATGATCTGGCCAGCTAACGATGCTTCTATAGAATTACTGAGTCGGTAGAGGTCGCCTTCAAGTATTTCCAGCTTACGAATAGCTGTGGCGCCGATNCCGTTGGTGCTAGCCTTGTAGTTGGCGGTGAACTCAACCNCTTGTTGGGCNGAGACAAAACTTTCAGAGATGATCAGATAAAATGCTATTGCTGTTTTAAGGAATGGGTTCATACTTTATTTGCACCCCAGTTGGGGGGAGTGGCTCACCGTCCAGAATAGCCCGAGTGCCTTCCATACGCAATCGACCGGCACCAAACCAGGCTACTGTCTTGGGATAAATAATATGCTCTCTATTTAGGACTCGCGCCGCCAAGATATCGGGGGTGTCTTCTTCGAGCACCGGAACTTTCATTTGCGCGATAATTGGCCCACCATCAAGGGCTTCGGTTACAAAATGTACCGTTACTCCATGCTCCTGTTCCCCACCATCGAGCGCACGTTGATGAGTGTTAATGCCTGGATATTTCGGCAGAAGCGAAGGGTGAATGTTCAATATGCGGCCTGAAAAATGATTCACGAAGTTACTGCCTAGAATTCTCATGAATCCGGCTAACACAATAAGATTGGGATTTATCTCATCGATAGTTTTTCGGAGAATTAGATCAAAGTCTTCCCTTGTTTCGAAACTGCGATGGTCAATTACTTGCACGGGAATATTGTTTTTCTCGGCGCGCTGCAGGCCGTAAGCTTCTTGATTGTTAGAAATTACGGCGCTTATCTTGAAATTAGCAGTCGTGCTTGCATCGATAAGTGCCTGCAAGTTGGAGCCGCTACCGGAGATCAAAACTACTATATGACAGTAACTAGGGTGGTTCATAGTGCATAGTCAGTTTATTGGTAAAGCTAGTATCAAATAAAAACCACAGCTTCCTGGTTAGGCTTTTTTTCAACTATTTCGCCTATCATTGCAGCTTCATGGTGGGCTTCTTTAAGAAGATACAAAGCTTGCTCCGAGTCTTTTGGAGATAAACACAAAACCATACCGATACCACAATTAAATGTGCGATACATTTCAGCACTAAGAATGTTTCCTTGCTCCTGCAACCAGTCGAAAATTATTGGTCGCTGCCAACTCTCTAATTCAATCCGAGCCTGAACGTGTTCTGGTAGTACCCTCGGCAAGTTCTCTGTGATACCCCCACCGGTAATGTGTGCAATCCCATTTATAGACAAGCTAGAATGGAGCGAAGCAAGGGCCTTGACATAAATTCTGGTTGGCTTCAAAAGAACCTCCCCCAGCGTAGCTTTATCGAAGGGTTGGTCAAGGCTCTCCTGGCTACGTTCGAGAATCTTGCGAATTAGAGAGTACCCGTTTGAATGTGGTCCCGACGATGAAATCCCGATCAGACTATCACCAATGCTAACCTGGCTCTGCTTGATAATTTTAGATTTCTCCACGACACCCACGGCAAATCCGGCCAAGTCGTAATCTTCATTAGCATACATGCCNGGCATTTCTGCTGTTTCTCCGCCGATCAATGCGCAGCCTGCTAATTCGCAACCTTTACCAATCCCAGCAACTACGTCTGTTGCGGTATCCACTTTCAGCTCNCCGGTAGCATAGTAGTCGAGAAAAAATAGAGGTTCAGCNCCACAGACGATCANGTCATTCACGCACATTGCGACAAGGTCGATGCCAATCGTATCGTGTTTGTTCATCTNCATAGCCAGCTTCAGTTTGGTGCCCACACCATCGGTGGCAGAGACTAATACTGGATGTTTGTATTTNCCTGGTATTTCACAGAGGGCGCCGAANCCCCCCAGATCCGAAAGGACTTCGGNGCGATGGGTACGCTTGGTAATGAATTTGAGTTTATCGATGAGGGCATTGCCAGCATCGATGTTCACACCGGCGTCGCGATAGCTCAGCGATGCGCTGCCTCGTCTAGCCGTTTCCTTGGCATCATCATCGAGGGCCATGTAAACAATCCAGGACAGGGTACGTGTTTAAGAGGGGTGCAGTTTACCAAGAAGCACCATCGTCGTCAGTGACTAAATACAAAGAGTCCAGAAGTTGCCGGTTCACACCTTGGATTGAAGTCTCATGATAATCGGGCGAATTTGCAGTATTATTCATGCGATGATTAGCCTTAACCCCAGATCATCGTTAGCTCATCTTTTGGTCGTACTACTGTTGATGTTAGCGGCGCCTTCCTGTTTTGGCCTTCAAGTAGAAGGGCTGTACGAATATCGCGTAGTTGTTGAAAACGAAAGCGACGCTGAACGAAACCGAGCATTTCGGGATGCCCTTGAAGCGGTGCTATTAAAAGTCACCGGTGAGCGACGTTGGTTACAAAGCCCCGTTCTACAACAGGCAATTGGAAATGCCCAAAGTTATGTCGAAGCAATCAGTTATAGCAGTGAAGTAGAGGAGATATTGCCGGATGTGATCGTTCAGGATCAGCGCGGTGTAGAGATAACTAACTTTAGTGTTAGCTCTGTTCCAGAAAATCGAGAACAACGCTACATCGATGTCAGTTTTGCCCAATCATTACTTGATGATTTGCTGGCGAGTGCAGATATTCCGATATGGGACAGCAATCGTCCCAGTGTACTGGTTTGGATGGCGTTGCAGAACAATGAAGGTGAGCGCAGTATGATGACAGCTGATTCCAATCCCCAGATTATCAGTTTGATGAAGAACTTCGCTGCTGAACGAGGTCTACCTATTATTTTCCCGGTACTTGATTTTGAAGATCGTCGCGCATTAACCGAGGACGCAGTGTGGGCGCTAGACGAAGAGGCTATCCGCAATGCTAGCGATCGCTACGGCGCCGACAGCGTATTGTCAGGCCGCCTTCATTTTACAGTTAGTGGCGAGTTGGTGGGCTTGTGGCAGTTTATCTTTCAGGGGCAAGTAGAAGTATTTGATGGTTTCGATGAGGAGTTGGCTCCTTATCTTAATGAACCGCTAGATCGCATCACGAATCAGTTAGCTAGTTACTTTGCTATAGTGCCGGAAACAGGAAGCCTGCAGATAGTAAGATTAAGGGTGGAAGGCATCAAAAATCTGTCCGCATACTCAGCCCTGCTAACTTATATTGGTAGTTTAGGTCTGGTTGAAAATGTCAGCACAGCAGAGTTTGATGGCCAACGGTTAGAGTTAAATCTAAGGCTTCTCGGTGATGCTCAACAGCTCCATGAGGTGATTGCCCTTGATCGTGATTTACTGCCAATCACTAATACCCAGCGTGCGACCGAATCGGTGCAGCATTATCGTTGGACCCGCTGATTCATGGCTACACCTCCTACGCAGTTGACACTTGGCGTTTCGCTGAACGATGACGCCACCTTTGATAATTTTCTAATAAGCGATGCTAACCTACAAATTGTGCAAAGCTTACGTGATCCGAACCCTGATAGTAAGATCATTTATCTCTGGGGGCCTGGTTCTTCAGGGGTCACCCATTTATTGCAAGCAATGTGTCACCATTACGAAGGCGCAGATCGCGGAGCTATCTATTTGCCGTTGAGTCAAAAAGGGGAATTTGCGCCAGAAATTTTATCCGGGACTAATAATCTTTCTTTGGTTTGCTTGGATGATATGGAGGAGCTGGCTGGAAATAGAACGTGGGAAGCAGCACTTTTCACGGCGTTTAATGCCATTATGGAAAGTAACACTAAACTGTTATTAGGGGCGCACAACGTTCCATCGAACTTGAGGGTAAATTTACCCGATCTCAATTCGAGACTTCAATCGGCGTTGATATTTCAATTGAGATCTTTGGATGAAATAGAAAAGCGCAGGGCGCTTCAATTGCGCGCGAGTAAACGTGGCATAGAATTATCCGATAGTGTGATAGATTTTATCTATCAGCGTTGTGATCGCAGCATGTCGGGTTTGATAGATGTGTTGCTAAAGCTAGATCATAGCTCCCTCACTCACAAGCGCAAACTGACAATCCCCCTAATAAAGACCACAATGGCTTGGTGATATCTCTCATCAACTAAAGGTTCACTTGGTAATGTTCACGATAGAGTCTGACAAACAATATCAGAAAACTGAACAGCGTGACGGACAATACAGCATATACTATTCCCATAATCCGTCGTTCGGGGTCAAAGGATACTAANACTCCGTTTATAAAATATAGAAGNACTACAANGCTAAGCCACGTGTAAGTCCGGGGNTGGTTTTGGTGCAGGCCAACACTGAAGGGAAGTAAGGGCATNACTCGGATTAGCCAGATAAGAACTACTGTGAGCGTAAAATCGTTGGATATCAATATAGTGTCTACGCCAAAACAGATAATTAATCCGTAGTACACGTTTAACACGAGCCGTTTCGAAGTCTTAATGGGGGCAGGTAGCGAGCCTGAAGAGGTTTTNTTTAACACCATTAGCTTTCGAGCTTAAGNGTGAGAGTACCCAAGCGTTTGCCTAGTGCTATACAGAGACCTTTTTCCTCATCACTGATCTGATTTTTGCTCCCGGAACCAGCAAGATGACTTGCGCCATAAGGTGTGCCACCAGTGCTAGTGGCAGTGAGTGCCGCTTCTGAGTANGGGATTCCACAATAGATCATCCCATGATGCAGCATGGGAATAGCCATGGTCAGAAGCGTGGTTTCCTGTCCGCCNTGCATTGAGGCAGTTGAAGTAAATGTGNCAAAGGGTTTATTAATTAGGCTTCCAGATGCCCATAACGCCCCTGTACCATCNAGAAAGTGCTTCAGAGCACCNGCCATATTTCCAAACCGTGTAGGACTGCCTAGAGCCAGTCCCGCACAGTCGCGCAAGTCGTCTTCAGAGCAATAAACAGGGCCATTTTCTGGCACGAGTGGCTCACTAGCCTCATTGGTNCTAGAAACNGTAGGTACGGTACGCAGGCGNGCTTCNAGTTTACNCTCTTGTTCAACGCCGCGGCTGATCAGTTGGGCCATATTTCTAGTTGCGCCGTAGTGGCTGTAGTAGAGCACCAGGACGTAGGGATCATTCATAGACTTACACTCTTAATTAGATTGCGAACATTTAATAGGAAACGACTGAGATTAGTCTGCAAAAAGGTTCAGTACCTTTTCTGGATTTCTCCCAAGAATGGCTCGGTCACCCTGTACTATGATTGGCCGCTGGATGAGGTTAGGGTGTTTAGTGGCAATTTCGAACAGATTCTCTTCACTCAGAGATTCATCATTTAGTCCGAGATCTTTGTAATCTGGTTCACTAGTCCGCAAGATATCTCGCAATTTAAGATCAAGTTTGGCTACCAAGACCTTGAGTTCATCAGTGGTCGGCGGGTTTTCTAAATAGTAAATTATTTCGGGATTAACACCATTTTCTTTCAATAGCGCCAATGCTGTTCGGGACTTGGAACAACGTGGATTGTAATAAATTGTAGTGGGTTCCATAAGAACAGCGCGATGAAAATCCAGCTTCTAATGATTTTCAGGTAGTATACGGTATATTCGAAGGCTATCCACACGGAAACAGCGCCAGCGCTCGCTAATAAAAACCAATACTAGGAAGCTTATTTGTGACGTCATTTACGACTGCAGTTACTGGACTGATCAAAGGGAAAGTCCAGGGTGTATGCTTCAGGAACGAAGCTCAGAAGAAGGCGCGTAATTTTAACCTGACCGGCTGGGCACGCAATACTGACGATGGTGACATGGAAGTTCTGGTTGTTGGAAATAAGCTTGCTGTGGAGTTTATGAAAGTCTGGCTGGCAAAAGGTCCGAGTGCTGCCATTGTGGAAAAAGTCGAATTTGTCAACTGTGAGGATCCGGGATTGGAAGATTTCGAAGTGCGGGATTAGGCGCTCAAATGCACGCCGAGATTATTGGTCAGAAAACCCAGTATTTTTTCCTTACTGATGGCCTGTTTTTTGCCTTCTGCCCTCCGCACATACTCGACAGTACCCTCAGCAAGGCTGCGAGGAGAAACCACGATACGATGGGGAATACCGATGAGCTCTGATTCGACAAGTTTAACACCTGGGCTGGTTTTTTTATCTCTGTCATCCATTAGAACTTCGATACCTAGCGCCTGAGCTTCTTGGTACAGCGATTCTGAAAAAGCCTTCACTTGTTCAGATTTGTGGGCATCTATTTGCAAAATGATTAGGTCGAAAGGGGCAATGTTCTCTGGCCATATTATGCCGCGTTCGTCGTGATTCTGTTCGATACAGGCAGCGACCACACGAGTAATNCCGATACCATAACACCCCATGGACATAGNTGTAGACTTGCCNTTTTNGTCNAGTACTGTCGCATTGAAAGCTTGGCTGTATTTTGTCCCTAATTGAAAGATATGGCCCACTTCTATACCACGATTAATTGATAGCACGCCCTTGCCGTCGGGACTGAGATCTCCGCTTTTTACTCTTCGGAGGTCGGCTTTTTCATTGAACTTGATATTNTCGTTCCAATTAGCGTCTTGATANTGNCGGCCTNGNTGGTTGGCTCCACACACAAAGTTTTTCAATTCNGCAACGGAGTGATCAGCAATTGCTCGAACGGGCAGTTTGACTGGGCCGATACAACCAGGTGGACACCCAATCAGCTTTTCAATAGTTTTCTNATTAGCAAAAGTCAGNGGTGATGCTACTCCTTTAATTTTTTGGGCTTTTATTNCATTAAGTTCCTGATCTCCCCTTAGAAGCAATGCCACTACGTCACCGCTTGTTTCTCCATTAGCATTCTCTGCATGTACCAGCAAAGTCTTAACGATGACTTTGGTATCTATACTTAACCGTGCGGCTACTTCTTCAATGGTGNGAGCATCACCCGTATCCACAAGTAGTGTCTTCATTTCCGGGTTGTCACTGGGCTCGGGGGGGATCGTCCCCTCGGCAAGATCTCGATTGGCGGCATAGTCACTCTCGGTGCTGAACACGATCTCGTCTTCACCGGAATCTGCAAGCACATGGAACTCATGGGACGCGCTGCCACCAATATTGCCGGAGTCGGCGAGTACGGGGCGGAAGTTCAGNCCTAAACGTGTAAAAATCTTNCAATAAGTTTGNTGCATTATCTGGTAGGTTTCTTCNAAGGATGCCTGGTCGATGTGGAAAGAGTAGGCATCTTTCATGATGAATTCGCGAGCACGCATGACGCCAAATCGCGGNCGGATTTCGTCACGGAACTTGGTTTGGATCTGGTAAAAATTCGCNGGTAGTTGTTTATAGCTGTTACATTCCTGACGGATCAGGTCGGTAATCACTTCTTCATGGGTGGGGCCTAGGCAGAAATCCCGCTCATGACGATCTTTAAAGCGAAGCAGTTCCGGACCCATATCCTGCCAGCGGCCTGATTCCCGCCACAATTCGGCATTCTGAACTACAGGCATGGAGAGCTCCATGGCGCCGGAACGATCCATCTCTTCCCGAATGATANGGGTAACTTTGTGGAGCACACGNTGACCTAGGGGCAACCAAGTATATAACCCNCTCGCCAACTTTCGGANCATGCCCGCCCGCAGCATCAGTTGATGGCTGACAATCTCGGCATCGGTNGGGGTTTCTTTGATGGTGGCTAGTAGGTATTTACTGGCACGCATAGCCTTTTTTCAATTCAGTTAGTTGCTGGGACCGCGACATATAACGTATCACAAAAGGAAAGCCGGCATCGGCTGCCTTTCCAAATTTTTCAGNTTGTGGCCGCTTAAATCTGAACAAATCCCTTAATCGGTATAGTAATAGCTGAGCAATAATTAAAGGGTAAAGCCTTTAAGTTTCTTCAAGGCTTGAACGCTGACTCGATAGCCAGCTGGCTTTCTTGGAACGTCCATAAGTTCACCAGGCTTAAACGGATTTGGTGCTTTCTTGCGAGCAGGGCGGGGTTTTGTTGGCTTCCTCTTGATCTTGAGCAGGCCGGGCAGCGTGAATTCGCCCACCCCACGTTTCTTGATGTGTCNCTCAATAATGACAGTTAATTCATCGAGTACGGCTGTAACTTCCTTTTTGCTTAACGANGTATTCNGAGCAATTTCGTTTAACGTTTCAGTTTTGGTGTACTTTTTTTGTATTGCNGGAGCCCTTTTCTTTGCGGCGCTGTTCGTTTTTCTTTTTATTGGTTTTCTTGNAGATACTTTTTTAACAACCATACCCGATCTCTTTNCGTTATTTAGTGTTAATTATTGATGNAATTTGTTTAGNTGAACTCNNTACGATNNAGGAGTTGAAATATTTTTNATAAAGTAAAATCAGCNNCGNTGTAATTTGTCATTACCCATCATNGNCTCAGGNAAAGTAGTTATAAAGCATTCATTATGACTGGGCAAGTACTTCTAACAATTATGTGAGNGATATCAAAAATTACTAAAGGTTCGGTAAAAATAGCGTTAAACTCTTTGNCAATTTAATCTNAGGTGGNTATTCACTAAGTAANGAATTAAATAGAATTCTTGTGTCCATGTGTTGATGGCTCGTATAGAATTTTACTATTGGANATAAGAATGATTCATTTACCAGAAGTCGATTAANCCAGTTAGTTGTTATTAAAACCCGTGTGCATTTTCATCTAACTCTTAAAGCACTCGATTNTGTCTTTCTTAGAGCAGAGTCATCCGACCATAAAACGTGTCATTGCNTTCACGCNAACCTATCNAATTTGGATCTTTAAAACACCGCAGGTCTGACAGCGCTGNAATGGACGTGGGTAATATTGGTGGTNAAAANGGAAAACATGGTGGTTTGTGATTTAGGGGTTTTCCCAATTCAGGGGTGCGTGGTAAAAAATATATAAGGTATAATCGCCGGTTTTTAACTGTTTGGGCTCTAATTCGCGTACTAGTTGGAAGCGGAGAATTAGTGTTTCGGTAAAATATTAGCGATGCCTATCTACGAGTATCAGTGCAACAACTGCAATCACAAAATTGAAGTCCTGCAGAAAATCAGCGACGATCCATTGGCANAATGCCCATCCTGCCNCCAGCAGAAACTCAAAAAACTTGTGTCGGCAGCTAGCTTTCGACTTAAGGGNAGCGGTTGGTACGAGACTGATTTCAAGACTGGAGGCAAGAAACAATTGGCGGAGTCGGATTCGGCCGCTGATTCCAATACTGACAGCGATAAATCTAAGTCAGATACTAGTGTAGCCAAATCTGAACCTGTCAAATCAGATACAACTGAGAAGAAAACAGCGAAAGAGAGCAAAAAGGATATTAACAAGCGCGAAAATACAACGGGTAAATCTGGCTCTAAGGCAGTAGATGTTTAAAACCGATACAAAGTGGACANAAGTCGTTGCTGCCTATTTGATAAAGTTAATTGAAGGAATTTAGTATGCGCAGCCATTATTGCGGTGAATTAAACGAATCACACCTTGATCAAACCGTTTTGCTCTACGGTTGGGTGCACAGGCGTCGAGATCATGGTGGTGTGATATTTNTGGATGTGCGCGACCGCGAAGGCNTCGCGCAGGTNGTTTACGACCCNGATACGGTTGAGAGTTTTGCTATTGCCGAAGACGTACGTAATGAATTTGTCATTAAGATTGTAGGGCGGGTACGGTTGCGTCCCGANGGNACTGTTAATCCCGATATGTCGACCGGCAAGATNGAAGTGCTTGGTAANGAACTGGAAATACTTAATACCGCNAACACACCGCCTATTCAGCTCGATGAACATGTCGATGTACATGAAGACCTTCGGTTACGATATCGCTATATCGATTTACGTCGTCCGGAAATGACTGAGAAGCTGCTCTTTCGAGCCAAGGTCACAAATACGGTCCGCAATTTTCTCGATAGTAATGGTTTTATCGATATCGAGACGCCAATATTGACCAAAGCTACCCCGGAGGGCGCCCGTGACTATTTAGTACCAAGTCGTACCCATCCGAATCAGTTTTTCGCATTACCCCAGTCTCCTCAACTCTTCAAACAGATTCTGATGGCTTCGGGCATGGATCGTTATTATCAAATAGCCAAATGTTTCCGCGATGAGGATCTGCGGGCCGATCGCCAGCCTGAATTTACGCAGATTGATGTGGAGACTTCTTTCATGGATGAGAAGGAGATTATGCAAATTATGGAGGAGATGATAAGCCATGTGTTCAAGATGCACATGGATGTGGAATTCGATTCTTTTCCACAAATGAGTCATGAAGAAGCAATGCGGCGTTACGGTTCAGATAAGCCGGACTTACGTATCGATCTTGAGCTTGTGGATATAGCCGATCTCATGGAGGGTGTAGAGTTTAAGGTCTTCGCTGGGCCCGCTAAGGATTCTGGCAGTCGTGTCGCGGCTTTACGAGTACCTGGTGGCGCCAGTCTGAGCAGAAAGACAATTGATGAATATACGGATTTTGTTGGTATTTATGGGGCTAAGGGGCTGGCCTGGATCAAAGTTAATGACATAGACGCAGGCTTAGATGGATTGCAGTCGCCTATCATTAAGTTTCTGGGTAAAGAAGTTACTATGGCTCTAATTGAAAGACTCAATACAGAGACTGGTGACATCATCTTTTTTGGTGCAGATAAGACTAAAGTAGTTAACGAGGCCCTTGGTGCTCTGCGCGTTAAGGTTGCCGAAGACCTCGGGCAGATACACGAAGGTTGGGCCCCACTGTGGATAATCGATTTTCCCATGTTTGAGCAAGATAGTGATGGCAATCTTACTTCTTTGCATCACCCGTTTACGGCTCCAGCTAGTGACGCGGAAGGGCTAGCCAGCAACCCACTGGGGACCTTATCCCAGGCCTATGATATGGTCCTAAACGGTACAGAGCTGGGTGGTGGCTCGGTGCGTATCAATCGACCTGAGATGCAACAAGCTGTCTTCAAAGTTTTAGGTATTGGAAACGAAGAAGCTGAGGAAAAATTTGGATTTCTGTTGAAGGCTTTAAGTTATGGTTGTCCACCCCATGGCGGAATCGCCTTTGGATTTGATCGTCTAATAATGCTGATGACCGGATCGTCATCTATTCGCGAGGTGGTCGCTTTTCCTAAAACACAGTCGGCGTCTTGCCCAATGACTGATGCGCCAGGTGAAGTATCTGTTCAACAGTTGCGTGAGTTGAATATCAGACTAAAAGAAGTTAAGTAATTTATCTGACCGGTTATTAGGGAACGAAAGGCTATGGCAGGTCACAGCAAATGGGCCAATATCAAGCATCGCAAGGCTGCACAAGATGCTAAACGAGGCAAAATTTTCACAAAAATTATTCGTGAGCTAACGGTTGCTGCCAAGCTCGGCGGCGGCAACATTNCTGATAATCACCGCCTNCGAGCAGTGGTTGATAAGGCGCTCAGTGCTAATATGACTCGAGACACTATCGATCGAGCGATTGCTAAAGGTGCTGGAACTGCGGAAAGTGATAATCTTGAGGAACTGGTATACGAAGGTTACGGACCTTTCGGTGTGGCCATCTTGTGTGAAACGCTTACGGACAATAAGAATAGGACGGTGGCGGAAGTGCGTCACGGATTCAGTAAATTCGGTGGTAGCCTAGGTACTAGCGGTTCAGTTGCCTATTTGTTCGAGAAGACGGGGTTGATCACTTTGTCTACCGAGAGCAATGAAGAGCGGATTATAGAGCTCGCCCTAGAATCGGGTGCTCATGATGTGTTGAATAATGAAGATGGCAGCATTGATGTGTTAACAACGCTTGAAAATTTTGGAATCGTACAACATGGTCTAAAAGCCGGTGGGCTGAAGGCTATCAGGGCCGAGGTTACAATGCTGGCTTCTACAGAGGTAGACCTTGGGCTGAATGACGCGCGAATTCTGTTACAGCTGTTTGAGCATTTGGAAGACTTAGAAGATGTGCAGAATGTATATTCAAATGCGAATATTTCTGAAGAGGTCGCCGCGCAACTCTGAGGAATGTACTTTTCGAAGATAGCCTCGAGTTAGCTAGCCACTAAATAACAAGGAAAGTCGATGACAGTGATCCTTGGCATTGATCCAGGTTCGAGAGTGACCGGTTACGGTCTCATTGATACTGTTGACAACAAACTTGAATACGTTCACTGCGGCTGTATCAAGTCGCTGAACGAAACATTTCCCGATCGCCTCAAAAAAATTCACGCTGAGCTGTTAGAAGTTATAGACCTACACGCTCCTCATCAGGCAGCTATCGAAGAAGTGTTTGTAGGTCGCAACGCTTCCTCGGCACTCAAACTCGGCCAGGCGCGGGGGGCCGCCATGGTTGCCTGTCTATCTCATAACCTTCCTATCGAGGAATATTCTGCGCGTCAGGTTAAGAAAGCGGTAGCAGGAACAGGCTCGGCCGCAAAGAATCAGGTGCAGTATATGGTTAAAGCGCTGCTCAGAATAAGTGATAACATAGGCGAAGATGCCGCTGATGCATTGGCGATAGCTATTTGTCATGCTAATACACAAAATAGCCTGATCCGCATGGCGGGCTCCAAGCCTTACAGTAAAAAGCACGTACGCAGCTAAATCGGTCAGTAGTGCGACTGACATAGGAGAAGCATCTTTGATTGGCCAAATACGTGGCATCTTGATTGAAAAGAAACCGCCAGAAATTCTCGTGGACGTCAGTGGTATCACTTACGAAATACAAGTTCCTATGAGCACCTTGTACCAGCTACCGGAGGTTGGCCAAGAATTGGCACTGCACACCCATTTCGTTGTGCGGGACGACGCCCAGTTGCTTTACGGGTTTTTTGACGCTAAGGATAAGGCTATGTTCCGCTCCTTGATTCGAATTAACGGGGTGGGTCCAAAGATGGCTTTAGCAATTTTGTCAGGTATGGAGGTGGATGAGTTTGTTCGTGTTATCCGTAACAATGATGTCAGCACCATGGTCAATATGCCCGGCATCGGAAAAAAAACCGCTGAACGCTTAATTATGGAAATGCGTGACCGATTGAGCGAATGGGAAACCACTGAAGGCTCCGCTTTTATCTCTGGCACCGAGGGCCTTGCTCTACCTATAAAGGCTTTCTCGAAAGATGCTGAAATGGCCTTAATAAGTCTGGGATATAAACCTCAACAAGCGGCGCGGGCCATTGCCCAAGTGTTGAAGGAGAATCTCGAGATCACTGATAGTGAGGAACTTATTCGACTGTCGCTAAAGGGTATGGTCTGACATGCAAGAAGATCGCCTAATCGCTTCTCATGAGCAGGACCTCGAAGATTCCCAAGATCGAGCAATCCGGCCTATCTACCTGAAAGATTATGTGGGTCAGCAAGAAGTTAAAAAGCAGATGGAGATCTTTATAAAAGCGGCGCGTAATCGCAATGAGCCGCTTGATCACACGCTACTGTTTGGCCCGCCAGGTCTAGGTAAAACCACACTAGCTCATATCATTGCTCACGAGCTTGACGTATCCATGAAAAACACGTCTGGCCCGGTCTTCGAAAAGGCAGGTGACCTCGCTGCTATGTTGACCAACCTGGAATCGGGAGATGTGCTCTTTATTGACGAAATTCACAGACTGAACCCTGCTATAGAGGAGAAACTATACCCCGCCATGGAGGACTATCAATTTGATATGATGATCGGGGACGGGCCGGCTGCGCGATCCATCAAGATGGATTTACCGCCTTTCACTCTGGTAGGAGCAACCACAAGAGCCGGTTTGCTCACCTCGCCACTACGGGACCGGTTCGGTATTATTCAACGCTTAGAGTTTTACTCTGTCAAAGAGCTGAGTCAAATCGTCATGCGTTCAGCAAAGATTCTGGGAACTAAGATCGATGAATTCGGGGCTGAGGAAATCGCAAAGCGCTCAAGGGGAACCCCCAGAATTGCTAATCGTCTGTTGCGACGAGTGCGTGACTATTCCGAGGTTAAAGAAGACGGTACGGTCAATCTCGAATCCGCAGGCAATGCATTGGACATGTTGAAAATCGACAAGAACGGTTTCGATCACATGGATCGAAGACTATTAATGACAATGATTGAGAAGTTTGAAGGAGGGCCTGTAGGAGTTGATAGTCTTGCCGCAGCAATAACCGAAGAGCGAGATACCATTGAAGATGTTCTAGAGCCATACTTGATACAACAGGGGTTCATTATGAGGACGCCTCGGGGTCGCGTTGTCACCCAGCATGCCTATCGCCACTTTGGGATTAAACCATCCCGTAAGATTGAGGACCTTTTTGATTCTGACTCTTAATAGTGATTGCCCCAATTCCGCCATATTTAAACAGCTTTGTGCCTGTTTTTATCTTCATGACATCAGTTTTTTGTGGGAACCTCTAATTGCGAATAAGACTACATATTGGTCGTTCGATATGTTTTAACGAAACTATTTTACAAATCGGCCGAATAAACCGTAAACCTCCGAATTTCCTAAGGAAACAACTGTCGTAATCGATGATCCAGAACCCGTATTTTCTGATTTTGGAGAATGAAGCGTGAATGAGAGACTCAGTATTTTAGAATTGGTCTTAAATGCCAGTTTGGCGGTGGTATTAGTATTGCTGATATTACTGCTTCTTTCGGTTGTTTCCTGGGTCATCATTGCTCAGCGCTGGCTTGTATTGTCATCGGCAACGAAAGGTGTTCTCAGTTTCGAGCAGCGGTTTTGGTCGGGTATGGACCTGAGCCAGCTCTACAGGGAAGGCAGCCAGATGCAACAGGACAACATGCAGATCGTAGGCATGGAGAATATATTTCGGGCTGGATTTAAGGAATTTATGCGTTTGCGACAGCAGGGATCAGGTGATGGAGAATTTGTTATGGAGGGGGCACAACGTGCCATGCGAGTAGCTTACTCAAGGGAAGAGGAGAAGTTGGAAAAACATCTGCCTTTTCTAGCTACGGTCGGATCGGTGTCACCTTATATCGGTTTGTTTGGTACAGTAATTGGCATAATGAACTCCTTTCTCGGCCTCGCAACCCAGGCCCAAGCTACTCTGCAGGTAGTTGCACCAGGTATATCTGAAGCTCTCTTTGCCACAGCGATTGGGTTGTTTGCAGCTATTCCGGCGGTAGTTGCTTATAACCGCTATTCAGCCATGCTGGACGCCGTAACAAGTAGCTATATTACTTTCTCAGACGAATTTTCAAGTATTTTGCACCGGCAGATACACAGTACGTAGATCGAGTCGGGTTTTCGGATACTCACTATGGAAATAATGGTTCGCAAAAGGCGTAAACCCATGAGCGAGATTAACGTGGTGCCTTATATTGATGTGATGCTGGTGTTGCTCATTGTTTTCATGGTCACAGCTCCTATGTTGAATCAGGGTATTGACGTTGATTTACCGCAGGCAAATAACGAACCGCTGGTTATCGATGAAAATCTGGAAACCCTAGTGGTATCCGTTACTTCTAATGATGATTACTACTTGAGCATTGGTGCTACAGGAGAAGAACGACAATCGGTGTCTCTGAATACGATCGGAGAACAGGTTAGCCGCATTATGAATGCAAACCCAACTATTCAGGTGCTCATAGAAGGGGATACCGAAGCGGATTGGGGCGCAATGATTACTTTGATAACTAGGTTGCAGGAGTCGGGTGTAACCAACCCCAATTTCATTACACAGCCTTTAAATTCGATACAGTAGCTAGCTTGCATATTTAACCCCCATGAATAATATATTTAATAACTTAGTCATTTATAACGGTTATCCGATCTCTATAGCCGCTGCAGTCGCCTTTCATGTCATGATTCTCGTTTTGCTTGTTTGGGTGCAATCAAATAATAGAATGGACAGTTTTGAGCTAGTACAGCCAACCATCGTGAAAGCTTTATTTATCGATGAGAACCCCCAAGTTCGCAATCAACAAATTCTCGAACGGCAGCGAGTGGAAAGAATAGAACAACAACGAATTTTGCGGGAAGAAGAGCAGTTTCGGGAGCAGGAAGAAGTCGAACGCCAGCGTCAGGTGCAAGAACAACGGGAAAGAGAACAAACAGTTCTCCGAGACCNGGAAGAGTTGGAACGCCAGCGCGCACAGGAAGCCCAACAAGAGCGAGAACGGCAGGAGCGGACTAGAGTAGAACAACAACGAGAATTAGTCGAAGCAGAACGTCTCCGCCAAGAGGAAGAGGTTGAACGGCAGCGTCAGGCAGAAGAAGTAGCTGTCATAGCGGCAGAGGCTGCTCGTACCGAATTTGAACTGGTGCAAAGTGCTACCGCATTGATCCAACAAGCCTTACAACAGGTGTGGAATCGTCCGCCGAGTGCCCGTAATGGCATGCGTGCTATCCTGCGAATCCGCATGTTGCCAACCGGTGAGCTACTAGAAGCATCGATAACTCAATCTAGTGGTGATTCTGCGTTTGACCGCTCTGCGGAGAACGCTGTTTACAGCGCTTCTCCGTTTGCGGAATTGCAGAATTTGCCAATTAATGTGTTTAATACAAACTTCAGAACGTTATCTCTTATTTTTGAACCAGAGGACTTATTAAATTGAATACGCGTATCTATGTTTGCGTTTGTCTATTTAGNATTCTTTCTTTATCGGCTCGGGCCGAGCTTAGTATTCAGATTACGCAAGGTATCGACAACCCCATTCCAATTGCAGTTGTGCCCTTTGCTTGGGANGGAGNNGGTGTGCTTANTGAANATGTCGCNGGGATTGTGATCAACGATCTGGAACAAGTTGGTGAATTTCGCTCGTTATCTCGCTCCAANATGCTGAGCATGCCAAATGAAGAAAGGGAAGTTTTTTACCGGGACTGGCGCATCCTTGCACAGGACTATTTGCTGGTAGGTAAGATCAATCGGGCTTCAGGCAGCCAGCTTGTGCAGGTTCAGTATGAATTCTTCGATATTAATCGTGAAATNAAATTGGCTGGAGAGATTCTAACTGGAAGTGTTGCTCAGCTCAGAGATATTGGGCATGANATTGCCAACGTGATATTTNGGCAGGTCACTGGGGTACCTGGAGCCTTCACTTCACAAATTCTNTATATAGTGTCTGAACAGGTGCAGGGTGATGACTATAATTTTCGTTTAGAAAAAGCTGATTACGACGGCGCTCGCGCACAGGTGTTGCTCGAATCAAGTCAACCGATCATGTCGCCTAGTTGGTCTCCGAATGGAGAGGATGTCGCTTACGTGTCGTTTGAGACCGATCTTCCTCGCATCTATATCCAAAATATCGCTACTGGACAACGGCGACAAATCACAAATTATCCCAATATAAACAGTTCGCCGGTTTGGTCACCCGATGCTACCAAGTTGGCCATGGTACTTTCTAAGGACGGCAGTCCGGACATTTATGTCCAGGATCTTAATAGCAACCAATTAATGCGCGTTACCGATCATCCCTCTATAGACACGGAACCGAGCTGGTCCTCTGATGGCCGCTCAATTGTGTTTATGTCCGATCGCACGGGCCAGCCTCAGATCTACCAAATTGAATTAGGGGCCTCTTCTTATAACGTTGAAAGACTTACCTATGACTGTTTTCAGTGTATGAAGGCCAAGTTTTTACCAGATGGGGTGAACCTGGTGCATGTTCGGCGTGAGGCTCGGCAGAGTCCTAATTATCAGATTGCAATATTGAATATCGAGACCTTAAGAGTGATTACCCTGACAAATACCTCATTGGATGAATCTCCCAGTGTGGCCCCGAATGGTAGTATGATTATGTATGCTACAAAATTTGATGGAAGAGGTGTGCTAGATGCCGTATCGATTGACGGTCGAGTGAAATTCCGGCTACCATCCTCGCAGGGCGATGTGCGGGAGCCTGCCTGGTCCCCGTTTCTGAATTAGTACTACTGAATTGTCACAAACTAAAGTATTTGGAGGACTCAAAGAGTGGGAATGCAACACAATCAATTTCTTAAAACAAGCTTGTTGGTAATCTCCCTGGTCACGCTAGCAGCCTGCAGTTCAACTAGCGAAACAGAGGAAGTCATTGAAGATAACCAAGGCTCATCGAGCTCCGGTAGCAGCGCTTCTACTACTAGCGCTGTTTCCAGTGGAGGGCAATTAACGCAGGAAGAAATCAGGGCTCAAAATGCCTTACGTCAGACTGTTTTTTATTTCGATTTTGATGTAGCTGAATTCAAACCTGCGGATCGCGATACTCTGACCTATCATGCCCGCGATCTTGCCGCTAACCCGGGAAATCGCTTGCGGTTAGAGGGTCACGCTGACGAGAGAGGTACTCGTGAGTATAACTTAGCGTTGGGTGAACGGCGGGCCAACGGCATAATGAATTACTTTATTGTAAATGGTGCTTCTCGATCTCAAATTGAAGTAGTCAGCTATGGCGAAGAACGACCCTCACAGAGCGGTCAAACAGAACAAGCCTATACCCGTAACCGACGGGTTGAAGTCGTTGCACGATAGTTGCCTATGAACACAACCTTCGCCGTTGTGGTCACTAAAATACCTGTATTTATCTACATGAGTATTTTAGCCACGGCGGCGGTAGCTCAGCAGGTGAGCTCTGTTGTCGAGTCTCAATCCTTTATCCCTGGGCAGCAAAACCTGTCTTCGAGTTCTGCCGCGAACGTTAACAATAATGATGGGCTTTCTCTGTTGCTGGAACAGAATCAACAATTACGCACTGAAGTGCAGGCTCTAAGGGCGCTTGTTGAGGAACAGGGTTTCGAAATCCGAAAAATTCAACGGGATTCGCTCAGTCGCTATACTAATGTAGATGAAAGGCTTGGCATGCTGGAGAATGAGGCTGTAACTACCGTAACTTCACCTGGAACAAGAGTAACTGACAGATTGCCTCCTCTAACCCCGCCTTCGTCAACCAGGCAGGATACGAGTACCGCCTCGAGTGCAAACGCTGCCTCGGAAAATAGTAGGACAGCCACAGCGACAGAAACAAATGCTCGTTTTAGCCGCGGAACTCTCCAGCCCGCCATACTCAGTGAGCAACAGCTTTACCAGATGGCCTATGATTCAGCGATAAACAGTAATTTTGAACGCGCTGTTGCCGAATTTGATCAGTACTTGAGCATTTACCCCGATGGGCGTTTTGTTAGTAATGCTCACTACTGGAAAGGGCAGGCTTATCTGTACCTAAATCAATTTGGCGAGGCGCGGGATTCCTACGAAATTATACTGGCTCAATACGAAGAGTCTCCGAAGCTGCCTGACGCCATGTATGGGCTGGGTTTGGCCTACCAGGGGCTTGGCAATATAGCTCAGGCGCGCCAACTGCTTAGTGAAATCAAGAGACGCTTTCCCAACACCGGTGTCGCCAACTTGGCAGACACTAGGCTTCTTTCATTGGATTGAAATAAGTATTGCACTCATTCCTGCCCGCGTAGTTTCTGTGCGCAGTGAGAGACCGTTGGTACTTAAACACAGATAGTACATGGCTAGCTCCAACACGTTAAGAATTACCGAAATATTTTATTCCTTACAAGGAGAGGCGCGCACGGTTGGCAAACCAACAGTGTTCGTGAGACTGACAGGTTGCCCTTTACGATGCCAGTATTGTGATACAGCATACGCTTTTGAGGGTGGTGAATTGTTATCACTGGAAGCTATTTGCGCCGCGATAAAAAAATACAAAAGTAAACTTGTAACGGTAACTGGCGGAGAGCCTTTGGCGCAGCCTAACTGTAACGCGCTGATGGTAATGTTGTGCGACGCAGGGTATCTGGTGTCGCTTGAAACTAGTGGCGCTATATCGATCGAGGATGTGGATGAACGTGTATCTATTGTTCTCGATTTGAAAACACCAGGTTCGCAGGAGTGCGATACGATCCGGTATGAAAATTTCGCCCATCTGAGAATGAAAGACCAGGTTAAATTTGTAATATGTGACAGGACAGACTACGAATGGTCTAAAGCGAAATTAGATCAGCTGGATTTAGGTAATAAAGTAGGTGAGATTCTGTTTTCGCCTTCTTACGAAGAGCTTGGGGCAGCAGAGCTAGCAGAATGGGTTTTGTGCGATGCTCTAAATGTTAGAGTTCAATTGCAGCTGCATAAGGTGATATGGGGTGCCGAGCCGGGGCGGTGAGTTATCTTTTATCAAAAGAATTATGAGCAATCATGAGTAAGAAAACGGCGATTGTGTTGGTATCTGGAGGGCTGGATTCAGCAACTTGCTTAGCAATGGCCAANGCTCAGGGCTACGAATGTTATGCAATNAGCTTCGAGTATGGGCAGCGATCCANTTGCGAGCTCCAGGCAGCGAAAGAAATCACCAAGGCGGCAGATGTAGTAGAGCACAAAATTTTCTCGTTGCAGATAGGTGAACTTGGTGGCTCCGCATTGACAGACGAGCATATACAGNTTCCGGAAGAAATCAGTACAGGAATACCAGTCACTTATGTGCCAGCGCGCAATACGATATTTTTATCCTNTGCGCTTGCTTGGGCCGAGGTACTAAACGGTGAAGCGATTTTTATTGGTGTGAATGCTCTGGATTATTCTGGATACCCTGATTGTCGTCCTGAGTACGTTTCGGCATTCCAGCGGTTAATAAACTTAGCAACAAAGAAATGCGCTGAAGGTGGAGCCATNGTGCTTGAAACACCGCTTATTGATTTAAACAAAGCAGAAATTATAAAAGCTGGCGTGCGACTCGGTGTGAATTATGCAAATACGGTATCCTGTTACCAAGCAGCTAAATCAGGTAAGGCATGCGGACGTTGCGACAGTTGTCGNATTCGCCGAAAAGGCTTTATTGATGCAGGGGTAGTTGACCCTACNCATTACCAGTAATCGGTNCGGGCAATTTGCCCCGCCATTACTTGAGTTTTTTGATTTTGATAGTACTATGTCGCACCTCTTGGGTCGTTAGCTCAGTTGGTAGAGCAGAAGGCTTTTAACCTTTTGGTCATAGGTTCGAATCCTATACGACCCACCATTTTTCTTTTTCCGTCTTATTTCCAATTTCCATAATTCTAAGCTTAACTGACTCTACCTTATGATAAGATCAAAATTACTTGTTTTGCTCGGATAATTTATGATTAATATTACAAATACACAAGAGCTAGACAATCCAACATCCGATCTTGAAATAGTCCGGCGATATCTTGATCAGGTAAAACCTCCCAAGGAATTGTCAAAATCCGAGAGTTCTAAACTTGAAGCGCAACTCCGCGAGTTGATGCAAACTAAAAATGCCCGTTTGATTGCTCACTACTACTCTGACTCATCGTTACAAGATCTAGCGGATGATACGGGGGGGTTCGTGGGCGATAGCTTGGAAATGGCTCGATTTGGTCGCGAAAGCGATGCGGATATCCTTGTAGTAGCTGGTGTGCGGTTCATGGGCGAGTCCGCCAAGATACTTAGTCCCAACAAGAAAGTGTTAATGCCTACACTTGATGCAACCTGCTCACTCGACATTGCTTGTCCTATTGAAACTTTTGCATCTTTTTGCGATGAGCATCCAGACCGGACGGTTGTGGTGTATGCAAATACTTCGGCTGCAGTTAAAGCTCGCTCTGACTGGATTGTGACTTCAAGTATTGCGCTAGACGTAGTGGAATATCTGTCGGACGAAGGTCAAAAAATCCTTTGGGCTCCGGACAAGCACTTGGGCGCCTACATAAAAAAGACAACCGATGCTGACATGTTATTGTGGGATGCAGCATGTGTTGTTCACGAAGAATTCAAGGCGCGTGGTATTAAGGATATGCTGGCCATTTATCCTGATGCAGCAGTACTGGCTCATCCTGAATCAACGGATGCGGTGCTAGAACTAGCTGACGTAATCGGCTCCACGACTCAGATAATTAATGAGGCAAAGCGTTTGCCGAATCGCGATATTATCGTGGCAACTGATCAGGGGATATTTCATAAGCTACAACAGCAAAACCCGGATAAATCCTTCATTATTGCGCCGACGGCCGGTAATAGTGCTGCCTGCAAGAGTTGCGCTCATTGCCCCTGGATGGCTATGAACTCCTTCCAGTCCATGTACAGTTCTTTACTACAAGAAACCAACGAAGTGTTGGTTGAATCAACGCTTGCTGAACAAGCCATGAAGCCCTTGCAACGTATGCTAGATTTTGCCGCAAAGAATCAACTACGGGTCAAAGGGAGGGCCTAGACGAAGATAACAATCATTATGGGCTAATCGCCGTTAAACTCACGCACAATCTCTTCGACATCACGAATTTTTTGTCTCAAACGCGCCTCTTCAGCTGGAGCAGCTCCATTGCCTGTCTCTATGCGCAGAGCAAATCGTAACTGTTCTCGCGCTCTTCGGAAGTCCTGTAGCAGTATAAAATACTCTGCTCTTGCTTGGTGAACCTTGCTGATATTTCCAGCTTGTCCCCACGTTTCTGCCAGCTGAAACCAAAGGTTATGATCGTTGTTTCTGATTTGAGTATGGCGTTCCATTGTTTCGGCCGCTTCGGTGTAGGCGCGAGATTCCTGTAATGCATCAATATAGGCCATTGTAAGGGAGTGATTATTTGGATTAATTTCCAAGTGCCTCTGCAGAAAGTTAATAGCCTGTTGTGGTTCATTCTGGGCAGTATAGATTTCTGCTTGGGTAACTACATAACTGATACGATTGGGATCTTTTTGCAGAAGCGGAGAAAGGATGGTGGTCGCTTCAGCATATTTTTCATCCTCCCAGTAACCTATGGCTAAACCATAACGATTGGCATCCCGCGTGAATTCAGTAGTACTCTCATCCAGTTTTTTCCGATATTCCATTATCAGAGCTTCCTTATCAGTGGCGTAGTGCCCGAGCACCCGTGCACGCATGGTTTGGTATTCTAGGTTGTTGAAATATTCGCGCGGAGTATAACGAACGGCTCTACCGCGAGCATCAGCCACACGAGATTCCGTTAAGGGATGGGAGAGGAGAAACTCTGGTGGACGTCGACCAAATCGATTGAGGGCGATAAGCCTTTCGAACAGGGTGCCCATTGCCTCTGGATCGAATCCAGAATAATACATATTGTCCTGGCCGATACGATCGGCTTCGGCTTCATGGCTGCGACTGAAACGTAGCTGATTGTCAACGGCTCGACCTTGAGCTGCTGTAATCGCTGCCATACCATGCTCTGCTTGGGAGGTGGCCATAATCAATACACTAGCGAGCAGAGAAGCCAGTTGGGGAACCCGTCCCGCCTGAGCCTCATCGACTCCACGGGCAAAATGGCGTTGACTAACGTGTGCGATCTCGTGTGCCATAACCGATGCAAATTCGGCTTCTGTTTGTGCATTAAGGAAAAGGCCAGTATTGACACCGATAATGCCACCAGGAGCGGCAAAGGCATTTAGTTCTTCGCTATTGATAATGATGAAAGAGAGTCGGTGGTCTTGGAGTTGGCTTCGAGAGGCTAGCTTATAGGTGATATTCTCCAGATAATCGTTTAGAAGAGCATCCGGGATAGTAGATGCACTGCGGCGAATCTGGCTCAAGAATTGCTGGCCCATCTCATATTCCTGGTCGAGAGAAACGGTACCGGAGATGCGATCGCCCAGTGAGGGCAGCGGCGTCTGAGCATGGCTACTTAATGTAGGCAGAGTCAGTACAAGGAAAAACGCTGTATAACGATTGAATCGATGCATTATGGGTGTCTTATCAATACCTATATGACCCAGACTACCATAAATAATTCCATATTATAGAGGAAGTTAACGCAACTATTGCTCGTTAGAGAGTGTGGCCATCAGGTGTAATAGCTTGATAAAATAAGTTATGGAAATCAATGTTGATGTTGAGCTGGATCTCAGCGGCCTTCAGTGTCCGATGCCTTTGTTGAAAGCAAAACTGGCCCTTAATGAGATGCAACCAACGCAGATCCTTAAAGTAATTGCAACAGACCCTGGTTCTGAGAAAGACTTTCACTTGTTCGTTAATCAGAGCAATCACCAGATACTAAATTTTCAGAAAGAAAAACATGCTTATTTCTACTGGATTCGAAAGGGTTAATTAAAGTCCAGAGATTTCCTGAGTTGGAAAAAGCTACTTAACTGGTCTTCGAAGGGATATAGGCTCTGGCAGGTAGCTTCTTCACAATCCTTCTTGCGACTTTGATCAAGACTAATGTTAATGGCTGCTTAGGTCGTTTCTACGGAAAAAAGATCTACGACAAGACACCTGATTTTAGCGCCTCTTCTGTCCTGAGAGGGCCCAATATGGTAGAGTTTAGCGCCTGAAATCGCTCTGTTACAGGCTTTCATTTGAGGGAAAAGAATTCGGATGTCCAGTAATATTAGAGGCAGTATTGTAGCTCTGGTTACACCTATGCAAGCGGATGGTTCGTTGGACTTGGTTGCATTGGATCGCTTGATTGACTGGCACGTCGAGAATGGTACGCACGCTTTGGTGGTAGTTGGCACGACGGGTGAGTCGGCCACTCTTAGTGTTCAAGAGCATTGCGATCTCGTGGCCCATTGTGTACAGGTTACAGGTAAGCGCATCTCGGTTATTGCCGGCACTGGCTCTAACAGTACAGAGGAAGCCCTCTACTTTACCAAATCGGCACAGCAGCATGGTGCTGATGCTTGTCTACTGGTTACACCTTACTACAATAAACCCTCACAAGAAGGGTTATATCAACATTTCAAGGCGGTGGCCGAAGCAGTAGATATACCGCAGATTTTATACAATGTGCCTAGTCGTACTGCTTGTGACCTGGCCCTTGAAACTGTGGATCGGCTGGCTGATCTTGACAATATCGTTGGCATAAAAGATGCAACGGGGGACGTTGCACGCGGGAAACAATTGATACAACAATGTGGAGACCGGCTCGCTATCTATAGCGGTGAAGATGCTATTACTCTTTCATTGATGATGGGTGGTGCTGATGGAACCATATCCGTAACTGCAAATGTTGCTCCAGCATTAATGGCTAAAATGTGTTCCAGCGCACTTTCGGGAGATAGTCAAAGAGCAAGAGAAATTGATGAAAGACTTGGTTTATTGCATCGCAACCTGTTTCTAGAAGCGAACCCGAGTCCTGTGAAATGGGCTTTGTGGAAAATGGGATTAATAAAGAAGGGGATAAGGCTTCCGCTCGTGGAACTTGATGCGAAGTTTCATATCCAAGTGATTGAAGCCTTAGTTCGAGCAGGAATAGAGTTGCCACAGGCGGCTTGAGTTTTGAAAAATGTTCCAGGAGTTAATAAAATTTTACTAATGGTAAAAAGGGTCCTGATAATTATTTTTGCAGTAGCCCTTGGGGGCTGCAATTACTTTCTAGGCGAGGAAGGAATGTTTCGTGATCGTGGCAGCGACTATTTGGAAGCCCAAGCTTTGGCGCAGATGGAAATTCCTGAAAACCTCGATAGCTATACGCTAGATCAGCTATACGTTATTCCGGAGCAAATCATTACGGTTGCCGTTCCTTTCGAAGAAATACCGATGCCAAAACCGATCGAGAGCAGACGGCGGGAAGGGGTCATAATTCAGAGTCTTGCAGCGAATCGCTGGATATTAATTGACACAACGCCAGGACAGGTTTGGCCGCTGGTTAGAGATTACTGGACTGACCTGCAAGTGATTCTTGATTTAGAAAATCCGGGTAGTGGCATCATGGAAACAGCTTGGGTGGAAGTAGACAACGATCGGGAGAAACGTCACAAGTACCGAGTTTCCATTGAGCCGGGTTTGCATTCCGGTTACTCGGAGATTTTTATCCTGCACATGGAAGACCTGCGTACAGAACAGATTCCTCTGGTACTCAACTGGCCAGAAATTTCCGACTCTGAAGATTTAGAACAAGAGATTTTGTCTTCAATATCACAGTATTTGGCAGATAGGAACGATATTTACCAGGCCTCCACAGCGAGCTTACTTGCCGGAAGCATTGAGGCTGAATCGAAGGCTAATATTGTGGAAAATGAGAGCGGGGAACAGGTGCTTGAATTAAAGATCGGCTATGATCGGGCCTGGGTACAGATTCGTGCTGCCTTAGAAACCGCTGAGATACTGATCGTTGACAGCAATCGAGATCAGAATTTCTTTAATGTCCGGTTCGCGGGCATTGCAGAGGACGAAGATGAACCTGGATTTATTGCACGAATATTCGGCGGTGATGATGAGGCAACCGAAGCCGAAGAACAGGATTTTAGTATAC
>NZNL01000068.1 GCA_002694855.1 Gammaproteobacteria bacterium
TATATCAATCAGCTTTCCTCCACCAAAGCATCGGCTGTTATTGTCGAAGCAAAATATGCTGATGTTTATCCCGGAAATCTATTGGTATCTAAGGATCCCTATGTCAGTTTTGCTTTAGCCAGCGCTTTGTTCTCGACAACCCCAAAATCAGAGTTAGGTGTACATGATTCCGCTCATGTGGATGAGAGGGCACAATTAGGGGGTAATGTAAGTATTGGTCCGAATGTGGTCATTGAAGGCAATGCAAGGGTTGGAGAAAATTGCATTATCGGAGCTGGCTGTTTTATAGGAGAGGGAGCGATCCTCGGCGATAATGCTCATCTTTATAACAATGTAACTTTGTATCACGGTGTTAGAATAGGTCGAGATGTAATTATCCATACAGGCGCTGTTATAGGGGCAGACGGTTTTGGATTTGCATCCGACAGCAAGAAGTCGATAAAAATCCATCAGTTGGGTGCCGTGCAAATTGGTGATGACGTGGAGATTGGGGCGGGAACTACCATTGATAGAGGTACTATCGACGATACGGTAATCGAACAAGGTGTCAAAATTGATAACCAAGTTCAAATAGGGCATAACTGCCTGGTAGGTGCACATTCGTTAATCTGTGGTTGTACAGCGATCGCTGGCAGTGTCACTATCGGGAAGCACTGTGTTATGGGTGGGGCTTCTGGAGCGGTTGGTCACATAACGATTGCTGACGAGGTCCAAGTAAGTGCCATGTCCTTGGTCAGTGGGTCAATCAAAGAACCAGGCATCTATTCGTCAGGTACTGGTCACATGAAGACTAGGGACTGGAAGCGCAATATCGTAAGGTTCGCGCAGCTTGACAGCATCACTAAGCGTTTAAAGGAATTGGAAAAGAAGAACCAAACCAAATAGCCGGAATCAGAATTACATCAGAAACCGATGTGGATTAGAGGCAGAACATGTTAGTAGACGTTCAAGAAATAAAAGAATACCTCCCGCAGCGGTATCCGTTTTTGCTGATCGATAGAGTGGTTGAAATCGAACTTGGTAAATCTATTGTGGCTTATAAAAATGTCACGGTTAACGAACCCTTCTTTCAAGGACATTTCCCGCACCAACCGATCATGCCTGGTGTGCTCGTAATCGAAGCTTGTGCCCAGGCTGCGGGTGTATTGGGATTCAAAAGCCAAAACAAGAAACCCAAGGATGGGTTCCTATATTACTTTGTAGGTGCCGATAAAGTTCGGCTTCGGCGGCCAGTAGTCCCGGGTGATCAATTATTGCTTGAAGTAAACGTGATAACGAATAAACGAGGTATTTACAAATTTTCTGCTCGGGCCACAGTTGGGGATGAACTAGTTGGCACTATGACTATCATGTGCGCTGAACGTCAAGTAGCCGTCGACTAGATTGCTTTAGNTTTCTATTAAAAGTGGAATTTATGAGTTAATTGGAGGCTTGTGAAGTGATAGACCCAAGCTCGAAGATTGATCCCAGTGCTAATATNGCAGATGACGTGCGGATCGGCCCTTGGTGCATTATCGGTGAAAATGTGACTATCGGTGCCAGGTCGGTGCTGGATTCCCACATAGTAATTCGGGCTAATACTCGGATCGGCCAAAATAACCGTTTTTTTCAATTTGGCTCAGTGGGCGAAGATCCGGCGGACAAGAAATTTGAGGGTGAAGAAACTTGGTTGGACATTGGTGACGACAACATCTTCCGTGAGGGCGTAACTCTGCACCGAGGTACCGGGATTGGCAGTGGCACTACACGAATTGGTAGTGCTAATCTTATGATGCCCTACGTGCACATCGCTCACGATTGCATCATCGGCGACCATACGGTGTGCGCTAACAATGTTGGTATTTCGGGCCATGTACAGGTAGGGGACTGGGCCATCTTNGGAGGTTATGCTGGTGTTAACCAGTTTCTTAAAATTGGATCTCANGCCATGGTTGGTGGAATGACCCATATTACAAATGACATACCGGCATATATAATCGTCAGCGGGAGGCCTGCATCAGTTAGAAGCGTTAATGCGATTGGCTTGGAACGGCGGGGATTTGATAAGGACACAATTACTGAAATTCGGGAAGCCTTCAAAATCATCTATAAGCGCAATTACAGTCTCCAGGAAGCCATCGATCAGATCAAGGCTATGCGAGAAAATTGCGATGCCCTGCAGGTTCTAATTGAGTCGCTGGAGTCATCTGAAAAAGGCATCCATAGGTAGAATGTCTGCTCGCCGACTATGACCCAACCCCTGCGATTTGGAATTGTTGCTGGAGAGAAGTCCGGCGACATGCTCGGCGCCGATCTTATTAAAGCCTTGAAAGAACATTACCCGGACGCAGAATTTTTCGGTATCGGCGGGCCTGCCATGGAGGAGCTCGGATGCCATTCGCTGGTACCCATGGACAGGCTCTCTGTCATGGGGTTTGTGGAACCCCTGGGGCGACTGCCAGAACTACTGCGTATTAAGCGCAATCTAGAGCATACCTTTATCGAGAATCCACCCGCGGTTTTTATTGGAATTGACTCACCTGACTTCAACTTACGGTTGGAGGCCACGTTAAAAGCAAACAAAATAAAGACAGTGCAATACGTGAGTCCTACCGTATGGGCTTACCGCGCTAAGCGCATCTTTAAGATCAAGCAAGCGGTGGACCTTGTGCTGACGCTTTTTCCGTTCGAGACTGAGATTTATCAGAAGCACGGAGTCTCCGTAGCCTGTGTAGGCCACCCTCTCGCGAACCAAATTGATTTTGAGGATTACCGGAAACAGAACCGTGAGCAGCTAAGTCTCGCAGACAATGATAGGGTTGTGGCCCTGCTGCCGGGCAGTCGCAGTAGTGAAATTAAGCGGCTGGGNCCGGTGTTTATGGAAGCCGCAATAGCTGCACTTCAGCAGTTTCCTAAAATGAAGTTCGTACTCCCCGCAGCGGGGGCAGGAGCGAAAATTTTGCTTAATGAACTTTTAGGTAAGTTCAACATCCTCGGCAACGATCAATTCCAGCTAGTGGATAATTCCCACGCTGCTATGAGTGCTTCCAATCTGGTTATACTGGCCTCGGGCACAGCTACGCTGGAAGCAATGTTATTACGTCGGCCTATGGTGGTTGGTTATAAGTTAGCTCCGATTACTTACGCTATTGCTTCTCGGATGTTACAGATATCCTTTGTGGCATTACCAAATCTCTTGGCAGGGAAAGAATTGGTGCCGGAGTACGTGCAGAAAGCCTGCTCCGCTAAGACGCTAAGCTGGGAAATTACCAAATTTATGTCGGAAGCGAGCGAAGATGATTCGGAGCACATTAAATTGCTGAAAGAATTTGATGAACTTCACCGTGGTCTTCGTTTGGGGGGGTCTGTTGGAGCTGCGCAAGAGATTGTGAATTTAATCCAGACCAGTTAACAAATGATCAAGGAACTCCAAATCAAATCAGGCGAGATAAGAGCCGCCTCAACGCTAGAGGCCGGCACAGACGAAGTGGGTAGGGGGCCTCTAGCAGGGGATGTGGTAGCCGCTGCTGTTATTCTGCATCCTGACCGACGAGTTATTGGCTTGATGGATTCGAAGCAGCTTAACGAACGACAACGACTGCATCTATATACTCAGATCACCGAGAATGCTTATAGTTGGGCGGTGGCTCGTGCCAGTGTTTTTGAGATCGATGAGGTCAATATTCTGCAAGCCAGCTTATTGGCGATGCATCGCGCAGTAGATATTCTCGATCAAAAACCAGATTTTGTTTATGTTGACGGAAAATATAGTCCCAAATGGCAATATCCGTCTCGAGCAATCGTTAAAGGAGATTCTTTGATGCCATGCATTGCTGCTGCTTCTATCATAGCTAAAGTCACTCGAGACTGGGATATGAAAGAGTTAGATAAGACATTTCCTGGGTACGGTTTTGCTCAGCACAAAGGCTACCCCACTAGTATGCACCTCAAAGCACTGAAAAATCTTGGGCCATGTAAAATCCATCGGCGATCATTTGCACCAGTTGCTAAGCTACTGGACTAGATGATCGGGAATCTTTTGGTTCGCTTACTAATATGGGTATTGTGTGAACCTCACAACACAATAATAAATGGTACGGTGAGGTGGCACACGAAACAGGGGCGACTGGGTTCACGAGCCTATCGATATGTTAGAGAATACCGGGAATTTTATTACATCCCTTTATAGATGGAATTCAAGATAGACGTTTTATCTATAGCCTTTATAGGTAATTGATAAAAACGGAGCAGAAAAGCCTATAGAAAAAGAGTATAGTAGCCCCTACGATATATGGTGTAAAACGTATCGCGACTCTGAGAAATAATTCAACCGCTTCTTTGTTCGCCAGTTGGTATTGAACGATCTGCATGTCTGAAAATTCGTCTAGTCAATTTTTTGCGCACCTGCGATTACATACCGAATTTTCTATCAGTGACGGTCTGGTCACTATCTCTCCACTGATCAACCGCCTTCAGAAATTCCGGATGCCAGCAGCGGCGATAACGGATCTAGCAAACCTATTCGGGCTAATCAAGTTCTATAGTAGCGCAGTAAAGGCAGGCATAAAACCGGTGTGTGGCTGCGATTTGTTAATCAAAGATGAAGCAGGTGCTCATACACGCCTTGTTCTTTTGGTAAAAGACCATGCAGGGTACCTGAATCTTACTAATGTCATTTCTGACCTTTATACAGACTCTCCGAATCACGGTGAACCGGTGCTGGCTATGTCAAAACTTGCTGGCCGGACAGAAGGATTAATTGCGTTATCTGGCGCGCAGCAGAGCAATATCGGCACAGCGTTGCTTGCTGAAGATCAAACACGGGCCAGGCAACTACTGGAGCAATGGCTGGCCTTATTTCCTGGAAGTTTCTACCTTGAACTTCAGCGAGTGGGTAAGATCGACGAGCATCAATATATAGACGGAGCTATAACCTTAGCACAGGAGACTCAATGTCCAGTGGTGGCTACCAATGATGTCCGGTTTATTGACCAGGAAGATTTCGATGCTCATGAGGTTAGAGTATGCATCAATGAGCGGCGCACTCTCAACGATCCCCGTAGACCGCATAATTATACTGACCAGCAATATCTAAAAAGCGCTGAAGAGATGACGGAGTTATTCGCGGATATACCTGAGGCTATTCAGAACGCATGGGAAATCGTTAAACGTTGCAGCCTTGATCTGGAACTAGGTAAACCGCACCTACCAAATTATCCAATACCGGAAAATATAGCTCTAGAAGATTATCTCTCCGCAGCAAGCTCGAACGGTCTGCAGAAACGCTTTGCGGTGATGTTTGACGATAAAAAACCAGATTCTTCTGTTGTTCAGCCTTATCTCGAGCGACTAGAAATAGAACTTAAGATTATCAATCAAATGGGCTTCGCCGGATATTTTCTCATTGTGATGGAGTTCATCCAGTGGGCTAAGGATAATGGTATACCGGTCGGACCAGGGCGCGGATCTGGCGCAGGATCGATCGTTGCCTATGCACTTGGGATAACTGACCTCGACCCGTTGAAATATGATTTGCTATTTGAAAGATTTCTCAATCCTGAACGGGTATCCATGCCCGATTTTGACGTAGATTTTTGTATGGAGGGGCGCGATCGGGTAATCCAGCATGTTGCTGAGCTATATGGTAAAGAAGCGGTGTCCCAAATAATTACATTTGGCACTATGGCGGCCAAGGCCGTAGTTAGAGATGTAGCCCGCGTGCAGGGTAAGCCCTACGCGCTTGCGGACAAGCTGTCCAAGATGATTCCCTTCGAACCGGGCATCACTCTCAAGAAAGCTTTTGACTTAGAACCCCAACTAGTGGAATTTGTTGAAAGCGACGAAGANGTTCAGGAAATCATGGAGATGGCTTACAAGTTAGAGGGTGTTACCCGCAATGTAGGTAGGCACGCCGGTGGTGTGGTTATAGCCCCTACCAAGCTAACCGATTTTACGGCTCTTTACTGTGATGAGTCAGGGCATGGNCTTGTCACTCAGTTTGATAAGACCGATGTNGAGACAGCAGGNTTGGTAAAATTTGATTTTCTTGGACTGCGTACTCTCACTATTATTGATTGGGCAGTAAAGATGATTAATGCCCANCTCAATGAAAAAGAAACACCCGTAGATATAACTACCTTGCCTCTGGACGATAGAGAAGTTTACCGNTTGTTGCAACGTGCCGAGACAGTTGCAGTTTTCCAGTTGGAATCCCGAGGTATGAAGGATTTAATCAAGCGTTTGGTACCTAACTGTTTCGAAGATATTATTGCTTTGGTGGCCTTATTTCGACCAGGTCCATTGCGGTCCGGCATGGTGGATGACTTCATAGAACGTAAACATGGCAGAACCAGTGTGGTTTATCTTCACCCTGAATTAAAGTCCGTACTTTCAAATACCTTTGGTGTAATTCTTTACCAGGAACAGGTGATGCAGATTGCCCAGGTGTTGGCAAACTACACACTTGGTGGAGCTGATATTCTGCGCAAAGCCATGGGGGAAAAAGCAACTGAGGAAATGGCGAAACAACGGGCTACATTCTTGAAAGGCGCTACGTCTCGGGGCATTGATGCAAAAGTAGCGGAAAACATTTTCGACTTGATGGAAAAGTTTGCGGGATACGGTTTTAATAAATCTCATTCGGCAGCGTATGCCCTTGTGGCTTACCAGACGGCGTGGTTAAAAGCCCATTACCCAGCTTATTTCATGGCCGCAGTACTTACGGCCGAAATGCAAAACACGGATAAAATTGTCACCTTGATCGATGAATGCCACGANATGGGCCTTACAATCGTTCCACCCGACGTGAATACCGGAGAGTTCAATTTCATCGTAAATGNCAAGGGTGAAATTGTATACGGTCTTGGGGCTATCAAGGGTCTTGGGGAAGGNCCAGTNGAGAGTATTCTAAAAGCACGGGCAGATGGGCCGTTTAACGAATTACTTGATTTGTGTTTGAGNATCAANNTCCAGTCAGTTAACAAACGTACTATGGAAGCCCTGATCCGATCTGGNGCGCTCGATGGTCTTGTGCANGGTGACATTGATTACTCACGAGCAATGCTTACTGCAACACTTGCTGAGGTAATGCAGGCGGCTGAACAGAGAAGTCGNAACAGNGCGAGTGGNGTTGACGATTTGTTTGGGGATATTNCNCCNTCAGAACGGNTTAACGNGANTCTAAAATCATCTCATGTCAGACTGCATTCTTGGGCAGAACAACAACGCTTGATCGCCGAAAAACAAACACTNGGTTTATACCTCTCTGGTCATCCGATAAGAGAGTATTTGCCGGAACTTANNCGCATTACGACTGGTCGGTTNGCCAATTTACGACCTGAACGGGGTTCGCAANTAGTAGCGGGATTGCTNCATGATTTCCGTACAATGAGAAGCAAGAAAGGNGAAAGAATCGCGTTCCTGATTCTTGACGATAGTAGTGGGCGTTTCGAGATATCCCTTTTTGCGAAGGAATATGAAAANTACCGAGATCTCATCCAGAAAGACGCNATACTTTTGATAGAATGTACCGTGAGTGTGGATGATTACAGCGGTGGTATAAAGGGCCGAGCCAAGCAGTTGATGACTTTAGCTGAAGTCCGCAAGCGGTTTGCNAATCGTCTAGCTCTGAATCTCAACGCTGCCGCGTTGGAAGCAAATTTCTGTGAGCACTTGGCCAATATTCTAAAACCNTATCGTAGAGTCAAAACGAATATCGAGCAAGTCACGGTAACAGCCTCTGAAAATAAGAGCGAAACTGGTTGCGGCAACGAANTAGNCATGGNCGAACGTGAGGGCTGCCAAGTTGTGATCAATTACGAACGATCGGATTTTAGAGGGTGTATAATGCTGGGTCAGGATTGGCTGGTGTCACCCACCGATGATCTTATTCAACGACTGCGNATGGAATACGGTAAAGAAAAGGTCGTACTCGATTATGAACGAGGAACAATAATAAATTGAGCGAGCAACTGATTGCTCTATATTCTAATGGACCCGAATTATCTCGAATTTGAACAACCCATCGCTGAGCTGGAAGCCAAGATCAGAGAATTGCGCTTGGTCGGCGTCGACAATGAGTTGAATATCAATGAAGAAATTCAGCGACTGAAGGACAAGAGCTCCAGGCTCACGAAAAAAATCTACTCTAAACTTACTCCTTGGCAGATATCCCAAGTTGCGCGTCATCCGCTAAGGCCCTACACCTTGGATTATATCGAGCACATTTTTACAGAGTTCGACGAATTCCACGGGGACCGATTGTTTGCCGATGACCAGGCGCTTGTTGGTGGTTTAGCCAAGCTAGACGACCGTCCAGTGATGGTTCTCGGCCATCAAAAAGGAAGAGGTACTAAAGAAAAGGTTCGTCACAATTTCGGCATGCCCCGTCCAGAAGGTTACCGAAAAGCCTATCGGTTAATTCAATTGGCCGAACAATATAAACTACCAGTGCTGAGTTTTATAGATACACCTGGCGCATACCCGGGCATNGATTCGGAAGAAAGAGGTATTAACGAAGCGATTGCAGAAAACATGGCCATGATGTCACGTGTTCGTACTCCTTTGATTGCCACTGTCACTGGTGAAGCTAACTCAGGAGGCGCCATTGCNATAGGGGTCGCAGACCATCTCAACATGCTGCAGTATTCAACCTATACCGTCATTACACCAGAGGGCTGCGCTACCATTCTCTGGAAGTCTGCGGAGCATGCAGCAGCCGCAGCTGAGGCTATGGGGGTGACTTCGGAACGCTTAGAAGAGTTAGGAATAGTGGATCAGACAATTCCAGAACCACTTGGAGGTGCGCATCGAGATGTCACAGCTACCGCAGCGAATGTTAAAACGGCACTGCTGGAACAGGTAGAACGCTTGATGGCTGTGAATACGGATGATCTGGTGGCCAGTCGCTACGAGCGACTGATGAGCTACGGTATATCCAGCGACACCTAGGCCTGTCCATCTGGTTCTTCTAACTCAAGAACCTTTGTGCAATTCTACGCAGGGATGGAATCAAGTTACCTAATTTTATGCTGATTGGTTAGTGCATGAATTTTGACTCAGAAAAACTCCGTACTGCTCTGCAATCTATGCCGCATAGTGATGCCATTATAGTGGGCTTGAGTGGTGGTGTAGATTCAATTGTTCTGTTGCATGCATTGCATTCGCTAAAACAACAGGGGAAGGTACATTTTTCACTTAGCGCGCTGCATGTTAATCATGGTTTGCATGCAGAAGCTGAGGCTTGGAAGGGTTTTTGCGAAAAATTTTGTAATGAACTAGATGTGCCGCTGGTTATAAGCAAAGTTCATGTCGAAATTGCTGAGCCTGCTAATGCGACTGGTTTGGAGAATGCTGCTAGAGATGCACGTTATCGGGCTTTCGAATCGAACTTGCAGTCCGGAAAAGCTTTGTTGCTAGCCCATCACCTCGACGACCAATTAGAGACTTTTTTACTGCGTTTAATGAGAGGTTCTGGCATACGGGGCTTAGCTGGTATCCCCCAATATCGCTTGTTGGGTGACAGCTTTCTTTTTCGGCCATTGCTTGATTTCACTCGAGAGTCCCTCATTGCCTATGCGCACACACAGAAACTCAATTGGATAGAAGATAATTCCAACCTGAATACCCGTTTTGATCGGAACTATTGCCGTCATGAGTTGTTCCCGCGGATTGAGCAGCGCTGGGTGAAGTATCGAGAATCTTGGAGCAAGTCCTTGGTTCTGCTGGGCGAAGCTGACCAATTACTCCAGGAATTAGCGATAATTGATCTGAGCTTTGCAGCTACAGAACGAACCAATGTGATCAAAATAGAAAAATTACTACAGCTATCGGATGTTCGGCGTCGTAATGCCCTGCGCCATTGGTTCAGTCGGCTTGGTCTGAAAGAAATAGGCTGGAACCGGTTACAACAATTAAGTCGTGAAGTGCTTACAGCAAAAGCCAGCAGGATAGTAACGTTACCTTTAGATGGCTGCTTACTTCAGCGTTTTAAGGGGAAATTATATGCCCTTCGCGTGCTTCAGGGATTTGATAAAAAACAGACACTATCTTGGAGCATAGAAAAACAATCTAAACTAAAACTTACGGATAATGGAATATTACGTGCTGAATCCGTATCAGGGTCAGGCATCCGCGTAGCTAAAAGTAGTAGCTTGCGCGTTAAGTATCGAATGGGGGGAGAGACCTGCCAACTCGTTGGTCGGCCGAGGAAGCTGCTAAAGAAATTATTGCAGGAGGAAGAGGTGGTCCCGTGGTTACGTGAACGTTTGCCGTTGTTATACATGGAAGATGAACTTGTTTGTATCCCCGGTATAGGGATCGCTGAGAATTACGTTGCAAAAGCGAATGAAAACGGCTCCCTAATTTATTGGGAGGCTCCGGATTTTAACCTAGCTGGGGATTAATTTTGTTATTAGCTAGGCTCGAGTTTGTTCTGGCAAGTCGCTTCTGGTAAGCTGTAGCTCCATCTGTAAGAGTCCGCGACTTGCTGGCTCTAACTAGTAGGATGGGGCCTCAATGACTCGCTATATCTTCATTACTGGTGGTGTAGTTTCTTCACTTGGTAAGGGTATTACCTCGGCGTCTCTTGGTGCAATACTTGAGGCACGCGGTCTTAATATTACGATGTTAAAACTGGATCCCTATATTAATGTGGATCCGGGAACCATGAGTCCGTTTCAACACGGAGAGGTATTTGTCACTGAAGATGGGGCAGAGACTGACCTTGATCTTGGGCACTACGAAAGGTTCATCCGCACCACGATGTCGAAAAAGAACAACTTCACCGCTGGCAGGGTGTATGAAGAAGTGCTGAAGTGTGAACGGCGCGGTGACTATCTTGGTGCCACTATTCAGGTAATTCCACATATCACAGATAAAATTAAGCAGCGTGTGATAGACGGAGCTGGTGATGCCGATGTGGCTCTGGTTGAAATCGGTGGTACTGTGGGTGACATCGAATCCCAACCGTTTCTTGAAGCTATACGGCAACTTCGCGTGGAATTGGGTTCAGCTCGGACATTGTTTCTCCATTTGACCCTTGTGCCCTATATAAGTACAGCTGGAGAGACCAAAACTAAACCCACACAGCATTCTGTAAAGGAACTGCGCTCCATTGGTATTCAACCTGACATCTTGGTATGTCGTTCAGAACAAGAGATCGACGAGTCAGCCCGCAAAAAAATTGCTTTGTTCACGAACGTCGAACTTCCGGCCGTAGTGTCTTTACCAGATACCGATTCTATCTATCGAGTTCCCTCCATTCTCGGGGCTGCCGGGCTGGATCAAATTGTCGTTGAGAAGCTACAGCTAGATTGCGACAAGGCCGATTTTTCGGAGTGGGACCGAGTGGTCGAAGCCGAACTGCATCCAGAGCGTGAGATTAAGTTGGCTATGGTAGGTAAGTATACGGACTTGCTTGATGCCTATAAGTCTTTGAATGAAGCCATTACTCACGCAGGGATTCAGACACGGACCAAGGTAAACATAAGTTATATTGATTCTACTGATGTAATGGAGCAGGGCACTAGTTTACTAGAAGACTATGATGCAATTCTTATACCCGGTGGATTCGGTGAACGGGGGTTTGAGGGTAAGATCCTAACTACCCAGTATGCGCGGGAGAAAAAGGTTCCCTATCTTGGTATTTGTCTCGGCTTGCAGGCTGCAGTTATCGATTACGCTCGAAACGTAGCAGGATTGGAAGGGGCTAATAGTACCGAATTCGATAAAAAGTGTGAACATCCCGTGATAGCCCTAATTAGCGAATGGACGACTGTAACAGGAACCACTGAGGTCCGAGATGAGAATTCAGATCTCGGCGGTACGATGCGTCTCGGCGGGCAGGAGTGTGTTCTTGACAAGAATTCCATCACATACGAATGTTATGGAGAGAGAGAAATTGTCGAGCGGCACCGACATCGCTATGAATTCAATAATGACTATCTCGAAACCTTTGCCGCCGCAGGCTTGAAACTCGCGGGCAAATCAGTCGATGGTATGCTAGTAGAGGTAATCGAGGTGCCGAACCATCCTTGGTTCGTTGGCTGCCAATTTCACCCGGAGTTCACCTCAACACCACGTGAAGGGCACCCACTTTTTACTGGTTTCATTTTAGCCGCTATCACCCGCCATAAAGAGCGGCTTAGTAATGGCGAGCTAGGTAATACGCTGGATAACACGCAGCCGATTACAGCTACCACTGAGATCGCGTAAGTTTGAACGTCCTACCCTTAAGATTGTCGAACAACTATGATCAATAAACAGATTGATATTGCGGGTATTTGCTTGTCAAACGACCAGCCATTCGTGCTGCTAGGCGGGCTAAATGTACTTGAATCCCGTGACCTTGCTTTGTCGGTGGCGGAACACTTCAAACAGGTAACTGCAGAGCTTGGCATTCCTTACATATTCAAAGCATCTTTTGATAAGGCCAATCGTTCCTCAATGAACTCGTTTCGCGGTCCTGGGTTGGAAGAGGGGCTCAAATGGCTCAGTGATGTTAAAGCTCAATTTGAGATACCCATCGTTACCGATGTCCATGTACCAGAACAAGCAGAAGCGGTAGCTGAGGTAGCCGATATTTTGCAATTGCCGGCGTTCCTTTCCAGGCAAACTGATCTAGTTGTGGCTATGGCGAAAACTGGAGCAGCGATTAATATCAAGAAAGCTCAGTTTCTGGCTCCTCAGGAAATGGGGAATATCCTCGACAAGTTTGAAACTGCAGGTAATGAACGATTGATGCTATGCGAAAGGGGTAGTGCATTTGGTTACAACAATTTAGTGGTAGACATGCTCGGGTTTTCAACCATGAAAACATTTGGCTATCCTGTGATCTTCGATGTTACCCATTCTTTGCAAGAACCTGGTGGCCTAATAAACGCGGCAGATGGAAGGCGGGCTGATGTCACTGCTTTGGCTAGAGCCGGCATTAGTCAATCTATAGCTGGTCTGTTTCTAGAGGCACACCCAGATCCTAATCAGGCTTTGTGTGATGGGCCCTGTGCTTTACGTTTGGACACTTTGAAAATATTCCTGGAACAAATGAAGGCTTTGGATGAATTGATCAAATCTTTGCCACCCATTGACACTGTCTAGTGTCCTGACTTTGTTCTTTGGTTTAAAAACATGTCTTGGGTAATAAAATGTCCGAAATAAAACAAATTAAAGCTCGTGAAATACTGGATTCACGGGGTAATCCAACCGTGGAAGCGGATGTCATCCTAGGGAGCGGAACCGTTGGCCGCGCCTGTGCTCCTTCAGGGGCATCGACCGGGTCACGGGAAGCACTTGAACTTAGGGATAAGGATCCAAATCGTTATCTGGGGAAGGGAGTGCTAAGCGCTGTTCAAAACGTGAACACTGCTATTAGACGCAAGCTTGTTGGTATGAATGTTACCGATCAAGTGGCACTGGACCAGGCAATGCTAGATCTGGATGGAACTGATAATAAGTCTAATCTTGGCGCTAATGCCATCTTAGCTGTATCGCTGGCTGCGGCCAAGGCTGCAGCATTGGAAACCAGTGTGCCTCTGTATGTCTACATTGCTAGGCTAAATGGTACTGAGGGGCAGTATTCGCTGCCAGTCCCAATGATGAATATTATCAATGGTGGTGAGCATGCGGATAATAACATCGATATTCAAGAATTTATGATCCAGCCTACCGGAGCCCCAAGCTTCTCGGAGGCATTACGTTTCGGTGCAGAAGTATTTCATTCACTGAAATCAGTGCTCAATAAACAAGGGCTAAGCACTGCAGTGGGAGATGAGGGAGGGTTTGCACCCAATTTACCTTCAAACGCAGCTGCGCTGGATGTCATATTACAGGCAGTCGAACTAGCAGGGCTTAAGATTGGGCAGAATATGTACCTGGCACTTGATTGTGCTGCGTCTGAGTTCCACAGAGATGGCAAATACCGACTCAAAAGTGAGAACAAAACCTATAATTCGAGTGAATTTGCTGACTACCTTCAAGGCCTGGCCAAGCGTTATCCCATTTTGTCTATTGAGGATGGCATGGATGAGTCGGATTGGGTTGGGTGGGCTAAATTATCAGCTCAAATAGGCGATAAAGTTCAATTAGTAGGTGATGATTTATTTGTCACTAATACCAGTATTTTGCAGCGAGGAGTAATTGAGAATGTGGCCAATTCTATACTCATTAAATTCAACCAAATCGGCTCGCTTACAGAGACGCTGGCCGCTATTAACATGGCGAAGAAAGCAGGTTATACGGTAGTGATCTCGCATCGCTCCGGTGAGACTGGGGACACGACGATAGCTGACCTTGCAGTCGGAACGGCGGCCGGACAGATAAAGACTGGTTCTTTGTGCAGGTCAGACAGGGTGGCCAAGTACAACAGGCTACTGCGTATTGAAGAGGAACTGGGTGATACGTCAGTTTACAATGGGTTGAAAGAGTTTGAACGGTTTACCGGTCAACGATAGGGGATAACATACATGAAGATTCTCTATGTGCTACTGGGTAGCATCTTTTGCGCGCTACAATACCAGTTATGGATTGGTGAGAATAGTATACGCGCGCTGAATATGTTGGAGGTTGAATTAGATGTTCAGGGCGCGGTTAATAAGGAAATGGCAGAACGTAATCGGCTGCTTGAAATCGAAGTGCTGGATCTGAAGAATGGATTGGAAGCCGTGGAAGAGCGAGCCAGATCGGAACTTGGAATGATTGAAGATGGCGAGACTTTCTACCTATTGATTGAAAAATAACGCTTGTACTATGGGGTTATTAACCACAGGACTTAGAAGATTCTACTATGACAATTTGGGCTATTCTGCCAGCGGCTGGCATCGGTCGTCGCATTGGATCGAACACACCCAAACAGTACCTGCCTGTAAACGGGGTGCCTATAATTTCGCTGACTCTGCAGCGCCTGGCTAGTGTTAGCGCTATTAAAAAGATCATTGTTGTAATTCACCCCGAAGACAATAATTGGAAGGAGCTTTCATTAGAGGTTGATAAAAAACTCGAGTGCGTGCTGGGGGGTCAAGAGCGTCAGCAGTCTGTATTAAATGCTCTGCTAGCGCTAGATGATGAAGCAAATGCGGATGATTGGGTGTTAGTTCATGATGCGGTTCGGCCTTGCGTTGAAGTCTCTGACATTGAAAAATTGATCATTGCCTTACGAACCCATAACGTAGGTGGACTACTTGGCTATACCTTAGATAATACGTTAAAGCAGGTAACTGGAGAGCAAGAAGTCCAAACAACTATCGATCGCAATAATTACTGGAATGCTTTGACTCCTCAGATGTTTCGTTATGGATTGCTTAAAGAGGCTATGGAGAGAGTCGAGGCCCAAGGACTAACGATAACAGACGAAGCGGCGGCGATGGAGTTTATGGGATATCGACCGCGGATGGTTGAAGGCAGCAAACTCAATATCAAGATTACCCATGAATCGGACTTAGTGCTGGCGGGCATGATTCTTAACTTAAAAAGTTAGGAATTAGAAAATTGCGCACTAGATAAACCAATCTGAACGGGCTAGGACGGAAAACATTCTATGAAGGCCGACAGCATGCGAATAGGGCACGGTTTCGATGTACATCGATTCACCGAGAATTTCGATATCAGCAAGCCTCTTAAGCTAGCGGGCCGTTTAATACCCGAAGAGCTTAGTTTAGAAGCCCATTCCGATGGTGACCTTGTTCTGCATGCTGTCTGTGATGCCATGCTTGGAGCCATGGCGATCGGTGATATTGGCGAGCACTTTCCTAGTAACAATGCGGCACTGGCAGGTATCGACAGTGCTGAGCTATTGGAACGGGTATTGCAATTGGCGGATAAAAANCAGTTTCGNCTNGTAAATGTCGATGTCACTGTCATTGCTCAGGTGCCCAAACTGAGTCCTTATCGCTATGAGTTGCGTGATAGTCTGAGTAGTCTGCTCCAGATGGATTCTGACCGGGTAAACCTAAAGGCCTCTACTACCGAACAGCTTGGTTATATTGGCCGTAAAGAAGGGATGGCCTGTCACGCTGTAGTNTTGATGCATACCAATGCTTGATTCAATGGACAGCTCTATAAGAGAAGAACAGGATTTTATTTCGTTAAGTGAACTTAACTATGTTAGTCGCGCACCCGATATAAGTGCATTGATCAAACAACAGTTTGTGGATTTCAGGGTGAACGAGGAACTGGGCTTTCCGCTCAGCGGCGATGGGGAGCATCTCTACCTGCGTATTCGGAAAACAGATCTATCTACGGNTGATGTCGCTAGGCGCTTAGCATCAATATGCAGGTCTAGCCTTAGCAACGTTGGGTACAGCGGTATGAAAGATAAGCGAGGGGAGTGCACCCAATGGTTCAGTGTGCCACTTACTCGGATAAACGAGCAAAGACTGAAAGAAATCGANTGTGGTTTTCTACAAATTCTGGATACTCAGCGCAATAGTCGTAAACTGAAGGTTGGTAGCCATAGAAGCAATCGTTTCGAGGTCTTATTGCGCCAGTGTCAAGGTCATAAATCGATCTTTGAGGAAAGACTGCGCTCGATTGAAACTNCGGGAGTGCCTAACTATTTTGGACCGCAGCGCTTCGGGAACGATATGAGCAACCTTGCTCAGGTAATGTGCTTATTTCGGGCAGAAATGGATTTGGATGGGAATAGAAGAATCAATGTAAAAGCCCGCAGGAGGCGCAGTATGTTGTTCTCTGCAGCGCGTGCCTATTTGTTTAACCAGGTACTATCAGAGCGTATCCATCAGNCTAACTGGAATCAGTTTGTGCTAGGGGACGTTTTGAACCTAGGAGGGACCAGTCGATATTTTATATTAGAGGAAGGANGCTGGGACGAGAAATTACAGCAGCGACTGGATGGCTTCGATATCCACATTTCAGGGCCTTTAGCTGGCGAACACGCTCCCNAGGAGAAATATATAAGCAGTGCCATGGCGGCACGCATCGAAGACGAAGTTCTGGCAAAATTCCAAACGTTGATAGACGGACTAACTGTTTTTGGCTTAAAAGCTGCTCGCCGACCATTACGTTTTGTTCCAACTCATCTCCANTGGCATTGGTCGGTACCGCAAGAGCTTAAACTACAGTTCACGCTTCCTCGAGGAGCCTATGCAACCAGTTTGTTGCGTGAGTTGTGCACNACAAATTAATTCAGTAATGGCGGTNTGGAATATTGAATAGTAAATATAATCTGAATGGCATTGGCATGACTTCGCAGCGGACTCGTGAACGATTATTAGGGCGATTATTAGACCAGGGCATTAAGAGTATGGAGGTGCTCGACGTCATGCGCTCCACTCCGCGGCATATATTCCTTGATGAAGCTTTAGCCCATCGTGCTTATGAGGATGTGGCGCTGCCTATTGGGCACAATCAGACGATTTCCCAGCCGTATATTGTGGCACGCATGACCGAAGCCTGTGTTGCGAGCGGAAAACTGAATAAGGCTCTTGAGATAGGTACTGGTAGTGGGTATCAGACAGCTATATTGGCTTCTCTAGCTAAAAAGGTGTACACGATAGAGAGAATCAAGCCACTATTAAATCGTGCCAAGAAGAACCTGAAACTCTTGGGTCTACGCAATATTGATTACAAACATGATGATGGAAGTTTGGGCTGGGAGGAAAAAGGACCCTTCGATGCCATTCTCGCGACTGCGGCTCCGCAGACTGTGCCTCATGAATTACTGGATCAGTTAGCTGAAGGAGGGCGGCTAATTATTCCTGTGGGTGGGGAGGGCCGTCAAGAGCTAAAACTTATAACCAAACAAGGTAATGAGTTTAACGAAGGTGTGCTGGATCTGGTACGGTTTGTGCCACTACTAAAGGGGCAATTGCACCAATAGCTAAGGTATTCTATTCATGGTGTCAGATACGCAAGGAGATCAAACTCGGCATAAGGTGACGTCAGAGTTTAGTACGTCGTCCGGTGCATTATTCTTCCTAAAGGGCGTAGCAATGGGACTCGGTGATTCCGTGCCCGGTATATCGGGGGGAACAGTTGCGGTAATTACTAATATTTATAGTCGACTTATTTTTGCCATCAGAGCGATAGACTGGACTGCTTGCAAGTTACTCCTTGGAGGACATCTATTTGCTTTTTGGCAGCGCGTAGACGGCGCTTTTCTGCTACTACTTGGGCTGGGTATTCTGACTGGTTTGCTTTCCTCAGCCAGTACTGTGCTGTTCCTGCTGGATAATTATTTTGAGGCATTAATGGCCTTTTTCATTGGNTTGGTAATGGCTTCCGTGTATCTGTTGAAAGGTGAATATTATTTTTTAGATTGGAATAATATTGNTTCGCTCGTTGTTGGTTTTTTGTTGGCGTTTCTCCTCAGTAACCTAGGTCCCCGCACTGTCGATGTAACTTTTGCGTATGTCTTCTTTAGTGGCATGGTTGCCATATGTGCAATGATATTGCCGGGACTTTCCGGTGCATTCATTCTACTGTTGTTGGGTGTCTATCAACACATGCTCACTGCGTTGGTGGGGATGCAGCTGTTGATCATCCTAGACTTTGCCGTTGGCTGTATTATAGGGCTGTTAGCTTTTTCAAGATTACTGGCCTGGGTGCTTCGTTATTATTACCAGCTTACCTATGGGTTCATCTCTGGCATCCTTTTAGGATCGATATTTATTCTGTGGCCTTGGCAAAGGGTACTTAGCTCCTACGTAGGCAGAGAAGGTAGGGAACATCCATTACAAACTACGAATGTCTTGCCGTTAAACTATCTAGAGATCACTGGAAATGAACCCATGCTTGCTTTCGCAGCATTGAGTTTTATGGCGGGTGTTACCGTTGTATTTCTGCTCCGCAGGGCATCCTATTACCATGCCCTCCGGAAGTAATAGTTTTGAATTTAGGAAAGACTTGTGAAATTAGTATTGTCGATCACTAAAAATCTGTGTAACCGGGTTAGCTTGGTGACCTTGTCCATCATCATTGCTGCATGCGGCGGTTACCAGGCACCTGTCTCGGAACAGGGTGAACGCCAGTTGGTAAGGGCTCCGATAATCATAGACGATTCGGCGCCGGATAGAGGTAATAACACTCCTAGAGATTCAGTTGCTGTCGTAGATTCATCCCAAGCAGGCATTTTGGCTTCACAAATCTATCGTGTGCGGGCTGGTGATACGCTGTTTTCTATTGCATTTCAGCACGATTTAGATTTTCGCAGTCTGGCGACATCTAACAATTTAAATTCGCCGTATACAATTTTTGTTGGGCAAGAAATTGATCTCAATACTCCCCAGATAGCCCGCAGTAGTTCGATAACCAGCACCAACATTGGTGAGCCGAGCATTAATAACTCAGTAGCTCGCGCGCAGGGCAGTATTTCGCGTGCTGGTGATTTAATACGACGGGCTATTGGTAGCAATAGCGAGAAGCCGAACTGGCGATGGCCTCATGGGGGAAAAGTAATACGGGGCTTCGAAGCCGATATGAACAAAGGAATCGATATTGGAGGCAAGCTAGGCGACCCGGTTTTCGCGGCCAGCAGTGGCGATGTGGTATATTCCGGACGTGGAGTACAGGGTAGTGGTAACCTGATTATCATCCGTCATAATGACCGTTATCTTAGTGCTTATGCGCATAACAGTAGGATGTTGGTCGGCGAAGGTATCCATGTGAAGGAGGGAGACAAGATTGCCGAGGTTGGCAACAGTTCAAACGGCATATCGATGTTGCATTTCGAAATTCGGTTTGACGGGAAATCGGTGGATCCCACCGGCCTGCTGCCTCACCGCTAGTTAAATTCATATAAACCAGCGATTAGTTTATCTTTCTAGGTATTCCCGCTTATTNGATTTNTCGGCCCATTCTTCAGCGTCTGGCAACGGCTCTTTTTTCTCNGTNANGTTGGGCCATTNTTCTGNTAANTCAGCATTGAGTTGCAGAAATTCCTGTTGATCTTCGGGNAANTCGTCTTCGGCGTAAATNGCGTCTACCGGGCATTCAGGTTCACACAGAGCGCAGTCAATNCATTCATCGGGNTGAATTACNAGGAAATTTGGGCCCTCATAGAAACAGTCTACCGGGCAGACTTCGACACAATCAGTATGNTTACAGCGGATGCAACCATCGCCAACTACAAACGTCATCTCTCCTCAATCCTTTTNNTTNATACCTTGTAGCAATAGCNTTNTACCAGTCTTNCCTGTCCCACGTGTTATGCGGCACGCATTCTAGCAGGTTTTTTCGGTATTTTCTCATTCACTCGGCGGTTTTGTTCTTAAGCTCATAGAGTATCGATAAAGCTTCTTTAGCGGTGATCTCATCAGGATTTAGGCGTTTGAGGTACTCTATAGCTGGAGCCGCCTTTAAAACAAAAAGATCTCCTTGAGCCCGTTGGTTGGTCTGTCCGGATTGGGGCTTTTGTTCTTGCTGAATACCGCCAGTCAGTGATTCATTTTCCAACTGAGTTAGTTTGTTTTTTGCCTGGGTTATAACAGACAGGGGGACACCAGCCAGCTTCGCTACTTGGAGCCCGTAGCTCTGATTCGCTGGGCCTGACTTCAAGGCNTGGAGAAAGACAATTCCATCNTCATGCTCTATGGCGTCCATATGNACATTGACGATATTTTCATAACTNGCNGGTAGGNTGGTAAGTTCAAAATANTGGGTGGCGAATAGGGTATATGCTTGCAGTTTCTCAGCTATNTATANTGCAGCNGCCCAAGCNAAAGAAAGGCCGTCGAAAGTACTGGTCCCACGGCCAACCTCGTCCATCAATACGAGACTAAGGGGAGTAGCGTTATGCAAGATATTGGCAGTTTCGGTCATCTCTACCATGAAGGTAGATCGACCTCCGGCTAAATCATCGGAAGATCCGATGCGAGTAAAAATTCGGTCAATAGGCCCGATGCNAGCCATACTGGCTGGTACCCAGCTGCCGCACAANGCCAGTANTACAATCAGCGCTGTCTGGCGCATATAGGTNGATTTACCACCCATGTTTGGGCCGGTTATGATCAGCATTTTCTGTTGCTCGTTAAGGCAGAGATCATTAGCCACAAAGGTGTCTNCNATGGCCTGTTCCACAACGGGATGTCGGCCGTTCTCGATGATAATACCTGGCTCATCTACCAAAGTTGGGCGAGTGTAATCTAGGTTAGCAGCGCGTTCCGCAAAGTTGTTTAGAACATCTAGTTCGGCGATGGCTTCTGCACTAATAATGAGCCTACCGAGTTCTTCAGCCANNTTATCCAGCAGCGCATCGTAAAGGTCTTTCTCGCGNGCTAGTGCNTTGCTTTTAGAACTCAGTGCCTTGTCCTCGAATTCTTTCAATTCTGGTGTAATGTATCGTTCCGCATTTTTAAGCGTCTGGCGACGAACATACTCCGCAGGAAGTTCATTCTTAGACTGGCCTTTACTCACTTCAATGTAGTAACCGTGTACTCGATTGAAGCCAACTTTTAGTGTGCTCAGGCCGGTTCGCTCTTTTTCTCTTACCTCAAGGTCGACCAAATACTGACCAGCATTGCTGCTAAGATCTCTTAGCTTGTCCAGTTCAATATCGTAACCAGTCGCGATCACGCCGCCTTCTCGGATTACCACTGGTGGATTCTCAGTTATAGCTCGTTCGAGTAAGGAAGTTTGTTCTGGAAACAGCGCAATGCGTGGAGNTAACTGGTGCACTGCTTTAGAGTCTATTTCTTCGAGTAATTTCTGTAATGCAGGAAGGGCAAGTAAGCTTTCTCGGAATCTGGTAAGGTCTCTGGGACGAGCGGAACGCATGCCCAAACGAGCTAGGATGCGCTCCAGATCGCTGATTTTCCGTAGATGNTGCCCTGCTTTCTCGAAACGATAGTCTTCGATCAGAGCCGCCACTACGTCTTGCCGTGATTGCAGTTTTTGACGATGTCGTAACGGTCGATTTATCCAGCGAGTCAGCAATCGACTTCCCATGGTGGTGGAAGTGTTATCCATGATCGCGACCAGGGTGTTGTCATGACCACCTGAGAGTTTGGTATCTAATTCCAGATTACGTCTGCTCGCAGCATCAAGTACTACACTATCTTTTAATTTTTCAACTCGAATGCCTTGGATATGGGGCAACTCGCGCTTTTGTGTTTCCTTGGCGTATTGCAGCAGGCAACCAGCTGCCTGTATTGCAATGTGCATCTCCTGACAATCGAATGCAGCCAGATCGCGGGTGTTGAAATGTTGGGCGAGTAATCGAACAGCGTTATCTAGTTCGAACTCCCATATAGGACGCTTGCGCTTGGCGGGGTGATTCAATGACGCATAGGCATGATTTGATTCTTCACTTAATAAAATCTCCGCTGGTTTGATGCGCTCGATTTCATTTAGAAATGTGTCTTCCCCATTCACTTCGCTGAGCACGAAACGCCCGCTATTAATGTCCATCAGGGCAAGCCCATAAGTAACTGATTGTTGGTCTACATACGCAGCCATTAAACAGCTGTCCTTATTCTCGTCCAACAATGCCTCATCGCTGACAGTGCCAGGTGTGATAATCCGCACAACTTGTCGCTCCACAGGGCCCTTTGTACTATTAGGGTCACCGATCTGTTCGCATATTGCTACGGAGACACCGGCGTCTACCAACTTCCCTAGGTAGCGGTCGACGGCATGGAAAGGTATTCCACACATAGGAATCGGCTGACCAGCAGATTTTCCGCGGGCTGTGAGGGTGATGTCGAGCATGTCCGCTGCAGCTTTAGCGTCGTCATAGAAGAGCTCATAGAAATCTCCCATGCGATAGAATAATAAGTTGTCTTGATGCTGAGCCTTGATGCGCAAGTACTGTTGCATCATTGGGGTGTGTGATTGCTCGTCGGTCAATATTGTGTAACTTGATTATTGTTAGTACGAATCGGTGATTCTACACGATTCAATGAAAACAGAGTTATTTGATTTGTGAATCTAATTTCCCTTTCTGATTTTGAGGTTTTTAATCGGATCGAATGCATGATTTGATAGGATCTTGATCTGGGTTTGTTGCTTATCAAACATCGTGAAAGTCCAAAAGGATCAGAGTAACTTACAGTCCCTATTTGCTTCGGTTGAGCTTCTCGATAAGATAGGTTCATGACTAAATACTCTGTTTCTTGCATCCCAGATCTTGTGAAGCGGCTCTCCAATAGGTTGCTTGCTAAAAAACTCATTATGGCCACTGCCGAATCTTGCACTGGGGGATGGGTAGCTGAATCTCTGACAGCTCTAGCGGGTAGTTCGAACTGGTTCGACACGGGATTCGTGACTTATTCCAACAATGCCAAGCAGCACTTGCTGGAAGTACCTTCTAGCTATTTCGAATATGATGGTCCGGGTGCAGTGAGCGAAGAAGTGGTGCTAGCCATGGCAAGTGGAGCCATTAAGAATAGTCGCGCCAATGTTGCGGTAGCTGTTAGTGGGATTGCCGGTCCCGATGGCGATAGCGCTGGAAAACCTGTAGGTACGGTATGGATCGCTTGGCAGTGGGAAGGCAAGACCTTGTCTAGATGTTTTTGCTTTAACGGTGAGCGCGAGGCGGTGCGGCTTGCTGCGGTGATAGCCGCGCTTGAAGGTACATTAACTTTAGTAGACTGACTAGCGGGGGTCAGGAAACTCAAGGGAACGAACAAAAAATTAAAGGATATTGAATTTTTGCCAATATACTGTTTGTATATACAGTATTTTTTTGATTTAATAAGCACTGTTTATATATACAGCAAATTAGTAAATTTTGTAAACGGATATGGCTGGGTTAGGTATTATCCTTTGTGCTTTAAGGCCCGCTGATGGAAGTGAAAACTAAGTTAAAGTCGAAGATCAGTGTAAGCAAAGTCCAATATCTAATTTAGCCGACCAAATGTGGCAGAATCTTTTTAGGGCCTGCCCAAACGGTGGCTGGTAGCAGGGAACAGACTACTAATAAGGCTCGGATCACCGAGTATTAAAATGAATGAAACGACTGCATTACTCATGGAATCAGCATCAGTTGTTAAGGTAACCAAGGATACAACTATGATCGAAGATAACAGTAGTAAAGAGAAAGCTCTGGCGGCAGCGTTGTCGCAAATCGAAAGGCAATTTGGCAAAGGTTCCATGATGCGACTCGGAGATACTGAGCGTGAGCCTATTCCCGCAATCTCTACTGGCTCACTAGGTTTAGATGTGGCGCTGGGTATTGGTGGGTTACCCCGAGGTCGAATCGTCGAAATCTATGGGCCGGAATCGTCCGGTAAGACAACATTAACCTTACAAGTCATTGCGGAAGCTCAGAAAGCTGGCGGCAGTTGTGCTTTCATAGATGCAGAGCATGCGTTAGATCCGATCTATGCTCAGAAGCTCGGCGTGGATGTAGATAATTTATTGGTTAGTCAACCAGATACCGGGGAACAGGCATTAGAAATATGTGACATGGTAGTTCGTTCCGGTGCTCTTGACGTAGTAGTCATAGACTCGGTAGCAGCTTTGACCCCTAGAGCAGAAATCGAAGGCGATATGGGTGATAGCCACATGGGCTTGCAGGCTCGACTGATGTCTCAAGCACTACGTAANATGACCGCAAACATTAAAAACTCCAACACGTTAGTCATCTTTATCAACCANATTCGTATGAAAATCGGTGTAATGTTTGGTTCTCCTGAAACCACTACTGGGGGAAACGCACTGAAGTTTTATTCTTCTATTCGTCTTGATATTCGGCGTATCGGTTCCGTCAAGGAAGGCGACGAGGTCGTGGGTAACGAGACCCGTGTAAAGGTAGTAAAAAACAAAGTTGCTCCTCCATTTAGGCAAACCGAGTTTCAGATCATGTATGGCACAGGNATTTACCATATGGGCGAGGTCATTGATCTAGCTGTGAAGCAGAACCTGATTGAAAAATCTGGTGCTTGGTATTCCTATAAGAATGAAAAGATAGGTCAAGGCAAGAAGAACGTAGCCGTTTATCTTGAAGAGAACTTAAAAATCGCTGATGAGATCGAAAGTGCTATAAGGAAAGATTTGCTCGGAGAGCATACCGATAAAAAGAACGCGGAGAAGGACGCGATCGCTGCGAGTAAAGATGTGGTGTTGTTAGCAGATGCGAAAAGTAAAAACGTTTCCTAATTGATTGGTATCAACAAAGTATTACCATAATCACTTTTTATACTGAAGATGTCCCCGTTCTCCGACGGGCCGCTATGGATTTCTTGGCCCGTCGAGAACATTCTTTCTTTGAGTTAAAGCACAAATTAGAATCTAAATTTCCCGAAGCTGACAGTTCGATTATCGAAAATGTCATAAATATACTATGTAGCGAAAATCTGCAGTCTGATGCACGATTTACTGAATCCTATGTTTACTGGAAAAAGAAGCGCGGATTTGGGTATTTAAATATACGAGCCAACCTAAATACGAAACATATCGAAGATTCTATTATCGATTCTTATTTATTCGTTGATGATGACTGGCATGAAATAGCTAATAACTTGGTGGGAAAAAGGATTAGTCAACTCGGAGCAATAAACTTTGACTCTAGGGACTACAGACGATTGGTTCGTTTTTTACAAGCGCGTGGATTTAAAGACTCAGAGATCTGTATAGCGGTAAGAAATCGATTAGGCAGCGGACTGTTGACTAGTTATTAGCACTGTCTTAACTGGCAGAAACGGCCTCATAGCTAGACTACAACGTATTTATTGAGAATAATGAGCTATCTGAACTTTCCAAGCGCCGACATTCAAATCGGTGAATCCAAAACTGTGAATGACTAAATGAAACTCATTAAACCTTTTTGCGGGCTAAGGCCCACCCGTGCCCTGGCGAGTCAAGTGGCTTCCCATCCCTACGATGTACTTAACCGTAAAGAAGCGACCGAAATTGCGAAGGACAATCCTTATAGTTTTTTGCATATCAACAAACCCGAAATAGATTTAGATAGCAAAACCGCAGCCTATGACAGGAGGGTTTACCAAAAAGGCCGGGAAAATCTTGACCAATTTATTGAACAAGGGGTCCTTCAGCTGGATGAGGAAGCCAATTACTACGTTTACAAACAGATAATGGGAACCCATGAACAGGTTGGTCTGGTGGCGGTAGCGTCTGTCGACGCGTATGAGAAAAATTTGATTAAGAAGCATGAATTTACAAGACCAGACAAAGAAGATGATCGAGTGAGGCACATGGAAAGCTTAAGTGCGCAGGTTGGCCCGGTATTTCTGACTTACAAATCTGTTGATGCAGTTAATGAGCTTATAGAGCAAACTATGGAAACGGAGTCCGAATATGACTTCGAGGCTGATTTCAATACTCGCCATGTGTTTTGGGTTGTTAAAGACAGGAACATGGTGGCAAAGATAGATACGGCATTTGATGAAGTTAATCATTTATATGTAGCAGATGGTCATCACCGATCTGCCGCAGCACAGCGAATTAAAAGATTATGCCAAGGCCGTAATCCAAATCACACCGGCGAAGAATCTTATAATTTTTTCCTAGTGGTGTTATTTCCAGACAAGCAGGTCCAGATTCTGGATTACAATCGCGTAGTTAAAATTGAAAGCAATATACTTCCCACCAGACTTCTAAATGACATAGGTAAGTACTTTGATGTTTTTAAAGTAGAAAGTGCAACTATGGCGAAACCTAGCATACCGAGATGTTTTGGCCTTTATTTGAATAACTGCTGGTACCAACTAACTGTAAACAACAAGCTTAGAGCCCAAATCGATGAATACAATCCCACAGAAAGTCTGGATGTGAGCATAATGCAAAATACGGTATTTGAGCCTTTACTGGGCATCAAAAATCAACGTACCGATAAACGGGTGGATTTTGTCGGTGGTATTCGTGGGCTGGAAGAGCTGGAAAAGCGAGTTAACTCTGGAGAATGGCAGGCAGCGGTTGCGTTTTATCCGACTTCGGTTGAAAGCCTAATGGCAATAGCCGATGCGGATGAAGTCATGCCACCTAAATCCACTTGGTTTGAACCGAAACTTAAAAGCGGATTGGTTGTGCACATGCTCGATTAGCCTGCCTATCGATCTTTTAGGCGTACAGGTCCCTAAGTAATAAAAAGAAACTTATTGTAAAAAATGCAGTTCCCGCTATTTAAGCGGGAACTGTAAATCAGTTTCAACGATTCCATTCTATGGGCCATTCCTTAGCATGAAACAATTGTCTGAAAAGGTCTATTCAGGCAGCGTCCCGTTTTTCAATGGGTTCGGTTTCTTCGACATCAATGAGTTTGTTCGAATTGCTCTCAATAGGAATTGATTTTGGTTTCATAGCTTCCGGTATCTCACGTGCCAGATCTATGTGCAATAACCCATTTTTCAAGTGCGCTTGAGTGACCTCTACATGGTCCGCGAGCTGGAAACGGCGCTCGAAATTACGTGCCGCTATACCCTGATGCAGATAATTGACTTCTAGGCCTTCTCCATTATGCCTAGTGCCTTTGACAACAAGTAATTGCTGTTCTATCTGTATATCTAATTCGTTTTTTACAAACCCTGCTACGGCCATAGTAATTCGGTACTGGTCTTTATTCAGTAATTCTATGTTGTAGGGTGGGTAACTATTTGAATTGGCGTCACTTCGACTCACTGTCTTCAGTAGGCTGGACAAGTGGTCAAACCCTATAGTCGTTCGATACAAAGGTGAAAAGTCAAAATTATGCATATACATATCCTCTTTAAAGTACTTAATTTTGTCGAAATCGACGGCAAATATAGGTACTTAAGCAATATGGTTAAAGAGAAGCCCATCATAGCGATCAGGCCAGTCTGCAAGTCTCCAATTAAGACGACTTACTTCAAGTTCTTATATGGGGGGTTGATTCCCTAGCTTCAAGGTTGGCCGAAAAACATCATTTTGTTTTTTCGTGTTGTGGTGGCGTAGGAATGGTTGCTATCTGTTACCCAGGTTTACTCTGGATACTTTCTAGATCATTAGTAAGTCCATGAACTCGTTGACGGGCGTTTGCTCAAGCCGCTTCTGATCTTTGCATTGAAAAAAGATATGATTGCATCGCTCGGTGGGGAAGTGGCTAGCCAAGTTAGTTTGAAATTTCTTTTCTAATAGTGGAATTCCTTCGCTTCGCCTGCGCTTGTGACCCACTGGATAATCGATCTCCACTTTATCAGTGTGATTTCCGTCCTTGAAAAAAATTTGTAAAGCATTGCCTATACTGCGTTTGTCAGCTTCCATGTACTCCCTTGTATATCTTGGATCTTCGTGGATTTCCATCTTCTCTCTTAGTTCATCGATTATAGGGTGTGCCTTATGGAAGCTATCCTCGTAGTCCTGCGCAGTAAGGTTGCCGAAGGCCAGTGGAACAGCTGTCATATATTGCAAACAATGATCGCGATCGGCAGGATTATTGAGAGGCCCAACTTTACTAATAATGCGGATTGCAGATTCCTGCGTGTGAATGACTATTCTTTCAATGTTATCGAGGCGGTCTTTCACTAGAGGATGTAGTTTCACGGCTGCCTCCGCCGCAGTTTGTGAATGGAATTCAGCGGGGAAAGAAATTTTAAATAGGATGTTTTCCATTACATAACATCCATAAGACCTTGAAAAAGAGAAAGTATTCCCGTTAAAAGAAACGTCGTAAAAACCCCATGTTTGCGCTGTTAGCGCACTGGGATAACCGATTTCACCCCGGAGGGTCAGATCTGCAAGGCGAACACCCCGAGAGGTGGCATCGCCGGCAGCCCATGATTTGCGAGGACCAGCATTTGGAGCATGCCGATAAGTACGCAAACTAGAGCCGTCCAACCAGGCCTGAGACAGGGCATCGATTATCTGTTGCCGTGTACCCCCTAACATATGTGTGGCTATAGCTGTGGAAGCCACACGAACCAGCAATACATGACATAAACCCACACGGTTAAAACTGTTCTCAAGTGCGATAACACCCTGAATTTCATGAGCTTTTATCATAGCCGTAAGTACATCACGCATGGTTAGCGGTGCGCTTCCAGTTTCAACTCTTTGCTGGGAAACAAAATCGGCNACTGCCAAGATCGCACCGAGGTTATCAGAGGGGTGGCCCCATTCGGCTGCCAGCCAGGTATCATTGTAGTCTAGCCACCGGATCATACAGCCAATATCCCAAGCCGCTTTAGTCGGATCTAAACGGAACTGGGTTCCCGGAACCCTGGCACCGTTAGGAACTAGCGTGCCTTCGACGAGCGGGCCCAGTAACTTTGTGCATTCCGGGAATCGCTGAGACAGGAANGCACAGCCAAGTGCGTCCATCAAACAATACCTGGCNGTATCATAGGCATCTGCTGATTCGATCTNGTAGTCACANACGTAATCGGCGATATCTAGGAGCACCTGATCGGGTTCCGGGCGAGCATTTAAATCTACATTATCAGTCATTTTAAANANTAAAAATCAAATAGTTANTTAATAAATTGCATGTAAAATATCTTGTTTATTACGNNAATCTGGATTNGCAGGAAAGGCTCATCCNGGCCCCAATTACCTGAGAAAGTAAAGTCTCCTTAATTAAAGAGAAGCTGGATATTTGCCGTAGTTATCTGCTATCTATTTTGGATGTCTACCCATTCTGCCGTCTCAGGACCTGTGTAGTCAGCACTAGGCCGAATGATTCGGTTGTTGGCTCGTTGTTCCTTAACATGGGCCGCCCAACCTACTACTCTGGACATTACGAAGATAGGGGTAAATAGCTTTGTTGGGATGTCCATGAAATGGTATGCCGAAGCATGGAAAAAATCTGCATTACAGAACAATTTTTTTTCCCGCCACATTACTTCTTCACATCGCTCAGAAACAGGGTAAAGCANCGCATCACCTACCTGATTGGCGAGATTTTTCGCCCAACCTTTGATGATCAGGTTACGAGGGTCAGATTCTCGGTAAATAGCATGACCGAAACCCATGACTTTTTCTCTACGCTCCAGCATGGCGAGAAGCCCCTTTTCTGCATCGTCAGGGGAGGACCATTTCTCAATCATATCCATTGCCGCTTCATTTGCGCCTCCGTGCAATGGGCCCCTTAGACTACCGATAGCGCCGGTAATACAAGAATACATGTCTGACATGGTTGAGGCGCAGACCCGGGCGGTAAAGGTTGATGCATTGAANTCATGTTCAGCATANAGAATCAGAGACACATTCATCACCTGACGGAACANGTCGTTGGGTGGTTCGCCACTTAGCATGTGGAGAAAATGGCCACCAATTGAGTCATCATCTAAGGCTGTGTTTATGCGTTTTCCTTCGTGGGAGAAGCAATACCAATAGCAAATGATCGAGGGAAGGACGGCGAGGAGTCGGTCAATCACTTCATCCTGCTGTTCGAAAGAAATCTCNGGTTCTAGGTTGCCCAGCATTGAGCAACCTGTTCGCATGACGTCCATCGGATGTGCAGAGACAGGTATCCTCTCCAATGCATCCCTAAGCGCTTGGGGTAAATCCCGTAAAGATCTAATTTTATTTACATAATTATCTAGTTGTTCTTGATTTGGTAGCTGATCTCGAAGTAGTAAATGTGCAACTTCCTCAAATTTCGCCTTTTCTGCTAGGACAGAAATATCGAGGCCTCGATAAGTAAGGCCAGTCCCTGTTTTACCTACTGTGCAAAGTGAAGTTTCACCTGCAACCTGGCCTCGCAGACCAGGCCCACCTAGCTTTTTATCGATATCTTAATCTCCACAATTCATCTCATAGATATTTAAATCAGTTTTTAGTGCAACTTTGTCATAAAGTGCACGAGCACGATAATTGTTATCTCTTGTTATCCAACGTACGGTACCCCATTTTTCCCTACAGCCGATTGATTTAAGCTCATTCAAAAGCAATTTTGCTGCTTCACTTCCTCTAAAGGCAGGAGCGACGATTATATCATCTAGAAAGCCAATATTTTTTCCCCACAAAGGTCGCGGCATCGCTCTGTAATGGGCTAGACCAATTAGACGATCATCAACTTCAGCAACTAAACCCTTCAATGGATGCGTCCTATCCATCAACCAACCCCAAGTTGTGTTCACAACATCTTCTGTTAATTGAACCTCGTAATGTTCAGCGTAAAACCGATAAATTTCTAACCATTCATCAAAATCATTGTTAATTAAAACACGGATTTTCGTCATTTTTATTTACTCTATTTTTTGGCTTATTGAATTTACTTTCACGTAATAAAAATGGCTAAAAAAATTTAGAATCAATAGATTAAATTTACTTTGGAACTGCCTTAAAACATTAGGTTGTATTGCAAGTCCATCATATTTTGTCTCCGGACTATTCGCTTATCATCTGAACTGGAATTTGTTATTTTGCGATCGTAAGACTAAATCAATACTTTAACTTTCTATTATTTATAATTCCCCTTGTTAAAAAGTGCATCTAGTTTTTCTTCGTAGGCGTGATAACCGAGGACTTCGTATAATTCTGCTCGTGTTTGCATTGTGTCTACAATCCTCGATTGATCTCCATTTCTGGAGATTGTCTGATAAACCTCCAAAGCCGCCTTGCTCATAGCCCTGAAGGCACTGAGAGGGTAGAGCACCATTGCCACTCCGGCTTCATTTAATTCCTGGCAGTTAAATAGCGGGGTTTTTCCGAACTCTGTAATATTGGCGAGTATGGGCACATTCACGGCGCTGGCGAATTGACGATATTGTTCCAATTCCAAAACAGCTTCAGGGAAGATAGCGTCCGCGCCTGCTTCCACACAAGCTATGGCTCTTTCAACGGCGGCGTTCATGCCTTCCACAGCCAGCGCATCAGTGCGAGCCATGATAACGAAATCTTCATCACTTCTGCTATCAGACGCAGCTTTGATGCGATCTACCATCTCTTCTGGGCTAACAATTGCTTTGTTGGGGCGATGACCACAGCGCTTCTGAGAAACTTGATCCTCAATATGCACAGCTGCAGCGCCGGCCCTCTCCATAGCCTTGATAGTGCGTGCGATGTTAAAGGCGCTTCCCCAACCGGTATCGATATCGACCAATAGGGGTAGGTCTGATGCATTACAAATGCGTTCCACATCGATAATTACGTCATTCAGGCTGGTAATACCAAGATCTGGGAACCCATAGGATGCATTTGCGACACCACCACCGGACAGATAGATTGCATCATGTCCTGCGTCTTCCGCCAGCATGGCGCAATAAGCGTTAATTGTGCCTACGATTTGCAAGGGAGTATGGCTCTTGAGAGCTTTTCTGAACCTTTCTCCTGGAGAAGGATTTTTCATGTTAATTATATTCTTTATCTATTTGATTTAATTGATTTAATAAAGTTGATTTTGCACTGGAAATATGACGTTTCATCAGCAACTCAGC